>CACXUB010000233.1 GCA_902770735.1 uncultured Bacteroidota bacterium | reverse complement strand
ACTCAGGAGCATGTCGTCACTTTATTTAACGAGGTTCTTACGACAATATGTGTGCTTACCTCTGCCACAGTGCCCACTCTTAGCCTTTTCGGGAACTCTCTGCCCTCATTTGGTGGTCCGAAAGTTGAGAAATGGAGGGGCGTTGCCGCCCTCTCCAAAGGGTGTGGGGTATCTTTTGTTCCTATTTCGGGACGGGCGGCTGGTTGTTTTACGTCGAGTTACCGCCATCAGGCATTAGACGACACATGCCCAGAAGACTGACGTGACCCTTTTTTGGAGAATCCCACGGGAGTTTTTTCTTCGATACAAAGATAAGAAATGTTTTTGAAATAGGAGTCGGCTTCGCCGAGAAATTTTTCAAAAACTTATAGAAAATTATGCAGAATTTATTTATAAACGCAGCCGAAATCGGCTGCTTGTAACGATACTATAAGTATGGGCTGCCGTTGATGTCGAGACGCACTTTGAAAATGACTTCGTGGCGGGCGGGGGTGATGCGGTCGTTGAAGGCGGTGGTCTCTTCGGGGATGACTGAGCATGGAATCCAAAGGCCGTCGATCTTTATCCAGTGCCAGCGTGACATCATGAAATCATGGATATACCATGACTCCCATTTGCGGTCAACGGGACCAGACGTAAGCGGCCATCGCTCAAAGTCGTTTTGCTTGATGGCCATCCGCCGGGAGAAATCCGTGAGCGTTTCCTGGGTCGATTTCACATATTGGTCGGTGGTGATGTCGGTCTCGTTCTTTGGCAGCCCATAGACAAAGACGTTCTCATGCACGCCGAGGGAATTGATGAAGCGGATTTCATGACCGTCGGGTGGTGGTGGGATGACATAGTAGTTGAGTCCGCCGAAGTCTTGTTCACCTGGGTCGCCGGCGAGATAGAGGGTGACGGAGGGTGCGGCGGACGTGGGGCCTGGCACGATGACCTGGTAATCATGGAAACAGATTTCAGGACTGGAGGTGGGCTTTCGGCTGTAGCGCGTGGGCCATGAGGCGTTTCCGGCCAGTCGCTCACGGTCGGTGAGCTTTCCCATATAGGTGGTGACGGCAGAAGTGGTCGCGCTGTTCTGGTCTTCGTACACAACGCCGTCGCGCATCCATTCCTCACAGGCGCGGAGTGCGAAGGTGATGGCAGGGTAGGAGGATGGAGGATCGGCGGTGGGTGTATATGGGTCGGCACAGGCGCGGAGTGCGCTGCTGATGTCGAAGCGGACGGGGGTGGTGCCCTGGCAGGGTGACGAGAACTCAAACACCGTGTCGGAATGGCCGGTGAGATTGGCGGTGACACGGAGCTTGACACGATAGAATGTGCCTCCTGCTCCTGCGCCGGATGGGTGTACGGCATAGACGATGTTCATTTTTTCTATTTCCTCGTTTTCTTTTGCGATGCGCTCCAGTTGTTCGAGGATGATGTGGAAGGTCTGGTGGTTGACTTTCTCCTCGTCGATGCCGATGTATTTCTGCATGGTGGCGATGATGGAGGTGTATAGTTCGAGAGGGTTGGTCGGTCGCTTGGGGTTTTTCTTGCCGGAGGACCTGAAACAGCGGGGGTAGTGCTCTTTGAGGTAGTGCATGAAGCCGCTCCACCATAGGAGGATGACCTGCCACTGGACTTCGGAGATATGGGAGATTTGTTTTGCGATATTGGGGGCATCCGCCCGAAATCGGTCGGATGAAGATGCGCCGGCTTCTCCGCCGCCGAAGAGGATGGCGAGGAAGAGGTTGCGGGTGTCGGTCATCTGCTGGCGTGCCTCGATGAGTTGTTGGGCGTCGTGGGCAGACTGCGAGATTTTCACCATGCGGTTTTGCTGTCGAATGTAGAGATCCATATAGTCCTGAAGATGGCGGTACTGCTGCCAGGTGAAGTCTTGGAGCAGTTCGGATGGGGCGTGGCAGGTTTTTTTCAGGAATGGCCAATGCCACTGCCAATGGCGGGTGCGGATGAGCTGCTTGTAAGGAAAGAGCAGGAGGGTGCTCTTTTCATCATCGAGCCATTTGAGTTGGGTGTCTATCCACGACTGCACTTGCCAGGGGCGTAGGCGGAACTCAGGGAGTTTTGAGCCGTGGTGAAACCACGGCCTACAGAGAACGGCGCGGCGGGATGGGATGGGGGAGCCGCCTGAAATAGACCGGCTATCCTTGCGTGTGAGGCGGCAGAGATAGGTGGTGTCGTCGGGGTCATTCTCGGCGGTCTCGATGTGGATGATTTCTACTTCGGTGAGGAGGAAGAACAGTTCGGCTTTCACGTTCTGCCAATCGAAGGGGTGGTAGCGGTCGGCCATTGCCGTGTGCTTCATGATGCAGGCGGCGATGGTCGCCTCCG
>CACXUB010000232.1 GCA_902770735.1 uncultured Bacteroidota bacterium | reverse complement strand
TGGCCGACGTGCTGGCGCAGTATTACGCCGACGACCTGAAGGCGCAGGCAGCACGGGTGGCATAGACCGCCAGCCCGTCCCGTCTGTCGCTGTAGCACAGCGACGCCCCGTTATAGGATCCCTGCGAAATCACCGATTTTTCCTTTCATGATTTGAATTTGGCACGCTCCGGCCGTGACGGTCAGGGCGCGCCCGCTTTTTTGCTGAATTTATTTTGTTTAATCATTTATTTTATTTATCTTTGCAGCGTAATTACAAAACATCATCACCATGAAAATATATCTTTATCGACTTATCGACGAACAGGGCACCAGCATCAGCGCGATAGCCCGTGAAATGGGCGTAAGCATCCAATACATCAGCAACGTGGCGCGTGGGCAGCGCGTTTCCATCAAGATTCTGGAGCGTATTGCCGACATCATCGGCGTGCCGGCGTGGCGTTTGCTTTGTCCTCCTGAAGATGACTCAATCACGAAAGCACGGCAGCACCAGACAAGAATGTTGCAGGAACAGGAGCGCAAGCGCACAGCCACGGACGCGCCCACAGCGTCGCCCACAGGCGACGAAAGCACCAAGGAGGAATAACTACCCCACCCAGCCCCATCGAGAGCCGCACAGCGCGAATGTGTGGCTTTTGTTGTTTCTTTTTTAGTCGCTGCAAGGCAGCGAGAAATCCCTTAATTTTGTAAAGAAACCCGAAAACTTTTCACTTTTTTGAAAAATAATTCTCAAAACACTTGTACGGTTAATTTATTTTGTTTACCTTTGCATCAGAAATAAGAAAAATAATGTTTAACCCGGCGGGCAACCGCCACAACGATTTACAATTATGAAAACGAATCACATCCTTTCAATTATCAACGCAGCCGTACAGAATGGCTTTGAGTTCGACCCCTCCGACTCCATGGAAGAAATATGGCAGCAGGCCGAAGAGACGCTGCTCGAAAATGAGCCGATGGGCCACCAGTTCATCCAGTGCGACCTGAACATCCACGGCATGAATCAGAGTTATACCTTCATTGATGAGGACGGCACCGGCGGCACCATGTCGGGCGAGATCTTCACCTTCCCGAAAGCAAAGGAAGAAGATGACGTGTATTTTGAGAAGAAGGGCAACGACTTCACAGCCGTAAATTGGTTTGACATCCCCAACGAGCATGACGAGAACCGAAAAAACTTCGTCTTTGTATATGACAAAGTGGTTTGCAGCGACGGCACCATCGCCTACCTGTACGACTACATGGCATAAAGGCAAGCCCAGTTATCAGGGGCTTTCACCATCACCGAATTTTCATCCACCATTAAAAAATCATCATGAAAACTTATAATTTCACTACCCAGTTCGGTCACACAGTCACCATCAAGACGGAGACAAGCGACAGTTATTATTTCGGTATCTTCGCCACCGTGGAAGGCCACGGAGAAAACAGGTGGGGAAGTCTGAAGAAGAAGGACGGACGGACAGTGCTCAGTCTGGAGCCATCCGCAGATCATCCCACAATCGGCGTTATCTGCCTGAAGACATCGCCGCAGACATTGAGAAGGACAAGAAGGAGGCTTGCAGCAAGACCGGGAAAATCATCATCGCCACGGCCAAAAACGAAAAGGGCGGAGCCTTTGTTCAAAGGCATGATATGGTATAGGATGCCAAGGCGAATGGAGCAATACGCAAGAGCTTTGGCGAAAGATAATGCTGTATATGACATGGGCGGCGTGGAGGACGACCCCAGCAGATGGGACACTCTCTATGTCACCAGTGACAGGGGCAACAACTACCAATTCACCCATGAGGCAGACGAAGCATTTGCCATGTTTGGGTTTGACACCAAAAATGAAGTCTGGACTCTCAATCTTCGAATTGTTGACTTAATGACGGATGACTGACACCAAGCCCAGTTATCAGGGGCTTTCATAAACACCGATTTTCAAAACTCCGCCGAGGAATCGGCACAAAAACACAACATCATGGAACAGAACAGAACTTATGCCAGAGAACTGCGCACAGGCCGCAGACTGGCACAATGGGTGGACCGCCACCAGAACATCATCAACGCAGCATTGGCCGCACAAGTGTCCTACATGCTCTACCACGTTTTTATGTACGCTTAACCATCCGGGCATCCGGCACAAAAGAATCACAATCATGGCAACAATAGCAAGAAAAGGAATGAAGGTAGTGGATCGCTGCGACTATGCAGCACAACCGCTCAGGTCGCTATACATCGGCAAGAATGTAGGGTTTGACCCCAAGAAAGAACTGAAAGTTGAAGTTCGCACAATCCGCATGGATTACCCTTTCAACGTGAATGGCTACAACGAATATATCATTAGAAATTCAAAAACGTGGGGCGCATTGGTCCGCCAAATCGTCAGGACGTTTCAACGCGAGTACAACAACGGCAACAACATCACCTTCCACGGACTTGATGACTTTATCATTGAGCCTATCGAGATTCACGAGAACGGTATGGCAAAGGTCCGAATCGGATCTTAATTTTTA
Organism: uncultured Bacteroidota bacterium; assembly: GCA_902770735.1. GTDB lineage: Bacteria > Bacteroidota > Bacteroidia > Bacteroidales > WCHB1-69 > F23-D06. Next base: position 812 of record CACXUB010000232.1, on the reverse strand, counting down.
ATTTGCAATTATATAATAAAATATGCACACAATGAAATTCTTGATGTTCCCTTGCTCTCTGCACAAGGTGAACTACGACATGAGCGAGAATGCAGAGTGGATTATTACCAACGACCAGAACGGTGCCCACTCCGACCTCGGAAACTGCATCATCGGCACGCGCCCGCCCTATTTCGTGGCCAAAATACACGCCTACAAGACCCAGGAGAAGCGCGACCATGTGCGAGAGCGCGACGAGAACAACCGCGTCGCCTGGTTGGAAAGCATGGAACGCCGCGAACTCCTTGCACGCAGCGCACAGTGGGCCGGCGTGTCGGTCCACGACTATGTGGAGCGGATGGGCGGCACCTACGACGAGGAAGAGGACGAACTGCGCATCATTGCCAAGGTGCCCGGTCTTAACGTGTATCTGGAACTGTTGGGCTGCATGGACTCCGAAGACACCGGCATGGAAAGGTGGTGGATGGAACGCCTGCAAGCAGACAGTCGAATACAGCAACCCACCGACCGCGCCATTTACGCCGCCGCCTTGCAGCAGTTGAACCGCGCCGCTGTATTCTACCGCGCCACCACCCCGAAGGGCGTACAGCGCGACCTGGCGACCCAGGAAAGCGACTGGCAGCCCCGCGACGACTGGCGGGAGCAATACGACCCCGACGAGTATTTCCAACGCCCTGAGCGTCGTGGAATCGGCTTCGATCACGTCGATTCCTCACGCCGCCCCACACCATATCTGAAGCACCAGATGGATGCAGAGGAACTGGCGGAATACAACCGCCTGAAAGAGGATGCCATGATCGAAGCGGACGGGC
>CACXUB010000231.1 GCA_902770735.1 uncultured Bacteroidota bacterium | reverse complement strand
GCACTCCTCTACGGAACCAACTGCGGTCTGGGTAGAGTCGTGACCCCTTATCAAGCCAACTCTTTTTCCGACGATACTCTGCGCAACGCCAAACTGCTCTTCATCAGTAAGTCGATGAAAAATCAGGATGCGGAATACATCGCCAAAAGAATGATTCATGTAAACCCAGACTACAGTTGTGCCTTCACCATGCAGCACGAAGAGAACGACAATATGAAACGTTTCAAGAAAGCATGTCCCACTGGTCTTGTCAACCGTGCGTTCGACCTCCCCGGTGGATTCATCAGTGTGAATGGCACCTTTGCGTACTTTTCCTTATTATATAAAGCCTTCACTGGTGATACCGACTTTGTCAGCAAACTGACCCTCTCCGACAAACCCGAAGACAATTTCACCTATCGCACCGTCGATGGCACCATCACTCCGCCATCACTCAGTCAGATTACGCAATTTACCGTCCTTTACGGATCGTACGGCGAACCAGTAGCCCACAAGATGGAGAGCAATATGACCGAAGCCGGACTGGCCTCCTGCGTCATCTCCGACTTCCGCGATGAGTGTCACGGGCGTTTTATGGCCCTCTCCAACTTCATCAAGAGCGACAAGCATCCACAGACCGACTGTGCCCTTGTTGTGCTTGTTACCCCTCGCGAAGAAGCCCTTTGTCGCGACATACTCGGACGTATGCCTGGCAGTCTGCCCGTGGTCATCATCCGTACTGATATCGCTTCACCTCTGGGTTCCATCGACTTGCTCTACAAGATGAGTGTGTTTACAGCCCACTATGGCGAACAAGCTTTAGGTTCCAACCCCAACGACCCTATTAACAAAGGTGGTATTGCAAAAGGTGCCTTACGCGACGAAGCCCATTTCCAAGACGATTTCGAGCTCTACGGCTCTCTCTCTTTGTCATCTCAGGTACCTGTGTATACAGACCGTTTCACCTCTGATGATTCTATCGGTATCGACATTGCCGGAATACACTTCGGCAGTATCGAAGCGGCAGCACTGATGGCTCATTTTGACGACAGCCCTGATGCGGTCAAGAATCAGACCATGATTGTTGCCCCCGAGAATGGCTATCTCAACAATCCCAGACTTATCGAGAACGACTTCTTGACAGGTCGTTATGGCGCCCCTCCCACCCGTAAGAAGGAATTCTCGCATGGTAGTTGCCAATGGTATGCCGAATGGCTGAAATGGTTGCATGGTGAGCCTGCTGATGTCAACCTGCTCAATAGTGCATACATCAACTGGCTGGGTGGTGTGCTCCGTTTCCACCAGGAAACCGATGGTCGCATCACCGTGGAACGTATGGAGCGAACAGTCCCTGAAAAACTCCCTCTTACCGGACTCATCGGAGGTATTTGTGGCGAAGTGCTCGGCTCCAAATACGAACTGGAGAAAGACAAGCGGAAAGTGAAGAAGCTCGCTGGCAAGAAAGAGATGAAAGTACTCAAGAGCATGAACTACACCGACGACACCATTCTCTCGATGGCCATTGCCAAATGGCTGATGGATGATCCTGAACACAACAAGGAATCGCTCATCGACCTCTTCAAGCATTTCGGCAGTCGTTATCGTGTCTACTCCTTTGGTAGGAAGTTCCGCAAATGGGTGGACTCCGATGACCGCACTCCCTATGGGCGTAGCACCGGTGGTCTGGTATGCAAAATCGCTCGATGAACGCCTTGCTCTTGCCAAGATTACAGCCGAAGTCACGCACAACTCCGAAGAAGGCATCCGTGGGGCCCAGGCAGTTGCAGCTGCTATTTTTCTCAATAGGACCGGTAAACCGAAAGCCGACATCAAGTCGTATATCGAGCAGACCTTCGGTTACAACCTGAACCGCACCACTGACGAGATACGTCCTGACTATCAGTTCGAGACTGCCTGCGACAAGAGTGTGCCCGAATCCATCATCTGCTTCCTCGAATCCGACAGTTTCATGGATGCCGTCATCCGTGCCATTTCCCTTGGTGGCGATACCGATACCATGGCCTGTATAGCCGGCAACATCGCTGCTGCCACCAAGCCCGTACCCAAAGACATCGCCGCAGCCTGTTATGACAAACTCCCCCAGGAGCTCCGCGAGATTCTCGACAGGTGGAATAGTTCTGTCGAATGCATCGGAAACTCCAATTGAAATACATTGGCTCACATAATTGTCGCCTTTTAGCAAATTTTAGTACGAAAACGGTTCAGATTTAAACCTTTATTCGTATATTTGCAGCGTTATAGTTCAATTCTAAGCTGTTATGGATAATATTTATATGCTTGCAGTTCTGAACATGATTCTTATGGGTGATGGTTCGTCAAATATTCAAAATTCTGACTCACATAACTTTAAACTCAGTGATTTAACGGACTTTAAAGCAAATGTATTTTTACTTAATCCACCATACAGTGCAAAAGGAAATGGTTTTATTTTTGTTGAAGAAGCACTCCAACAAATGCAAAATGGGTATGCTTGTATAATTATTCAGGATAGTGCAGGAAACGGTCAGGGGTTGCCTTATACAAAATCAATACTTAACCACAATACACTTGAAGCAAGTATTAAAATGCCATCAAAATTGTTAAAGGCAAGTGTATCTGTCTATATATTTGTAATCAAAATAGGAAGACCGCATGAACTTGATGACCTTGTAACATTTATCGATTTCAGCGAGGATGGTTATTCTCGTCTAAACCGTAAAAAATCAACACAGGAAGTTAATCTCCGTGACACTGACCATGCAAAAGACCGTTATGCTGAAATCGAAGCTATTGTACTTGGCCAAAAACCTAAAACAAACTACTACACCGAGCAAAACGGCAAAGT
>CACXUB010000230.1:2631-3339 GCA_902770735.1 uncultured Bacteroidota bacterium | reverse complement strand
GCACGTACCGCCTAATACTTAATTCTTAATTCTTAATTCTTAATTCTTAATTCTTAATTCTTAATTCTTAATTCTTAATTCTTAATTCTTAATTATGCAATACGATTTCAACTCCATCGTCCCCCGCAAGGGCACATACTGCGTGAAACACGACATGACCCCGGAGGTTTTCGGGACGGACGATCTGTTGCCGATGTGGGTGGCGGACATGGACTTCAAGACGCCGGATTTCATCCTGGAGGCGATACGGAAACGCTGCGAGCATGAGGTTTTGGGCTACACTTTCGCGCCGGACGGCTACAAGATGGCCGTGCTCAACTGGTTCCAGAAACGGTACGGCATCGCCACGAAATGGAACCGGATGCGCTTTGTCCCGGGCATCGTGCAGGGCATCGCCTTCGCGCTGCAGACCTTCACGCAGCCGGGCGACAAGGTGCTGATCACCACGCCGGTCTATCCGCCGTTCATCAACGTGCCGCACCGCACAGGCAGGGTGTTCGTGAGCAGCCCGCTGAAAACCGTGAACGGCCGCTTCTCCTTCGACTTCGACGATTTCGAGCGCAAGGCGGAAGGATGTAAAATATTGATACTCAGTAATCCGCACAATCCCGGCGGTACTGTCTGGACGAGAGAGGAGTTGGCGCGGGTGGCCGACATCTGCCTCCGCAAGGGCGTGTTGGTCATCTCCGACGAGATCCACGCCGACCT
>CACXUB010000230.1:0-2607 GCA_902770735.1 uncultured Bacteroidota bacterium | reverse complement strand
ACGACGGTTTCGGAGGCGGCGGAGTGCAATTCCATCACCTTCTTCGCGCCGAGCAAAACCTTCAACATGGCGGGCTTAGCATCGTCGGTGTGCTACGTGTCCGACGAGAACATCCGCAAGGAGTTCTTCGGCTTCCTCGACCACAACGAGCTTTCGTTAGGCCACATCTTCGGATACTACGCGGCGGAGGCGGCCTTCGCGCACGGCGAGGAATGGCTGCGGCAACTGCTGGAATACCTGCAGGGCAACATCGACGCGGCGGAACAGTACCTGAAGGAGCATTGCCCCGAAATCACCTTCATGCGTCCCGAAGCCTCCTTCCTGCTCTGGATGGACTTCCGCGCTTGGAACCTCCCGCAGAAGGAGTTGGTCCGCAAACTGGTCTATGACGCGAAAATCGGCTTGAACAACGGCACGGACTTCGGCGCCGAGGGCGAGGGCTTCATGCGGATGAACATCGGCACAAACAGGGAAACGGTGCTGGAAGGACTGCGGAGGATTGCAGCAGTTGGCTGTTAGCTGTTGGCTATTGGCATAAAAAAAACCGTTCTGACGAACGGTTTTTTTTGCAACACTTTCAACGGAATTACTTCGTCTTGAGCAGGTCGCGGATTTCGGTGAGAAGTTTCTCCTCTGCGCTCGGCTCCGGAGCGGCGGCGGGAGCTTCCTCTTCGGGCTTCTTCACCAGGCTGGTGGCCTTGTTGATCAACTTGATCACGGCGAAGATACACAACGCCACGATCAGGAAGTCGATGGTCACCTGGATGAAGTTGCCGTAGTTCAACGTGACGGCCTCGGCCACCACGTCGCCCGCTTCGTTAAGTTTCGGGGCACGGAGCGTGGCCGACAATGTCGTGAAGTTGACGTTGCCGATAAGGGCGCCGACCAACGGCATGAGAATGTCGTTCACCAAAGAAGTGACGATTTTACCGAACGCGCCACCGATAATCACACCGATAGCCATGTCCATCACGTTGCCTTTCAACGCAAATTCCTTAAATTCTTTGAAAAAACCCATAATACAAAAATTTTGATGTTAAACGAAAATGCAAAAGTATAATTTTTTTCAGTTCGGTTGTTCCACTTTTTTTTGAAATAATTAAAACGGAAAAAAACAATTTCACGCTGCGTTTCAATGTTTTTATTATTTTTGCTCTTTCAAAAAATTCTGAATAAAATGGAAGCGAAAAAGGTACTTTTAGCGGAAGACGACATGAACCTGGGGAAGGTCCTCTCCACCGTGCTCACCGGCAAAGGATTCGAAGTGAAACACGCCAACAACGGCGAAGCCGCCTTCGAACTGTTCTGCACCCATGAGTTCGACATCTGCCTGATCGACGTGATGATGCCCATCAAGGACGGCTTCACTTTGGCGCAGGAAATCCGCAAATTAGACAAGAAAATCCCGATCATCTTCTTGACTGCCAAGACGATGCAGGAGGACATGATCAAGGGGTTGTCCATCGGGGGCGACGATTACATCACCAAGCCGTTCACGATGGAGATCCTGCTGGCGCGGATGCAGGCACTGCTGCGGCGCACGGGCGTACAGGAGGAACCCGAAAGCCACATCGTCAACATCGGCAACATCCAGTTCGACCGCAAGCGGCAGGTACTGATTGTCAACGGCGAGGAACAGAAGATGACCTCCCGCGAGGCCGCGCTGCTGGACATGCTCTACGAGCAACGCAACGACGTGCTCTACCGCAGCTACGCGCTGAAGAAGATCTGGGGCGAGGACAGTTTCTACAACAGCCGCAACATGGACGTCTATATCACACGGTTGCGCAAACTGCTCAAGAGCGAGCCCACCACCACGGCGGCGGCCTTCTCCGATGCGGAGCCGTTGCCTAAACGTCCGTACAATTCCCTATACTGCGCCTTCATAGCGGCGATGTTTTCATCGTCTTCCGTGATGAGGCGCAGTTCTTTTTCCAGCCTCTCCGTGTTGAAGTCGTGCTGGATGAGTTCCGTCACTACGGGCGCGTCCATGATGAGATTGGGCAGGGAGATGTAGCTGATTCCGGATATCAAATTCTTAGCTATCAGATAGGAAAGTTCGCTGCCGGCATAGCACACCACCTGCGGGGTGCCGATCATGGCCGTCTCCAGCGTGGCGGTGCCGGAAGCCACTACCGCAGCCTTGGCGTTGGCAAGCAACGCATACGTCTGGTTTTGGACACGAGCCACGTTAGTGCCATTCAAATACTTGTTATACAGCGACTTGGGCAACCACGAAACAATGGACACCACAAACTGGTATTGCGGGAACCGGTCCACCATTTGTAGCATTTTTGGCAACAGATGGGCGATTTCCTGTTTGCGGCTTCCCGGCAACAGCGCGACAATCTCACGGTCACCCAAACCGTTGTTTTCGCGGAACCGTTGCACATCGGGGCGTTCGGGCAGGTCGCGACTCACGGCGTCCAACAGCGGATGCCCGACGTAGTGCACGTCCATGCCCTGTTTTTCGTAAAATGCTTTCTCGAATGGCAGTATCACCATCATCTCGTCCACATCGCGGCGGATTTGCTTGATGCGCCCTTTCTTCCACGCCCAGATCTGCGGGGAAATGTAATAGACAACCTTGAGGTGCTTCTTTTTCGC
>CACXUB010000229.1 GCA_902770735.1 uncultured Bacteroidota bacterium | reverse complement strand
GAGGAAAAAAGTCATTGCCGACACACGTATCCTATTGATGCTTGACTTTAACGAATATATGGTGTTCAGTGAGGATAATTCCGATGGCGCGCAGATTCAGACAATGATCATGATGTTTGAACAAGATACCGAAACGGATGGGTACACTTTTGATTATCGTTGGTTGGCGGCAGGAGCAACAAAACAGGAAATGCGGGATTTCCTATTGAAGGAATGTTCATGCCCAGCAAAATATATCATGCCGGTAGTTTCGCGTAGTCAAAAGGGTGTTTTGACTTTTTCTGGTGATGACGATGTTTTGGCTCGAATAGCTAATGGAAAGATGCGGTTGTTAGGTGACGAAATAGCACAGGGGGTTGTACCGAATCCAGATGTTGTTAATCCAAAAAATATTAAGTATGTAACCGATCCTTCAGTCAAAATAGGCGATGGCGTTTTTGTGGTGCCTTATGGGTACTTTGGAAAAGTGTCAGCGAATGATAAGAAATATCTGCGCCCTTTATACGAACCTTGGCAAATGAAACGATATGTATTGTCAGAAGAGTGCAAGAGCCAGATATTGTACATAACTAAAGCAAATTGGCATGATGATGCTCCAATGCTTTTAGAACATCTTAGAAAGTTCAAGGGTATAATGGCTAGAAGGAGGGAGAATAGAAATGGAAGGTTGGATTTTATGCATTTGCATTGGCCTCGGGAAGAACACATCTTCGCACAAGGCGAGAAGATTTTAGCAGTCAGAAAGAGCGTGAAGTATCCTGTGTTTTCCTATTCGGACAAAGAAGTCTTTGTGATGATGGCCGTTAATATCATCAAAACCGACAGATGGAATATGAAGTTCTTGACAGGAGTATTGAACTCTCAACTGATCACATATTGGTTAAGGCACAAGGGAAAGATGCAGGGTGCGAATTATCAGTTGGATGCGGAACCTTTGATGGGTATTCCATTGCCACCACCTGGTAGCTGTGATGAACAACCTATTGCCATTCTCGTCGACCGCATTCTCGCGGCGAAGAAGGGGAATCCAGAGGCTGATACATCGGCGTTGGAGAAGCAGATCGACGAACTTGTATTTGACCTTTACGGGTTGGAAGAAACAGAACGTGAGATCATCAGGAAATCAGTCAATTGACAACAAAGGAGAGCGAAGATGACGTTGAAGGAACTGAACAGCGACCAAAGGCTGCAACTCAAGCAGGACATCCTCACGCGGCGGCTGGACGAGAAGGGCGAGAGCCCGTCGTATGCCGAGCTTGCAGACGCCGACAGCCTTGTTTCAGACGAGGAGCTCGAGGCTGAGTTCGGCGGAACGGAGTTCGTCCCCGATGACTTCACGTGAGTTTTACTTTTAACGTTTTATAAAACGTCAAATTCAACGTGGCAACTGTCGTGTGATGCCGTCGAGTCATCAGTGAATTGACAACAAAGGAGAAACAGATGAACCTTGAACTTTCACAAATCAGCGAAGTGCCGCAGGCGCTGGAAATCCTGCGCGGCGAAGTGGGCCGCGTGGAGACGGCCGTCCGCGAGGAGGGCGCGAAGGCGATGACGGCCACGGCCTCGGGGTCGCTCAAGGCGGCCGAAGAGGCGATTGCTTATGCGAAGCAGCTTCGCGCTTTCATCGCGAAGATCGAGGCGCTTGGCAAGGAGTGGCAGAAGATCGAGGCGAGCATCGCGAAGGCCACGCCGGAGGCGCGGGAGATCGTGCGTAAGGCGGGAGGCACGCATGTCGTCACGGGACCGCTTGAGCCGAAGACGAATTTCACGGTGACCTTTCCGGACGGGAAGGTTATCGCCGAGCCCAAGGCAAACCTGACTCTGGCGCGCGCAATTGCGGCCTGTCTTCGTCCGAACGGAGAGCCGTTGGTGACTCGTCGGGAAGCGGACTTGGCGGAATATCCGTCTGCGAAGTTGACCCTTGCCGGCGGATGGTTTCTCAATACGCAATCCAGCACGGAAGCCAAGGCCAAGACGGTCAAGGAGATTTCCAAGCAGCTCAAGCTGAAACTCAAGGTGAAGATTGTTCCTGGCACGTTCCATCAGGAAAAGACGGTTGCCGTTGAAAAGCCCGCCAAACCAGTGAAAGGTTACAAGTCAGATTTCCCGTACGCCGTAGGCAAGGTGGTGCAGGCGGTGTTTCCCGTCCTCCAGACAGATGCGCGGATGAAGGCGGAGAGTGTGGCGATGCTCAAGGCCGAAGCCTCGTCTGCACGGTTCAAGACTGGTGGATGGGTTGTCCTCAAGCCCAATACCGGGAATGTCGAAGAAATCAAGGATTCGAGCGGCATCAAGCGGTACTACGGGAAGCTGCCGCTGAGTTTCTTCGGCCGGAAGTATTGGCTGACAAGCCAGTTCCAGCCGCACGGCATTGGACCTGTTCTTGCGTGGCTTGAGGAGATTGGATTGAAGAAGGGCGAGGTGCTCGACATCTGCAATCGCCGTTGGAAGAGCGCGCAAGGAATGTTGTTTGAAGGCATGAAATGACAGTCGCGAGGTGAAAAGCGCAGCGACGTTGGTTGGTGATTGGTCGTCGCGTCGGTTGAACGTGCGTCGTCGGCGAAGTGCTACGCGCTGGGGCTAGATCTGACGCTTGCCACAAACGACTTCCGGATCGTGTCCATCGAGCTGGTGGACGGCAAGCCGAAGGTGGAGTGGGAGCCGAAGACGAACCGCTGGACGGGCGCGGAGATACAGGCCGTGTTGAAGGGGTCGGCGTCGCTGGAAGGGCCGTGGGCGGAGGTGCCGGAAGATGGCGGCTCGCCGGGGACGGCTCGCCCCACCATACGGTTCTTCAAGGTGGTGGTGGTGCCGTAGCGGCGTGCGCGGGGCGCACATCCTACCGCAACGGGCGAGACGCCCGTTGTTCCAGTGCAACGGACAGGATGTCCG
>CACXUB010000228.1:1667-3541 GCA_902770735.1 uncultured Bacteroidota bacterium | reverse complement strand
TCTGGAGGCAATGGTTTCCGTCGCACCACCGCCATCCGCGAGTTTCAGAGACAGAAGGACGGTCGTATTCCGAAAATAGACATCCAGGCAAAATAATTGCCAAATGGAGGGGCTGACAGGAAAATATTGCTTCCCAAACATCGAAAATGGCGGAAATGTCGAAAACCTTTTTGAACACGGATGGCACCGATTACACGGATATGAAGAAAGAAAACCATTACAGAATTTGATACCGAAATCAATGTCGGTATCAAAACAAGGAGAGGCATTGCCCCTCCTTTTCGTTTATCGTTTAGCGATTCCGCACATCGCGTCAGCCTAATTATGAATTATGCATTATGTTATCGACATTTGTCGCTTCGGGCAACGCTCCGAAGAATTATGAATTATCAAACGCTAACCCGTACCCTTTCCTGATTTCCTCCCTCCTAATCCCAAAACATCTAAAAATACAAAAACCTCGAAAACACTGTTGAGAAGGAAAGAAAACCACTGACAGAGTTTGAAAGAGAGCTAAAGAAATATATATGGTGGTATAACAATAAAAGAATAAAGCTGAGATTAAAAGGAATGAGCCCGGCATTATACCGAGCTCACTACTATAGAGAGATTAATAATTAACGTTTAATTTAACGTCCAACTTTTCGGGGTCACATCATTTTCTTTTCTTTTTAATTGTTACATTATTTAATTATTTCATTTTTTTCGACCTTGGTCACATACATAACAAATCAAAAGAATAAAAGGTGACAGATAAATGCAAAATTTTCAATGTTAAATGTTCAATAACCTATAACCCTTACTTCACCAATCTCACCTCGTAGATTTCACCAATCTGCTTGCCTGGCTTAGCCACGAATTTTACACGCACTTGCTGCTTACCTTTCAGCAGATCGGCTGGTATGGGATAAGTCTCGTATTTGAACTCCGAAACACGATACTTGCCCGTATTGTTCACTTCCTTCACCAACACATCATCCACCATGATGTCGAACTCGTGAGTCTTCCAATCACCTACTCCCCAGTACTTGAGGCGTAACGACAGCTCGGTCTGTCCACCAGTCTGCATCAGGTAACTGAAATAGTGTCCGTCGCGCGCATCGCGGAAGAATACGTCGTTCGTGTTACCCACCTGCGAGCGGTCGGTCTCCATCTTATGGTCGGTTTCAGGCTGCTGCTCACCAGGTTGCACCTTATCCACCGTTCGTGCCTCGAGAGCCTGACGTTCCTGCTCCTGACGGGCAAGATTGTCGAGATAGCTCTTGTAGCTCTGTTCGGAAAGGGCGAGCCAGTACATCATGTAGCGCGCGTCGTGAATCTCAAAGAAAGGCATCAGTTCGTTTCGGATGGCATTCTCCATCTTTGTTGTGAGGGTAAAGTGGAGCGGCTTGCCGGCAACGGGTTGCAACTGGTTTGCAATATCCTCTATGTTGTCGTTGATGAGCATCGGAGCTTGGTCAATCGGCAGTTTCTTACCGCCAGCATACTGTCCGAAGCGGCTATCGTCGGCAATGAGGTGTGCCAGATCTTCCGTGCCGGTCTTCATGCCGAGCAGGATGGGACCATGCATCAGAGCGATATACTGCGGTTCGTTAGGCAGGTATTTCACACTGTTGTACATTGGGAACGTGATGTCCACTACGTCGCCCTTCTTCCACTTGCGGTCGATGCTGACATACGACGACGGACCTGTAACAATGCTGACCGTCTGACCATTCACCTTGATGGCAAACTGGCCGGGCTTCACCCAACCCGGGTAGCGCACCTGCAACGTGAACTCGCCCTTACCCTGTGTGATGGTGATGCGACTTGTTTCGCCGTATGGGAACTGGGTGTCCTGACGAATCACGATGCCACGTTCCTTCCAGTTCAAC
>CACXUB010000228.1:0-1574 GCA_902770735.1 uncultured Bacteroidota bacterium | reverse complement strand
TCGTATAGACAAACTGTCCGTACTTGCCGTGATTCTCCATACCCGTACCCACACAGCACCACATCGCCTCATTGGGTGCCGAGTAGTTGCGGTAGTGACGCGGACGGGCAGGTGTGAAATACACATAGCCACCATGCTCAGGGTGCTGAGTCGACAGGATGTGGTTGAAGGTCGCCAGTTCATAGTAATCAGCATAGCGAGCTTCGGGATTACGGCGATGCAGTTCCTCCGTCAGCTTCAGCATATTGTTCGTGTTGCACGACTCCGGACCGTCGATGTCGTTGATGAAGTCCATGCAGGCATCCTTGCTGGGAAAGTGCTCACGACGGCTGTTACCACCGAAAGCAAGCGAACGTTCGCCTGTCACGATGTCCCAGAAGAAATCAGCAGCGCGGTGGTACACCTCATCACCTCCGAGTTCCGCGATACGCTCAAACCCCACCACTTTCGGCACCTGCGTGTTGGCGTGCATATTGTCGAGGTTATCCAACCGCTGCGACATGGCGTTCAGCAATCGACGATGTGAGAACCGACGAGCCACATCGAGATATTTCCTGTCACCCGTGATGGCATACCCATCGGCCAGTACTTCGTTCATGCCGCCATGCTCCATACCCAGCATACGCTCCATCTGCTCGTCGCTGAGACCAGCCGTCAGGTCGATAGCCCAGTCGCAGAACCCGAGGAACAGCCGCTTCGCCTGTTCGTTGCCACAGTATACCCACGCATCGCGCAGACCCGCATACATCTTGTGCAGGTTGTAGAAGGGTGCCCACGAGCCGTTATACACACCGAAGTCGCCCTTCTTGAAGTTCGACCATATACGCTCGCTGTTCGGCATACCGCCTACATAACCCTTACCCCACTCCGGATGGTTCCGTGCATTCGCATCGGCACACTCCTGCAGTTCACTGATCATATATTCCATCCGCTCGCGGCACTCCTTGCTGCCCGTAGCAGCATTCATCGCCATCGCGGTGAGGTAGTGACCACCCACATGGCCGTCCAGTCCGTCCCAGTTGGGATAGGCCTTGGCTCTAGGTTCCAATCCTGCTTCCTTGCGGTAGGGTGCCAGCAGCCGGTCGCAGTCATATTGCAGCAAAGTGCGTATGTTCAGGTCGTGGGCCTTCTTCAACGGACCGTCCAACAGGGTTACATCGCCAAGGGGAAACTCGTTGCTGTACAACTTATCTTGTGCATATCCTGCCATAACCATAGCAGACAATAGCAGGGTGAAAAGAGACTTCTTCATAATTTAAGTTAGATTTTTGGTGCAAAGATACAAAAAAAATGGAAACGGACCAAATTATTATCTAGTAAAAATATCTCAAAACAATATTTTTATTTGTTGATTAACTATGCATTTGTCGGATGAACCTTATTTTTATCTCTTTCAAACGCAGAAATTCTCTAGAGAAGAAAAAGAAAAATTTCTACGCGAATATGCAAGCGAAGGACACGATAATGGTGCAGAAATGCTTTTGGATTTAATTCGGAGGCTGGACAATGGAAACAAAATCACAATTTTGTGCAATTTGATTAACTATCGCGTTAATGAAGATATCTCTATGACA
>CACXUB010000227.1 GCA_902770735.1 uncultured Bacteroidota bacterium | reverse complement strand
ACGCAAATGATTTGGAACAAACTAACCTCCACGATCGACCAGGTGCAGCATCAAGGCATCTTCCAAGGCTTCAGGATACCAGGCACCCAGACAAAGTTTGGGAAGATTGTCCGGGCTTTCTACAATTCCGACAGCGATTACCATACAGTCGAGACACTTAATTCACACATATTATCCTACAACGAGAACAAGTTGTCAAAAGAGGATATTGCCACCCTTAATGACAGCAAATACAACCCCAACGGCGTTACCCTCAAAGAGGCAGAAAGACGATGGCCGGAATGGTACGAACGGGTTGTCATCGACGGCATCAAGACACCGAAAAAATGGCATATCAAGCGTGATCTCTACGACTGGTGGCTGAAACGCCTATGGGAGTCTGACCAAATCGTTGCAGGGCACCGCTATTTCTGCTTGATGTCATTGGCTGTCTATGCCGTGAAGTGCGATATAGGCTACGAGGAGCTGAAAAAAGATGCCTTGAAACTGGTTGCCCGGATGGAGGAATTGACTATACATGATGACAACCATTTTACTGAAAAGGACGCAATGGATGCCCTTCAGGCCTTCAAGGTTGGATATTGTACATTTCCGAGGAACAGCATCGAATACCTCACTGGGTTGGAAATGCTTGTCAACAGAAGAAATGGAAGACCCCAAGCCGCCCACCTTAAAAGAGCAAGAGCTGTTCAAATGGTGGACGATCCTGAGGGTGAATGGCGCAACAAAAAAGGGCGTTTGGATAATACTCTTGGCACCAATGCGTCCGCATGGAAGATCGCCCATTGGCGTGCCTGGAACCTCGACGGCACGAAGATGCAGTGCCATCGGGAGACGGGAATTGGACGTTGCACCATAGATCGATGGTGGAGGGGCCTTGACTTGCTGATGGACATCTCACCATACACCCGGATTGGAAACAACAGACTGATGGGCTGGAACTTGGGTAACGGCACTATCTTATACGAAAATATCACCGAAGCGAACATCAAGGAGATGTTTCAGACGTACCTCGGAAATGTAGGCCCAGATAAAGGCAAGAAAAAATAACAAAACTCGGACAAACAAAATGTTTGTCCTATTTTTGCGACCGAAATTCGACTACAAAAATCGAATTTTTCTACGTGTAAAGATTTTTTGCTTTTAGCGTTTTGGGCCTACATTCCTCACATATTCCTCGACCTTTTCTGGCGATGCCTGGTAATAGTTCGGGAGGTATTTTCCGACGAGTATTTCAGCTGGCATTATACCTTTTTTGAATGCTACAGCATCTTCGTGGCTGACGGTTCGTAGTGGGAGCGATGTGTTGCCAATGGTGGCTACCATCATCCATGAGGTGCCGTTATGTCGAAGATTAACTTTTACATCAACACCCATGGCTGCCGCCGTTGCCCTCGCATAGGCTATTTGGCCTCTTATGGAGTCCAGGAGCGCATTTTGATTGACAAGCGAAGAGTTTCCCGTCTCGATCTTTTTGCTTAAGTCCTCGATTTCGTTGCGCAGTTTTATGACCTCTTTGTAACCATCACTGTCTTTGAGTTCCTCTATGTCGTTGAGGATGGCATTGTATTCATCCACTTCAGTATTGTATTGTTTGATGACTTTCGCGGTTTCAGATTTTATATATCCTATTTTGTCTTTGTTTTCTTGCATTGTGGCTTCATGGACTTGCCGAAGTTCCAAAATCTGTTCTTCGAGTTGTCTGCCATCATTCTCTTTTTGGGCGTTTTGTGCATCCAGCTGTTTGCCTTTTTCTTCTCTTTCGGCATTCATCGCTTCCAACTTTTCGCCCTCTTCAATCTTGTCTCTTAAGAGTTCCTTCTGTCTCCTTAACCTTTCCTCGTTTGCCTTGATTGTGCTTTCTTTTTTCCTCATTTACGTTGGCGACATGGCCGCGTTCCATGTCAAGTTCCTCGGCCACGATGTCTTGCCACCGCGACATGTCTTTCCGTTTCAACTTGTATGATTTTCCTGTCTTATGATTCATCCAGTCCCACACCATGTGAGCATGTAGGTTGGGCAGCCATTTGGCTCCTTCAGATGGTTGGTCGTTAGCCGGGGTTCCGTCGCTCCAGTGTCCTTCATCCTTGTGCATTCCGATTTGGATGCACTTGACGCCGAATTCCTGGTGCAGTCGTTCGGCCAATCTTTTTAGGTCATTCATTGTGGTCTCTGCCTTGATCAGCACCACACCCTCTTTGAGAGGTGTGGCCTTTTTCTGCATTTCCCGCCCCGTCTTTTCTTTCACCATCCTCCTGATTTCTTCCAGGAGTTCAGCCTGTCTCGCCCCGACCCAATATTCGTTCAGGCTCGTGAGTTTTTCACGAACGTATTTCAATTTTCTCAACAACTTCCTAAGTATGTGTTCTTCACTCCTGGCTTTTGCAGCCTTTACGTGGTCTGATGATTTTCTGCTCATAACGATTAGTTTGGGGATGGTGAAAGACAAGTCTCGGGGCGGGCTTGGGGGAT
>CACXUB010000226.1 GCA_902770735.1 uncultured Bacteroidota bacterium | reverse complement strand
CCAGCATTTTTTCCTCCAGCGAGCTGTGCCATATCTCCGCGAATCCCGCATCCTGTTTCGTCTGGTTGCCCACTTTCGACATCAGGTGTTCCGTCTCGATGAAGGTCAGGAACCGCAGGTAATAAGCACGTTCCAGGGGTGTCGCCTTTTGTATCGGTGTCAGCAGCGCCTCCAGTTCAGGTTTTTTAAATTGCAGCCAGAAACTTTCTCTGATAGCCTCCGTTTTCAGCATGTCGGGCGTCAACCGCATCAGTATGTCCAGTCCCCCGTGTGTGTAGCCAAACTCATGAGCCACCACCTCGTTTCTTATTTTTATCGCCTCGAACATCAACGACGGCGCGAATCCCAAGTCCAGCAGTCCCTTGCGGTATTTCGAATAGAGCAGCATGGTGTGCACGAAGCGCCCGTTGCGCTCATATTGTTCACGGTAGTTGTAGCGCAGGAGCATCATGTAAAGAATCAGCTGCACATAATGCTGTTCCTTTTGTTTCGGCGGGTCAGTAATGGGGTACTCCGCCTTGCCCGATTTCTGTTCGATGAGCAGCCGATGGTCCAGATGCAAGAAGTCCATACGTCCCTGTATGCCCAGCATTTCCGAGAAGAATGACGGCTCCACCATGATTTCCGTCGCGTCGAAACGTTGTATGCCATCGTTGCTGAACACCTCGGGCAGCACGTTCCGCACCACGTTCAAGATATTCTGTTGCTGCATCTGCGCATCGTTGTGGAAAGAGCTGCCCAGTTGCGTTGTCGCCAGACTCATCGCATTATGCTCGTAGAACCGTCTCACGCTCTTTCCATACGTGTTCTCTTCCGGTTGCATATACAGCGCCTCGTCCAGGAACTGTCCCGCGAGGTAACCCAGCAGCAACGCTTCCGTCGTCACCGACGGTTTCAGTTTGTTGATGAGGTACACCATATACGACCGCGAATAACTCTCGAAGCAGCTGGCTATCGCCGAAATGTTGACCAGGTAGTCCGGCTCGTAGATGATTAGTTCTGGATAGAGCACCCCGTCCATCAAGCGCGGCCTCACGAGGTTCAGTTGGCATCCCACCTTGAGCAGCGGCCGCAGGTAGTCCCATTTCCAGTCCTTGTAGACCATGTTCTCCGACGTCGCGCCGTAGAACACTTTTACCTCGTCCATCCCCTCCTCGTCCGCCTCGGCATAGATGAACGTGTCGTCCCACCTGTTCACGATGATGCGCAGACATTCAGTGGTCAGTTTGCCTTGCACCCTCTTCCTACCGCCGGGGAACAGCGCCACGAGCAGCGAAGGCACCGGCATGCCACTCACCAGTTCCACGAACTGACATACCGCCATGAAGTCGTAGCGGTAGTTTTCCGCCAGTGCCTCGTCAGTCATCGTACCCATCTTGCGGAACCTCGACCTCGCGTCGTTCACGATGGCGCTGAGCCGTCGTGGCGCCTTGTGTTCTTTCAGCAAGTAATCCGTCTTGGCGAAGGGTCCACCGAAACGTATGCCCACGAAACGCGTGTGCATGTCGAGACATTTCATGAACACCCCTCGCAGCGCCGAATAAGCCTGTCGGTATTCATCCGCCGCCGGTGTCGCTATGGCCTGCAACTCATCGAACAAGTTGGTCGCCGCCTCTGGGTCGTATGTTTTGTAATGATGCACTATTTAGCGATATACCCCTTCATTTTCTCTATTCCGTATTTGGCGACGACCAGATCCTCTTCCGATGTCGCTCCGCTGAAGGCGAATGCCAGTTTGCATCCTTCGCACTCGTCGTAGGCGCCACCTTCATAGCCCAGTTCGCCCACTATTGGCTTATGGCTGGGGTTGCCGCTGTTGGCCTGTGTGGCTATCACCTCTCCGCATTTCGACCATGCTATCGCAACTAGGTTAACAGGACCGAGGCAGCCGCCACCCCTTGTATGCCCATCTCGATGGCTTTCGCCTTCATGTCGTTCAGGGCCAGTTCCAGTTTCTCTTTCAGTTGTTCGTTTGTCATGTTTTTATCCGTTTTAGTTGAATCAATCAGAGTGTCTTGTTGTGAATCCTGGGCTTTCTGCTTTTGCTGTGCGCAGGAGAAGCATAGCCCACAAAAAAGTAACGTCAGTAAATAAATCTTTTTCATATAGTTCAGGTTGATAATACTAATATGATTCTTTGGTTCTCCGAAGTGTTTAATAGATATTGGCTACAAATTTAACGATTAACGTTGAGAACGGGGCGCATTTCTTCTTAAAACATATTAAATCGAGGGAATAAGATGGTATTTATTTTATTTTTTCCTTTGCCCATAAAAAACGGCTAGCTAACCGATGCGTTTGTCACTTTCTTTTTATAACTTTGTAGCCAATAAGATAAAAACATTAAGACTGCTCTATTATCTATAACCATACATCAAAAGCCATGGCAAAGAAGACAAAAATAGTCAAGGAGAAATCTATCGAAGATAAAATATGGGATTCCGCCAACAAACTTCGTGGCAACCTGACTGCCTCGGAATATCAAAACGTCGTGTTGGGTTTGATATTCCTCAAATATATTTCCGACTGTTTCGACAGGCGATACCAAGAACTTGTGGATGAAGGCGACGGCTTCGAGGAAGACCGCGACGAGTACACCGCCGAGCATGTGTTCTGGGTGCCTCAGGAGGCACGCTGGAGCATCATTTCACAAAACGCCCATGACCCGAAAATTGGTCTGGTCATCGACCATGCGTTGGAACTGATAGAACGAGAGAACCCCCGTTTGAAAAATGTGTTGCCCCGCAACTATGCCCGTCCTGAGATAGACAAGATACGTTTGGGCGAGGTCGTCGAGATTTTCGACAATGTGGATATGACCGCACAGGGAGAAGGCATCGACCTCTTCGGACGAGTCTATGAATATTGCCTATTGAAATTCTCCACCGAGACGCAGCAGTCAGGTGGCGAATTCTACACCCCCTCTTGTCTGGTCCGCACCATCGTCGAGGTGTTGCAGCCTTTCCAAGGCCGTGTTTATGACCCT
>CACXUB010000225.1 GCA_902770735.1 uncultured Bacteroidota bacterium | reverse complement strand
CTGAATTTCAATTTGACGCTTGTCGTGCTCATGATTTTTCAATTAGGTTAGCCAAATTCTTCCATATCGTCATACGCGCCTTCATGGTGCTGCATGATAGTGTCGTTCTGTCTTTGCCGTGACGGCTGCCCCCGTCCGTCGCCGAACTCGCCACGTCGGTGCTCCCATGTGGTAAGACAGGCTTTCCAGTTCTTGATGGGCTTGCCACGGCTCTGCACCCATCCGTTCGCCTCGTAGTGCGCCCAGAAGGCTTCGGGGTTGATGGTGGTGCCCCGCTCAGCGAAGTAGGCTTTCACTTCATCCAACGTTGGCGGGGTAAATTCCGGCGTTTTCTTTTTCCTGCCTTCTTGTTTTTCTTCATCTTCCCGTTTTTCATCCCCCACACCCCCTATATTACCTTTACTATCACCAGTATTTATATTCTCATAACTCATATTCTCAGAGCGCGCACGCGCGATCGCACGCGCAGGAAAGTCACTTTTTTCATCGTTTTTATTATCGTTTTTATGTACCTTTTCAGTACCATTTTCCATGTCTGTATTTTCCTCCTGCATCTGGGCATCATCCTCCCCTACCCTTTCGCCGTCGGATCTCAATACGTGACCGCCTTCGCGGTACATTCTCGGTTGTATCAAGGCATCGTCTTCCAGGACGATGACCTTGTAGAAAAGCAGTTCTTTCAGAGCCCGCAGAATCTCTGTTTTTTTCCATGGCATCTGACGTTGCAGAATCTCCGCAAACGGCGGTATTTTAGCGGCTTCCGTGGATGCGGACAATACCCTTTGGGTGAGTGACCGTTTCAGGTCTGGCCGACGTTCCAGCTTGCTCAGTCGGTAGGCTCCGCGAACCGCCGTTGAGTTGAGCAGGCAGAGCAGATAACTATACACGCCCCATGCCCCCGGACTGCACATCCGAAGGCGTTCATCACCTGTATAATCCTTGGTGTAAAGTTGCAGGAATATTTGCTTTTTCCGTCCCATTTCGCATCGGATTTTAATTAAAAAACGAGTGAAAAATCAATGCGTTTTTTGCATTTTTCTTTGATTTTCCGCTTGTCTTGTGTTAATATTTTGTAAGTCAATAAATTAGGCGACAATTCGGAGCGTTCAATGCTGAATAAACCATGAGACGAGAGCCACGATAACTTATTGGTTTGCAAAATATTACGGCAAAACATAAGGAGTTGAGGAAAAATATTGCATTTTTGCATCGGTTTTGAAACGAAATCAAGTAAAAATCGAATCGTTTTTTTAAGCGATTTCAATGCCGACTTCTCGCCCTGCAAGGTGAGAGGATGGATTGTCAAGCAGGTAATATTGCATAACGAATGGGGATTGTAAGGATGAAACCGCATGGATTTCTCCTGAAATGTGATTATTTCGAGGTCTTATATAGAGTCGGGGGTGGCTTGCATCCGGCGGAGCGCCTGCCATGTGTTCCACGACGAGCGGATGCAGTCGTACACCGCATCATGCACCCGGTCTTTGCTGCCGTATTCTTCCGGCAACGGCTCGTAGATGTCGTATGCCTTGCAGGGTTTCTGTAGGATGTCTTCAACGGTTAATGTACTTCCGTCTTTTAACTGGTATTTATAAGTTGCCCGCCCGACAACTGTTGCCGCTGCTTCAAGGATGATGCTCCTGCAGTCACGGAACTGCTGGTATCGGAATGGCAGTTCGATGTCGTATTTGTGACAGATGTTGCGCAGGATGGCCCCGTCAAAGTCCATACCCTGGCACCACAGGCATACACTGTCCGCCTGTGCGTTCACGCTGCCAGCCTTTGATTCCCTCATCGTTTGTTTAATCCACAGCACGAAGCGTTCAAACACCTCTCGGATTGGTTCGGCCAGCCCGTCTGTCACGGCTTCTTTTGCCGCATCGCTCTGCCTTGCCCACCACTGAACGGTGGCAGGGTCGAAGTCAAAGCCGTCAACCACGCATGAGCGCAGATCGACGTGCTCGTTGAAAGACACACAGTGCGGATATTCCACCGTTACTCCGCCGTTTTGCACGGCGAAAGGGTTGTCATTTGCGTAACGGTCCCATGCCACGGCAGCCACCTGCATCACGGCAGCGTTGGCCGTGGTGGCGCAGGTTTCTAAATCGAATGTAATATCAATATGGTTCATTGTGTTGTATGATTAAAAATCAGGTATAATTTCTTCCGCATAGGCCCACTTCCCGGTGATAACCCATGGACGACCGGGGCCTACCTTTATGAGCCGCCCGCCCAAGAACTTACCATAAAGCACTTTCAGCTCCCCACCCCAACGGGTGTAAGTGACTATCATCGCCCCGACAGGTGGCGCGTCAGATCTGTCGTGCCATACGTTTTGCAGAAACATATCTATTACGCCGTCGGCAGTGGTCTTTCCATAGACATCGGCGCATTTTTCTCTTGCTTTCATATATTCAGAACTTTCATATATTCAGAAATTTGTCTATCGGATAATAAGTAATCGTGTGCCCTTTCTGCCGCATCATCTGCTCGATGAAGAAGCACAGCTCGTCGAGCGACATGAACTGCTCGTCGTAGCCCTGCGGCATGAACACCGTCCGCCAGTAGCCCTTTTTGTTGCGCCAGACAATGGCGTGCTCATGCCACACGCAGCACCTCTCCATGATGCCGCCACGGCAGAGCAAGTCGAAAGCTGCCGCCAGCGGCCTGTCGTCGGGTGTGAGGAACACGAAGGCCAGTTGGTCTTCATGTTTTCCCCTGTAGTCCGTGGTGTAGGCCATTTTGACGAGCGGGTCCTCATGCTGTTTCTTCCTTCTTGGCATCGCAGAACTTGTCGATGATGAAGTCCACCCCCACCCTCTCCCATTCTTTCCAATCGTCGGCGTCGAAGCGCTGGTCCACGGTCTTGCGGTGGATCATCCCCCGCGCTGCCATGTGCTCGACGAGCTTCATGCGAAGTCCCGACATGAACGGCAGGGCGGAGTAGAAGCCCTCGTCCTTGGCGTAGAGGGTCTTTCGCAGTTCTTCATCCTCCACGTGCTCTGCCACAAAGTCAGCCTTGCACTGGTTAATACCCTGCAGTTCCCAACGGTCAAAGCCCTTATCGAAAAAACGGTTGTAGGCCAGTGCGGCAGTGGCTCCGAAAGACACCATCAGCGCATACAAATCTTTTTTCTCGTCAGCGGTCAGGTCTTTGGCTTCGAGATGACCGCCGGGGGCGTGCAATTTCAAAAATACTTCTTTCGTCATTTCATAGATATTTTGTAACTTTGTTGCAAAAGTACGAAACTAAAATAAATATCAATCTATAATGATTATTTATTTTGATTAGATAAACATTTTTTAAG
>CACXUB010000224.1 GCA_902770735.1 uncultured Bacteroidota bacterium | reverse complement strand
ACACCTACAACAACAGCAGTTACGCAGGCCCCAACAATCCCCTGACGATATGGGCGAATGACGGTGGCGGAAATCCGTCTATGGTGAAAATCTGCTATCTGAAGTGGATGAACGCGTCCGGCGTTGTGCAAAGAGACTACATCCCTGTTGTCAAGGACGGTGAATACTGCCTGTACGACAAGAACACCGGAACGCTGCTTCACAATGCAGGCGCGGAAGGCACGTCGTTCACGGGCGGCGATAGGACAGGCTACGGCCTCGTCACTTTCGCTGATCAGATGGTGGCGTCGGGCGTGATGGTCCTGCCCGCGCCGTCCGCCTGGGGCAGAGCGGGGATCGTCACGCTGACGGGCACCGTCCGCGTAAAGCCGTAGTCCCCGATGGTGAGGGTCAGGGTCGCCGTGACGCTGCCCGGATTGTCGCGGGTGGCATTCACCTTGGTGAAGTTCACCGACTCCCATGGAGCGTCGGCGTCGCTGGTACGACGAATCCAGTCGATGAGGTTCTTGCAGTGGTTGTGGTAGATGCTCAAGGAGCCTTCCACGGTTCTGGAGGCGTACTTGATGCCGCCCTCGACGGCCTCCAGCTCCTCAGGTTTCAGGTGTTTGTCGGCCTTGTGTCCACCTACCGAGTAGTAGAGCTCGGTGGCCGATGGCATGCGCAGCGAGGTGTTGTAGGAAGCATAGATTTTCCAGTAGTCGCCGATGCGGTAGCTGGCGTCGATGCCCGGGTATACCCGCATGTTCATCTCGTTCCAGGAGTTTTTCACAGCCACGATGCCTGCCGAGAGCGTGAACCGCTTGAGCAGGATGTTGTGTTCCAGTACAAAGCTGATATTTGTGCGGTTCAGACCGTGGTCGTAATCGCGGTCGGTGCCGTGAATATGATGGGGCTTCGACAATGGCTCGCCCAGATTCCCGCTGACCAGATCCTCGTTGCGCAGTTCTGCACCGAGGGCCGTGCGCCCCAGAGCCCAGTCGAAATAGCTGTTCAGGTTGACACCGTAAACATCTGTCCGGTGGTAATTGAAGGGATAGATGTCGGGTGCGTCACGAAACAGCTCAAAGCGGTCGGTGGTGTGGTTCCAATAGATAGATGGTCGCAGGTGGAAGCGCCCCTGTTTGTTTTCTGCCTGGATGGCGGTGTAGGTTTTCATTGTGTGCTCATACTGGTCGTCCCATTTGGCACCATAGAAGGTGTTCGAGCCGAATCCGCGGGTGCTGAGGCCGGCATACCAGCTGACGTTGAACTGCCCGTCATCGTAACTGCCCTGATAGAAAGCTTTTCCACCGCTGTAGTCGGCATTCAGGCCGCCGGCTTTGTTGCGGCTGTAGCCGTCGCTGCGTGTGAGGTTGGCTGACAGGCTGTGGCTGGTTTTCCCTTGAAGTGCCACCCGTGCTCCGGTGTTGAGATAGCCGTATGAACCACCCAAAAGCACACCGCCGTCATCGGTTGGCAGGATTTGTGTGCCGTAATACCCTGGCGTACGCCTCCATAATTCATTTAGGTTTTCGTCCAGTTTTAGAATAGTAACCTTGCCGTTAGTATGAGCATTCATATAAAACTCATTGTTATCCGTTTTGGCACTTTCAAGGGATATGAATTCCTTAAGGTAGAAATCTTCATCCCAATTCCAACACTGTTGGTTTTGCAAAATACCTTGGCCGTCAATCAGAATCAGCCATGTATTGTCATACTCGCTCACGATGCCACATGAAACCATGCCTGTGTTTTGTGGGGCAGCAACCACACCACAAACGAGATATCCTCCATTTATTGGAAGGATGCATTGCCCGTGATCATGGCCTTCTCCTCCATAGCATTGTTGCCAATCTATGCGCATTTGTGCCGAGGAGAATAAAGGAAGGACCAAGACTAAAACAGCCAAGACGACTTTTCGATGTAATCCAAAGGGTTTGATTTGTGTTTTCATTGGTTTATTGTTTTTTGATTGTTAAACACTTTGCGGTGTTCGGTTCCAGCGGATTTGCGATCCGCTTCGTTATTCCTTCACCACCTTTATCACGCACTTGCGCCCTTCGCCGTCGGTGACGTTGACGG
>CACXUB010000223.1 GCA_902770735.1 uncultured Bacteroidota bacterium | reverse complement strand
CCGTTTGTTCCACGAGCAACTTGGCAAAGACGTCGTGCACAACGTCCTTGCTGTCGTCATCGTCGTGCAACAGCAGGTAAGCCAGCCGATGCATCGCACGGTAATGCTGCCTAAACAGCCGCTCAATATGTCTTTCTCTGTCTGTCATTTACTTTATATACACACAGAAACCGATTTTTTAAACCCCTAAATGCATTTTTTTTGATTTTTTTATTTGACATCAGTTTTAGCGTTACAAAATTATCTATAAGCAAAGTAATCTGCAACACTCATATCGGTGTTTTTGAATATATGCAAAGATAATGGCTACCGTAAAAGCATCCTTGAGAAATTCGGTACCGATAACATCGCACAGGCCATCAACTACGCCACGGCCAACCGCCTCATCGACTGAATCTTAATGAGAGTTTGCTTCAATTAAAGAAGGGAACACAACAGCGTCCCCTTCCAATCATATACACTGGCATCATCAACGGAGGGATTTGAACATGCGGTTGATGCACTTCTGTTTCTGCTCCAGGTTGGGATGGACATAGAGATCGAGCGTCGTGCCGATGTTGGCGTGGCCCAATATGACGCTCACGGTCTTGTAGTCGCAGTGGCTCTCGATGCAGCGCGTGGCAAAGCTGTGGCGCAAGCCGTGGAACTTGATGACAGGGATGTCGAGTTGCCTGAGCAAGCGCGTGTAATAGTTGCGGTAGGTGCGTGGCTCAGTGGGCTGGCGGTCGTTCGTAAGGATGTAGAACGAGCGGTTTACCACCTTCATCAGCGGCACAAGCAACTTGTAGAGTTCCGGTGAAAGCGGTATCTCTCGGCGCGAGTTCTGCGTCTTGGGTGTCGAGACGATCATCTCGGTATGGCGTTGGCCGCCATCCACGATATAGATGCGCTCAATGGTCTTGCTCACCTTGACGACCCGTTTGGCGAGGTCGATGTCCTGCCATGTCAGGGCACAGACCTCACCGATGCGCATACCTGTTGACAGGCACAACAGTATGCCCAGGTTTCGGAAGGTGAAGTTTTCCCGCACATGGTCGAGCAGGCGTTTCTGGTTGGCGATGGTCAGCACCTCCACCTCCTGCTTGTCCTGGACGGTGGGAAACTTGATATCCCATTCTTCGTGAGCAAAGAAATGGAGTTTCACGCCGTAGCGGTACACCATCTTCAGGACGATGAGCAAGTCCTGTACAGTCTTGCGGCTCAATGTCTGGAGTTTCGTGATGACGAACTCCTGGACATCCTTTTCAACGATGCTGGTTTTCTCGCCGAAGGTCGGGAAAAGATGATTCTCCAGGATCAGCGAGTAAGCCGAAATGGTGGATAGTTTGACAAACTTCACTTTGTCCGTTTTCCACAGCTCGGCGATTTGACGAAATGTTTTCTTTTCTGCCATAATAATGATTTGATTTGGTGAATAACTTAGGGAAATAAAAACCATATAAAGATAGCGGCAGAATGGAATTCGTCGAAGTCCCCCCTCTTAGATTTCCCGAGTTTACCGACGAGTGGAAAACCTACAAAGTAAGCGATGTTTTGGATTTCTATTCGACAAATTCTTTGAGTTGGGATCAACTAGAATATAGTGATGGAGAATTGAGAAATCTTCACTATGGATTGATTCACGTCGGCTTGCCTACGTTGGTCAATCTCAAAGATGATTTATTACCGACTATCAAAGAGGGAAACACGCCCAAGAATTATACTCTTTGTCTGAATGGTGACGTTGCATTTGCCGATGCTTCTGTCGTGATTCTCTCCATTGTTTCGGGTCTTACATTTCCCTTCATATTTGAACCTCCTGAAAATTTTCCGAAAGAGAGCGGCGATCTCTGCCGCTGCCGAAAATGCGGCTTTCGGATGAATTGAATGTTCATATTATAGCACTTTTATGCAGCATTTGCAAGACGCAGAAACCATAGCGGCAAAAAAAGCGGTCATAAGATCATCGCAATCAGGACACGCATTTATTGAACAGGATATCCTTTTGGGATGAGTCGAAGATGGTAGCGATCACCTTTTCGGAGGAAGCAGGGGAGTAACAGAAACTGTCGATATGGTCGCCGTGATAG
>CACXUB010000222.1 GCA_902770735.1 uncultured Bacteroidota bacterium | reverse complement strand
GTCTTTTTTTTTAATTTTGCATTGCTGAGGCGCCTCCTGTCTTCGCCGCGCAGCGGCAAAGTAGTGAAAGGTGAGTGGAATGCAAAATAAAAGCGAAGATTTTATTTTCATTCCCGAACCGCCTCCTATCTTCGCCGCGCAGCGGCAAAGTAGTGAAAGGTGAATGCAATGCAAAATAAAAGCGAAGATTTTATTTTCATTCCCGAACCGAATCCTATCTTCGCGACGAAGTCGCAAAGTGTGAAAGCCGAATATCAAGCATTAAAAAAGACGAAGTTTCTCGCTCTCTTTGTTGAGGTGCTAACCATATTCGCTACACAGCGACAAAATTACAAATTCTTTTTGATACAATAATCTGTTATCCCCACCTATTTGTACAAGAACCGTTTTATGCTCATCTTGGGGGTCTTCTCGAAAGGCGAGTCCATCAGTTCCACTTTGTTGATCTTGCTGAACGAAGGAAGCGACTTGTTGGCCGTGGTGCGGATCAGTTCGGGGATGCCTTTCCGCGTTTCGGCATCCAGGTCTTCGGGTATGTCAGGATAGACGAGCGCCACCAACTTGCCTTTGCGGTCGACGACAATCGACTCAATCACGTAGGGGCATCCCGACAACACCGCCTCCAACTCCTCGGGGTAGATGTTCTGGCCGGATGAGTTGAGAATCATTGACTTGATACGGCCCCGGATGAAGATGTTTCCCTCGCTGTCCATCGTGCCCAGGTCGCCTGTGCGGAACCACCCGTCGTCGGTGAACGATACCGCATTGGCCTCGGGGTTCTTGTAATAGCCCACGGTGATGTTCTGTCCACGGGCCTGAATCTCGCCGGCCACGTTTTTCGGGTCTTCAGAGTCGATCCTGATCTCATGCACAGGCTTTCCACATGAGCCCGGTACGAAATCCGTCCACCACTCCCATCCCAGCAGCGGACAGGCCTCCGTCATCCCGTAACCCACCGTGAAAGGCAGGCGCATCTCGCAGAAACATTGCTCCACCTCGGGCTTGAGGGGCGCTCCGCCCATGATGAAGCAGCGCACCTTGCCGCCGAAGGCCGACAGTATCTTCCTGCGGATAATCTTGTAGATGAGTTTCTTCGCATAGGGTACGGCGAAGAGCCGTTGCATTTTTACCAGTGTAGGCTGGATGGACGAGGCATAGATTTTCTCCATCACTAGCGGCACCGTGACCACCATATATGGTCTCACCTCACGCATCGCCTTGAGGAGTCGGGTGGGCGAGGGCGTCTTGCCCAGGTAATACACGGTCACGCCATCCACATTGGGATGGATGAACTCTATGGCAAGTCCGTACATGTGGGCCATAGGCAACATCGAGACGATGGTCTCGCCGGGTTGGTTGGGGAAATGGCTGTTGCTGAATTCGTCGGTGTCGGAGATAGCGCCATAGGTGAGCATTACCCCTTTGGGGTTGCCGGTGGTTCCCGAGGTGTAGTTGATGATGGCCAACTTGTCCATATTGTCTGTGGCATAAGACACCTGCTCGGGCTGCAAGCCGTTGGGATGGAGCCGGGCGAACGACTTCTCGCGGTTTTTCCATGCGTTGGCCACCTTCTCGTCTCTGTGCCACAGCAAACTGCCATCCTTGATGTTGACGGCCGCCTTGATTGCAGGTATTCGCTCTGGATTCAGTTTTTGCCAGATGTCAGCCTCCGTAAAAAGCATCACGCTGTCGGAATGCTGAGTGAGGGTGGTCACGCTGTTGGGATGAAACTCGGCCAGGAGGGGCACCGCCACACATCCATTCACATTGATGTCCCAGAACGTCAGCGCCCATCGGGCAGAATTGCGTGCGCAGATGGCAATCTTGTTGCGCTTGGTGATTCCAGCTTCGCTGAGGAAGATGCGGAACTGCTCGATGTTCGTGGCCAAATCGGCGTAGGTGAAGGCCTCGCCCTCAAAGTCGCAGAGGGCTTTTTGGTTCCATCTCTTGTGAATGGTGTTTTCCAATTTTTTCAGATAATGTTCCATGGTTCTCTTTCTTTAATTGGCAAAATTGGCGTGTGTCGGCATTCTCCATCTCCGACTTCATCATTTGTTGGCAAATATAGTGAAAGGTGAGAGA
>CACXUB010000221.1 GCA_902770735.1 uncultured Bacteroidota bacterium | reverse complement strand
CTTTTTTTGGAAATATCAAAATATTTTTGTAACTTTGCAGCGTTTTTTCATAGAAAAATGTAAGTTTTACTCTTTTTTGGAACAAAACATGGCAAAAATACTTATCATAGATGACGAAAGAGCTATCCGTAACACGCTCAAAGAGATTCTGGAGTTTGAGAACTACGTGGTGGAAGTAGCAGAGGACGGCCGCGTGGGTTTGGAGATGGCTTCTGCGACGGCGTACGACCTGATTTTCTCTGACATCAAGATGCCCGAGATGGATGGAATAGAGTTGTTGTCGGCATTGCGTGAGGCGGAAGTGGAGAGTCCTGTGGTGATGATTTCGGGTCACGGAAATATCGAGACGGCCGTCGATTGTATCAAGCGTGGCGCGGCCGATTTCATCGAGAAGCCGATAGACCTGAATCGTCTGCTTATCACGACGAAGAACGCGTTGGAGCACAAGACTCTGGTGCAGGAGACGAAGGTGCTGAAGAAGAAAGTGGGTTCCAGGTTCCAGATGATAGGCGAGAGTGAGGCTATCCAGCGCGTGCGCGAGATGATTCACAAGGTAGCGCCTACGGACGCGCGTGTGCTCATCACCGGCGCTAACGGCACGGGCAAGGAGGTTGTGGCGCGGCTCATACATGCCGAGAGCAACAGGGCCTCGCAGCCGCTGGTGGAGGTCAACTGTGCTGCCATTCCTTCCGAACTGATTGAGAGTGAGTTGTTTGGTCATGTGAAAGGCTCGTTTACAGGTGCCATCAAGGACAAGACGGGCAAGTTTGAGCAAGCCGACGGCGGGACTCTGTTCCTGGACGAGATAGGCGACATGTCGCTGGCGGCCCAGGCGAAAGTGTTGCGAGCGCTGCAGGAGAACGAGATTACCCGTGTAGGCGGCGACAAGGCCATCCACGTCAATGTACGCGTGCTGGCAGCCACCAACAAAGACCTGCAGAAAGAGATTGCCGAAGGCCGTTTTCGCGAGGACCTCTACCATCGTCTCTCGGTCATTCCAATCCATATCCCTTCATTGGACGAGCGCAAAGACGACATACCGCTGCTGGTGGACTATTTCTGCGAGCAGATCTGCGGCGAACAGGGCATCAAGGGCAAGACGTTTGACCCGGAGGCAGTGGCGGCGCTGCAAGAGCATAGTTGGACAGGTAATATCCGCGAACTGAGGAACGTGGTGGAACGCCTGATTATCCTGGGCGGACAGACTATCACGAAGGCGGACATTGAGGCGTTTGCATGATAATGGAAAATGGAAAATTGAATATGAAGAAGATTTTGTTATTTTTGCTGGCGATGGTGCCGATGATGGTATTGGCAGATACTACCACGCCGTATTTCGGGAAGGATGTTAAAGGTACTCCCAAGGCCGTGCAACGCTGCTTCAAGAAGACGTTCAAGCGGCCTAAAGGCGTCAACTACGACACCTCCGCCAAGATTCACGCCGTGTGCGTAATCGACACGACCGGCCACTTGCTGGTAATCGACCCGGACCTGGTGACTGTTGAAGCTACGGTTTATTCTACCGTTGTAGAAACCGAGCACTACAACAACATCCACGGTGATACGCGCACGCCGCATTCGGTGGTAATGGGTGCGGACAAGAAACGTGGCGAGAACGAGAAAAGCGAGTCGGAGTTGCTTCGCGAAGCTGTGCTGGAGTGGTTGCCGACTATGCCCTTATGGACGCCCGGAAACGTGGACGGACAACTTCAGCAGATGGAAGTGACGATAGAATTGGAGTTTTAACGGGGGAATCCGTTAAATTGAAAGTCCCTACATGCGCGGGGAGAAGAAATAGTCTGTCAACTGTGCGGCGGGGCCGCTCCGCAGGTTCGACGGGAGGACTTCGCCGCCGTATGATGGGGTTACCAAAACTTAAAGGAGGTATCCCCATGAAACGCAAAATCACAATTCTGACCGCGCTGCTCCTGGCCGTCGTCCTGACCGCCGCCATCACGTCCACCGCCCTGGCGAGCGACGGCTCCATGACCATCACGATCCACCCGATCCGCATCCTGGTGAACGGAGAGACGTTCCGGCCCACGGACGTGAACGGGAACGAGGTCATGGTCTTCACCGTGAAC
>CACXUB010000220.1 GCA_902770735.1 uncultured Bacteroidota bacterium | reverse complement strand
CGCCCCGAAGGCTCCCCGCCAATGGCATGTCATTAGCTCACTATCGTCCCAGCGCGCAAGCCGTTTTGCCGTGCGCGCCCTGTGCGCGCACCAACGGCTCGCAAAAGCTTCGCACATGGCAAAGCGCTTCCAAAAACGTTTCAGCCCAGAAAAAGGCCCAGCAAAAGGCCCCTCCCACACGCAAAAACTTTTTTCAACTTTTTTCAAAAACCCCCTTGCGCGCTCCCGCAAGATGTGATACACTTGCGGCAGTTCAAAGACCAGACTAGGTCCACGAAAGGCCTTCGAAGGTTTGCGAACCCCGATAAACCGCGTGTGCGGCTAAGGGAAACGAAGCAACGTAGAGAAAGGAAAGACAAGAGAGATTCAGACATTCGCGGTCAACGTCGTTCGCCAGAGATCGAACCCCGCCCGCGACCCAAAGAATCGATGTTGTATTTCTTCACTCTGCGCCCCAGAGCAAAAAAGGGAGGGTCGCAACTTGTTGCGACCGCCCAAAACGGAGAAAGAAAAATGAAGAAAGTTATGTTTGCAGCGGCGGTTGCCGCAGGCCTCGCCGCGTTCGGCGAAGGCATTGAATCCGCCAACACGGTGGGCTATGAAACCCGTAGCCTTACGCCTGGTCAGAAGGTGATTAACGGTGCGAACTTCGTGACCGTCGGCGAGAACGCCATGAGCATCCAGTCCATTACGATGGACGATGGCGTGGGCGATGGCGAATGCTCGATCTGGTGGTGGAACACCGCTACGGGTAAGTATGATGCTTCTGCCTATTGGTACACGGAGCTTTATGCCGATGAAGAGGGCGAGACGACGCTCGGTTACGCAGGTTGGGGTGATTTCGACTACTGGATGCCGATCAGCAAGACATTCGCTCCAGGCGAGTCCTTCTGGGTGCAGCCGAATGGTGGTCTCGCCTCTGCGACGATGACTTTGGCGGGTGAGGTTGCTGGCTGTAACGCTACAGAAGAGTATTTTGGCATTGACCTGACACCAGGAGTTAAGGTTCAGATGACGAATCCTTTCCCCGTTGGTACGTTTACTCTCCAGTCCATTAAGATGGATGACGGAGTGGGCGATGGCGAGTGCTCGATTTGGTGGTGGAATACTGCTACGGGTAAGTACGATGCTTCTGCCTATTGGTACACGGAGCTCTATGCCGACGAAGATGGTGAGACGACTCTCGGTTATGCAGGCTGGGGCGATTTTGACTACTGGATGCCTGTCAACAAGACATTTGATGCAGGTCAGGGCTTCTGGATTCAGCCGAACGGTGGTCTCTCCTCCGCGACTGTTAAGTTCGCCAATCCGTTCTACGTGGCTCCCTAACACAATTTCCTGCGGGATAGTCCCGTGGGAACAATGAAAAGGAAAATGAAAATGAAGAAATTGTTTGTTGCAACAGCGGCGATTGCCATGGCAATTGCCACGCAGGCGGCCTCCATCGACTGGACGGTGGGTGCGAGTACTTGGACGATGTCGGACGGCTCGAAGCCTCCCAAGAACACAACGGTGTACCTGATTGACGGTGCGCAGTGGGCCACGATCCAGGCAGCCATTGACGGTGGCGCGACCTCGTTCACCACGGCGGACGCAGGCATCATCGCCATCGGCCAGACTTCCAACACCAAGGGAGCTGTCAGTGGCGGTACGGCGACCTCCACCAAGTTGACGGCGGGTACGAGCTATGACTTCGCCTACATGGTGTTTGACACCGCTGCGGGGCAGTTCTATGCTTCTGCGACAATCTCGGCTGCGGCGTATGATCCGACGAATCCTGATTACAGTGAAACAAGCAAAGTTGACTTTGCCGGTGCACAGTTCTCGACCACGGGTCTGTCCGGCGGTTGGACGACGGGCGGCGGCAGCAGCGGCGGCGGCGTTCCTGAGCCGACGAGCGGCATTCTGCTCCTCGTGGGCGCGGGCATGCTCGCGCTTCGCCGCAAGCAGAAGTAAATCAGTGAAAGTGGTTAGATGGTGTTGAAGTACTGATTAACTATCCACTATTCACTAATCACTATTCACTACAAAAGGCCCGTCCGCGGTGTGCGGGCGGGCCTTTTGACAAGAAAGTCCATTATTGATAAACAACGAAAGAGGATTGACGAGAGCGGAGAGATTTGGGATAATGAGCGGCGTCTGAAGAAGAAGGATTGTTTAATCATGAGCCTGTATAACGTGAT
>CACXUB010000219.1 GCA_902770735.1 uncultured Bacteroidota bacterium | reverse complement strand
TCTGAGCTCACGGAAACCAATAGGTCGCCGACTGTGCGAAACGGAGAATTTAGGCGGGAATTGGCCCCGGAGACGTCGCGAAGGGCTCAGAGAAGGATTCTCCGTGGAGAATTTTCCGGGGTATTATTCTTCGCACAACCCTCGAATTGAGGCGGGATTAGCGGAAAACAAAAAAGCGCCATCTGTAGGTCACATGGCGCTGGTTTACGAAAGAATGGTGGAGCAGATGGGAGTTGAACCCACGACCTATACGATGCGAACGTATCGCTCTAGCCAACTGAGCTACTGCCCCACAAAAAACGTATTGATTAATATACATCGGAAGAGAGAAAAATCAAGAGGGGGGCCGCTTTTTTTTCAGAAAAAGGATTGGAGACGATAATCCCGGTTCCTGGTTTTCACGGCGAAACTTGTACAGCAAACTTGTACAGGTCGCAAAATAATGTGTTTTTGCCGGAAAAAAGTGACGGTTCACGCTTTTTTCACGTTGAAGCGGATGTGGAATGGAGTTATATTGAATCTCGGGACAGGATCCCGGCGAGAGTAAGTGTATCGTTGGTCCTGTCCCTGGCATAAGCACAGCGAATGGAGGTTCAAAAACGAGGGGGCTTCCTCCGCTGGCGGCGGTCAAACGCCGTTGTACATTTCGAGCTTGTGCGCCGTCGGCATCCGGCCGAATTTGAGGGGCCGGGTCCCGGTTTGTGGGGAATGAACGGGATCCGGAGGCCGGTGCAGGGAGGGGGATGGCGCACGACGGAATGTGCTGCTTATGCCTTTTTTTATGCCTCTTCGACGGTTTCTGACAAAAGATCATAGTGATTTCTCGCAGTTGATTTCTGGGAGTTGGTATATTTTGAGTTTGAAGTATTCCAAGTCTCGGAAGCCGTACGCCTGACGGATGAGCCAGCGGATTTTGTTGTTGAAGCCCACCGTACTGGCGTTGCTGGCATGTCCGAATGTCCAGTAGCTGGTGATTCCTTCCAGTCTGTCTCTGATGGTTTTTGCCATAGTTTTCAGCTCAGGAACAAGCGTTTCCTCAGCGAGTTTGCACCATCGGTGAAATGCGATGTTTGCCTGATAAGCGTTCTGAACGACTCTGTAGATGCTTCTCAAAGCTTCTTTGAACATATATGTATCTCCAAGTTCCTGGAAATTCCCCCTCAGATTCCGCAGGATGTTCTTTGCGTTTTCAGGGATATCCTCGTTGTTTTTGAGGAAGATGAACCTCAAACCTTTCAGTTGCTTTTGCTGAATGGAATCCAATCTGCCCATCACTCTTCGCCGAACATGGTCGAGTTTGTCATTCATGAGCTTGATGACGTGGAAGTGATCGAACACGATTTGAGCTTGCGGGAAGTGTTCGGCAAACCAGGTGGAGTACGCATTTGCCATATCCATTGCAACTAACTGCAATTTACATGCACTTAATTTGCTCAAGGCACCTTCCAAAGCAGAAACGCCTTTGCCGTTGCCGACGTGGATGACCGCGCCGCTCTCCAAATCCCGTACGATCGTGAGGAAAGCCCGGTTCGCCTGACCATGTCCGATGTGAATTTCGTCGACGCCGACCGCTTTGACTTTCGATGTGTCAATCGTCGCAAATTTGTGCTGGAGATACCTCTTTTCGATCTCTTTCACAGTATGCCATCTCAAATGAAAGTAGTTCGCCAACGCCCGGATGCTGATCTGTTCCCGGAGCTCAAGGATCGTACGTTCGAACTCATTGCTCAGGCGGGCTTTCGGATGCGAAATGAACGGAACATGCTCAATGGAACGTTGGTGGCAGCAATGGCAGTACACTTGATGCAACGTGTAAATGAAATGAACTTCCCGAATCCGTCCCATCGGTAACCCGCGTACATCCCGCTCATAGAGCGCTCTCAGCGTGACATCCTTTGACTTGCACTTCGGACATCGGTGTTTCTTGCGCTTAAGGCGGATTTCCAGTCTTTCTTCCGAATATGTGGCGGCTTCTTCTTGAAAATCGTGAATTCCCTGTGTATAGTAGAGATAGGTCGGCATTGGTACTCCTATTTTTGTTGTGCAAATTCAAAAATAGTACCGATGTCGGCTTTTTTCAACCCTATCTCATTGGTTCATCTCAATTATCTCCCGTTTTTCCTGTCAGAAACCGTCGAAGAACCTTTTTTATTCGCCGGAACAGGAGTCTTCGACGGCGTGGACGAGCTGGACGAGCAGGGCGTTTACGGGCACCTGGATGCCGTGTTTGCGCGCGAGCGAGACCACCGAGCCGTTGATGAAGTCGATCT
>CACXUB010000218.1 GCA_902770735.1 uncultured Bacteroidota bacterium | reverse complement strand
CGTGTTCGACGATTTTGGCGACAGCAGTGTCAACCTTTTCGTGGTTTGCTGGGCGCTCGTGGAAGAAAAAGCCGCTTTGATCTCAAAGGTGAAAGAAGTGATATATAACACTTTGAATGCCAATCATATAGAAATTCCGTTCCCGCAACAGGATATCTATGTGCGTCATATTGAAATGCCTTCCCGAAAGAAAACCGCGACGAAAGAACCTGTGGAAGAGGAAGAAGTGGTTCTGGACGTGCCCGTGGAAGAGGTGGCTTCCGCTGCCCCGAAGAAACGCCGCCGTCGCAAACCTGCTGACAAACCGAAGGAAGAGTAGGGGCGTTTCGCTTGGACGACATGCTGCAGAACCTCGGACTTTTCGGACTTTTTCTCGGCTGCCTGCTCTCCGCGACGGTGATCCCGTTTTCGTCGGAAGCTTTGGTGGCCGGTGCGCTGCTGCTCGACTATTCACCTTGGACGGTTATTCTGGTGGCTACGCTGGGCAACACCATTGGTGGCATGACCTGTTATCTGCTGGGCTGGCTCTGCAAATGGTCATGGATAGAGAAGTATCTGAAAGTCAAGGAGGAAAGTTTGGCCAAGGCGCAGGCGAAAGTCGGGAAATACGGGGCGTTGGCGGCGCTTTTGGCGTGGCTGCCCGTCGTCGGTGATGTGATCGCTATCGCGCTTGGGGTCATGCGCACCCGCGTGCTGCCCACCACGTTGCTGATGTTCGTTGGCAAAGGGCTTCGCTATATGGTGGTGGCCGGGTTGTTTAACGTGATTGTTTAGCTGAAACCTTGGACGTGCTGAAATAACGGTCCCAGTGTTCCAAACTCATCTTCACAAAATCCAAAATCAATGCGCATTCTTCATCGTAATTGGCTGCGTCATAGTAGTTTTCACTGTCAATGGGCCAGAGTTTCGTGTTTTCGTCCAACCCCAGACGAACCAGCGGGTCGTTGATTATCATCAGGTTTTCAATGGTGTTGTAAGAAAAGATGCCGCTGTTCCGCAGATCCCAGTAGCGCTTTGCGAGTGCCTCTCGATACTGATTTGATTTTAACATCCTGTCAATCAATATATTCTGGTTGACATCCAACGGACGCTCCAGCATGTTCTTCTCGTTGTCGCCGTCCCGTCCGAAGCTGTGGTCGCAGTCCCACGGGGCGATACGGTAGGGCGTTTCGGCGTCTTGCTTGTAAAGGTAGAAGTTTTTCTTGACGCCATCACCTCCGTTGGTGAACAACAAGAACAGATGATAGTCGATAAGGTTTTGTAAATCAATCCATTCGCCAATATGGGCATAAAATTCTTTGTCGGATGTTTGGGTCAGGAAATGCCGGAAATTGTCCATCAGGTAGTTGCGGTCGCCTTTCTTGAAGTCGGGGTAGGTTTGCTCTTGGTAATTGTCTCCGAAAAGGGATTTTTCGGGCATTTGGTTGTCCGGATAGAAGATTTTCGGTTCCTTGAAGATGACGGCGGAGGTGTCGTCCGTGTCCAGCTTCAGCACGGTCTTGTTCAGCCGTTGCATCACGATGTAAAGTCCCTGCGGCCGGCCGTTCTCACGAACCAGTGCATATTGGCATTTCGGGGCTATGTTGTTGGAATCCATCATGTTGAACAGGTCGTAACACAACTTGTGCCGCATGAAGGTTTTGTCGATGTAGCTGGCGTTCAGGATCCAGCTGCGGTTGGAAGGGAGGCCACAGACTGCATGGGCCTCGTCCAGTTTCAGGGAGTAGGAATGTTTTTCGTATTTCGAGGAGATTCCGCCCCGGAAGTGGATTTTGCCGGTGTGGATGACCGAGTCGTGCGCGTTCACGAAGGCGACGGAACAGGTGGCGTTGCCTTCCCACGGGATTTCTTCTTGGGTGTTGATATAGAGGACGGGCAATTGCGCCGGTTCTTTCTTGAGCCGGCAGCCGAGGTTTTTGCTGTGCAGGATCATGAAAAGCACCGTGCTCACGGCTGCTGTCACTACGACCGCCGCGAGCAGAATCCAGAGCGCTTTTAAGGCTTTTCTCATACTGGATCTATGAAATTCCGAGTTTCGCTAAAGTGTTCCTTGTTTCAGCTTTTCCACATACTCGTCCACCATCTGCATCATTTCCGGAATCCGGATGCGTTGCGGGCAGTGGGAGACGCATTCGCCGCAGTGGGTGCAGTGGTCGGCTTGGCGCAGTTTCGGCACGCTGCGGTCGTAACCGATGAGGAAGGCCCTCCGCATCTCCTTGTAGTCGCTTTCGTCCTGCGACTTGGCCAGATTGCCCTCCTTGATGCACCTGTTGTAATGCGAGAAGATGCCGGGGATGTCCAACCCGAAGGGGCAGGGCATGCAGTA
>CACXUB010000217.1:1572-3949 GCA_902770735.1 uncultured Bacteroidota bacterium | reverse complement strand
TTAGGGTTTAGAGTTTAGGGGTTAGGAGTTAAAGTTTAGGGCTTAGTGGTATTTCCAGTAGTCGTTCATTTCGTTGCCCCAGTAGTCTGTGGGATTCGGGTTGTAAAGACCCTGCTGGATCTCGAGGTTGCGCACGAGATACATTTTCCAGTTGGGGTTCTGCACCTCGCCGTAGAGGTTGGAGTGCAGCAATTCGTAGTCCTTGCCCGTGAGCACCGGGTCGTAGAAGACGAACTTCACGTTCGACTGGCTGTTCAAATAATAATAATGCCAGATCTCGTACGGCAGCGTCACCGGGTCGGAGGGCACCTCGCTGATTTCATTGGGCTTGCCATACTGGAGATAAACACGGCCGCGGTCGGTGAGATAGCCGCGGACCTGCTTGCTGCCGTACAACTTCTCGACCTCGTCCACACGTTTCTTGTAGTTCAACCATGCCGACTCGGGGTTGGTGGGGTTGCGCTTCAGCCAGAAACTGTAGAAGAACTGCTGCAACTGCTGGGTGGTGAGGTCCTTCATTCTGTTCTGATAAAACTCCCGCTCCGCATAATTGCTGACCGGATACAGACACTTCACCATGTCAATCATCACCTTCCGGTTCGTGTCGTACTCCACAAAGGTGCCTTGAATGTCCGTCAGCGTGTAGTCGTCAACATTCAGCTTGACCGACGGGTTGCTGCGCTGGAAGAAGACCTTGTCAACCAACAGCAGGCTGTCGCGGGAATCCTTCAGCAGCATCACGGCGAAATAGTTGCCGGAGGGCAGGTTGAAGACGTTGAACTCGTTGAGAACCAGCACCACATCCTTGGTCGGCAGTTCCATCTTGATGACATTGTTCGGGTCGGCCGCCAGATGCGATTCCGCATACTCAATATAACATTCGGCTTTTAACTTGCTGTCTCCCAATACTTTCGCCGAGTTATAAATTTCCACCGCAAAGGGAAGCGTATATTGCGACGACGACACAAACGACGAATAGAGCGGCGGCAATTCGTAGCCGTATTTCACGAAAAGGCCATTCGTTTTGGCGGACGTCATCGACCGGAAAAGCGAAATCTTCGACGTTGAGACCCGATCCTCGGGAAAATCGATGTCAATTTTGTCAATATAGGAAATTTTGTTCGAATCCGCATTCACATCCCGCATGTAGAAATAGAGGAAATACTCCCCCCTCGGCAACGGGATATTCTGTATATCAGCGAAATCGGGTTTTCCCACACGGACGGAATCCTCGAAAACGTCACTGCTGAGGATGTAGTGCAGACGCTTCACCAGCGAGTCGGACTGCATCATGTCCACCTGGATTTCGACGCCGGCCTCGTACTTTTTCTGGTCGTTTTGGACATACTTGACCGTGTTTCCGCCCACAATGAAAGTGAATTCTATATAAGGCTGCATGTTGTTCGAACAATAAGCCTTATGGCTGATGAATGCCTTCAACCCTTGCGCGGAAGCGGCTGCGAAAGCGCACACCAGCATGAATAACAACGTGATTCTCTTCATTTTTTGCATATTAAAACGAATATGCAAAAATACTATTTTTTTGTTATAACTCCTGCAAAATCTCATCCAGCTCGTAACCTTTTGAAACAAGGTGGCGGATCAGCCGGGAGCGTTTGGTTGAATTGTCCAACGCGCCCGGATGCGTGCGCAGCCACTTTTCGATGGCTTTCCTGAGCTGTTCGCGCAGGGAATCCTCCGGAACAACGTCGAGGTACCGTTGGATCAAGGAATCCGGAATTCTTTTCGCCCACAAGGCAGACCTTATTTTCCGTTTCCCCCAGGCAGACTTCACCTTGCTGCGGACAAACGCCTCCACGAACCGTTCTTCGTCAAGGAAACCGTTCTCCTTCAACGATTCAACAATGGCTTTTTCCTGATCTTCAGAAAGATGGAATGACGTGAGTTTTCGTCTCACGTCATTCGCACAGCGTTCCTGATAAGCACAGAAACGTTCCATTTGGTCCAAAATATCCGATGGGATGTCTGCCATAACTACTCGCGGGCGGGTTCATTCCAAAGGACAATATCCTCTCCGTGTTCATTCAGATAATGCACCTCCATCAGGCGGCTGCTCTGGTTGGACACGATTCTCACATTCTTTTTGTATTTAAGACTCCATTTCATACGGATGGAGGGGAATCCTTTTGTGAGATAGGCATATACGAACGGGTGCGCCACCACGGTGACCTTGGGTTCATGCTGCTTCTCGTAAAGGAAATCCAAGGCGTTGGCGATCTCGTCCTCGATGACAATCGGCGGTTTCACCTTGCCGGTGCCCTTACAGGTCGGACAGACTTCCGTGTTTTCGATAATCGTGGCTTGGCGCACGCGCTGACGGGTGATCTGCATCAAGCCGAACTTGTTGAGCGGCAGA
>CACXUB010000217.1:0-1563 GCA_902770735.1 uncultured Bacteroidota bacterium | reverse complement strand
GAATGGTATGCTTGGCCTTGTCGTTGCGCATAAAATCCGCCATGGCCTTGTTCAGGGTCGTTTTGTTGCCGGCATCGTGCAAATCGACGAAATCGATGGTGATGATGCCGCCCATATCTCTCAAACGCAGCTGCCGTGCGATTTCAGCAGCCGCTATCATATTGGTGTTCAGAGCGTTCTGCTCCGGTGTCTGTGAGGACTTAACTCGGTTGCCGCTGTTCACGTCAATGACGTGCATGGCCTCGGTGTGCTCGATAATCAAATAAACGCCGTTTTTCACGGTGACGACTTTGCCGAAGGACCCCTTGATCTGCTTCGCGACGTTGAAATAGTCGAAAATGGGGCGTTTGTCCGTGTAGAGGTTCACGATGGACTCCTGTTCCGGGGCGTGCACGTGGAGGTAGTTCTTCACTTCGGTGAAGAGCTCCGGCGTGTCAACGTAGATGGCGTGGAAGGAGTCGTTGAGGAAGTCGCGCAGCAGCGAGGAGACGCGGTTCTCCTCCTGGGCGAGGCGCACGGGGGCTTTGGAGGCGAAAAGGTTTTCGACGGTGGTGTCCCAACGATAGCGCAGCATGTCGAGGTCGGCATTGAGTTCCTCCACGGACTTGTGTTCGGCGACGGTGCGCACGATGATGCCGAAGTTGCGCGGACGGATGCTCTGCACGGCCGTGCGGAGGCGCTTGCGTTCCTCGCTGCTCTTGATCTTCTGGGAAACAGACACTTTGTCTCCGAACGGGACTAAAACCAGATAGCGTCCGGCAAAGGAGATCTCGGTCGTGATGCGCGGCCCTTTCGTGGAGATGGGCTCCTTGGCCACCTGGACCATGATCTGCTGGCCCGAAGTGATCACGTCGCTGATTTTGCCGTTTTTGGGGATTTCCTCCAGATATTGCACGCGGCTGATACTCCGCTTGCCAGTTGTGATGGCCTGACTGACAAAAGCGTTGACCGTCCTGCCGTGAATGCCAAGGTCGAGATAATGCAAGAACGCCTCCCGCTCACTTCCCACATCGACAAACGCGGCGTTCAATCCGGGCATGATTTTCTTCACCTTCCCGAGGTAGATGTCACCCACAGAAAACTGCGAAGAGGACTTCTCGGTATGGATTTCCACCAGCTTCTTGTCCTCCAGCAGAGCAACCTGCACTTCGTTCGTGTGCGAGGTGATGATGATTTCTTTTGTGACTTCTGTTTGATTGTTCTCCATATTATAAAAGAAAAGAAAACTAAATGACCTGGAATCAAATCATTTAGTTTTCATAGAATTACGCGCAAAAAACTATCTGCTCTTGTGTCTGTTCTTTCTTAGTCTTTTTTTGCGCTTGTGCGTATTCATTTTCGCACGTTTACGTTTTTTTCCGCTAGGCATAATGAAAAATATTGAATGATTAAGAATTATTATTTTGTGTTTTTCTTGACAGCGTCAACAAAATCCTTGCAAGGTTTGAAAGCGGGGATGTTGTG
Organism: uncultured Bacteroidota bacterium; assembly: GCA_902770735.1. Classification (GTDB taxonomy): domain Bacteria; phylum Bacteroidota; class Bacteroidia; order Bacteroidales; family WCHB1-69; genus F23-D06. The sequence continues at coordinate 99 of CACXUB010000217.1, read as the reverse complement.
GGCCTTGATGGTGATGGTCTCGTTCTTGGAGATGTTGCGGGCGGTCTTCTCAGCTCTGTGTTTCACGATGAAACTGCCGAAGCTTCTCAAATAAACGTT
>CACXUB010000216.1 GCA_902770735.1 uncultured Bacteroidota bacterium | reverse complement strand
TCCGAGAAAAGATAGCAGGGATTCCGCTTTTCCGATGCAACAAGGAAGCACTTTTTGTCATTATATGTAAGCGGTGCAATCGCGTAACATCTTTCAAGATTGGAAATGATTTTTTTCGAGACGTTCATGAAATTGATTCTCCTTCTATAAGTTTTACGCCACACCAATTTCCGTCCACCGTCAAAGACCAACATATAGGTAGAATGCTCCTATCCAGTACAAGATATTGATATTGCTCTAAAAATCTTTTCATTCTACCCTATTATTTTATACCACACCAACAAATGCCTGCAACCAAATCATTCATAGGCCAATCATCTGGAAATATTCACCATGGCATGATTAATATTCATCCTTTTCGGGATGGAAATGCCGGATATTGGCGGAATTTTACATTCTTATTGACAAATGTTTTCCAAACGTGCATAATAGTCAACGCTAACCGAATACTTCCGGTGAAACTTCTTGAACAACCATGGAACAGGAAGCGGAGGAAAATCCCGAGAATCCCCGCCGCGAACGGGGTGCCGAAGGTGCAAGGCAGGCTCGATTGGAGCCGCTGAATCTCTCAGGCAAAAGGACGGATCATAGACCAGAGCAGGGCGCTTTGCCCGGCGCTGTGCACTGTGAGCCGTCGGGCGGATCCTCCCCGGCGGTATTTTTTATTCTTCATCACGCAATACACGTGACATAAACGCTGAGGCGTTCTTGAACGCCAACTTAAAGGGAGGACTCGCCATGCTTCAATTCGTTCAAACTATCAACAGCTACCTGGCAGATTATATCCTGATCATCCTGCTGATCGGCACGGGCATTTACTTTACCGTGCGCACCCGCTTCGTACAGATACGCTGCTTCGGGGAAGGCATGAAGAAAGTCTTCGGCAACTTCTCCCTACACGGCGGAAAACAACAGGGAGGCATCAGCTCTTTCCAAGCCCTGACTACCGCTATTGCCGCTCAGGTGGGCACCGGTAATATCGTCGGTGCCTGTGGCGCAATCCTGACCGGAGGTCCCGGTGCAATCTTCTGGATGTGGATCATCGCCTTCCTCGGTATGTCCACCATCTACGCGGAGGCTGTCCTTGCCCAGAAGACACGCGAAGTCGACGCCGACGGCAACGTCACAGGCGGCCCGGTCTATTACATCCGCAAGGCTTTCCCGAACGGGTTTGGCAAGTTCCTTGCCGGCTTCTTCTCTGTGGCGATCATCCTTGCCCTCGGCTTCATGGGCTGCATGGTCCAGTCGAACTCCATTGCGGAATCCTGCACCAACGCCTTCGGCATCTCCGGCTGGGTCATCGGTGTCATTGTCGCCGCAGTCGCTGCGCTGATCTTCATCGGCGGCGTACATCGCATCGCTTCCGTCACCGAAAAGCTCGTGCCGCTCATGGCCTGCCTGTATATTCTCGGCGGTCTCATCATCCTGGTTGCCCGCTTCCGGTATCTACCTGCGGCAATCGGTATGATCTTTAAGTACGCTTTTGTGCCCCAGGCTATAATCGGCGGCGGCGTTGGCGCGGCCCTCAAAACCGCAATAAGCCAGGGCGCCAAGCGCGGTTTGTTCTCCAACGAGGCAGGTATGGGCTCCACGCCGCACGCCCACGCGATCGCAAAGGTCGAAAATCCACACGATCAGGGCGTTGTCGCCATGATCGGCGTGTTCATCGACACCTTTATCGTCTTGACGATGACCGCTCTGGTCGTCATCTCCTGCCTCTACGCAGGCGACGGCCCTCTTGCCGTCGGCGCGACGGACGGCATAGCCAAGACCAATATGGCACAACTGTCCTTCAGCATGATATTCGGCGACGGACTCGGCAGTGCCTTCGTCGCAATCTGCCTGCTGTTCTTCGCGTTCTCAACGATTCTTAGCTGGAACCTGTTTGGCAAGCTGAATGTCCAGTACCTGTTCAAAAACAAAAAGTCTGCGCTTCTGGTTTACGCAATCGTGGCGACTGTGTTCATTTTCCTCGGCTCGCTATTGTCGAATGATCTTGTCTGGGAACTGACAGACTTCTTTAACTACCTGATGGTACTCCCGAACGCGATTGCGTTGATTGCGCTCGGCTCCCTCGTTGCCTTCGAAGCAAAAGAGGGCGAAGCAGCCTGGAACTCACGGTCAAGAGAGATTCACTCAGAGAAAAGCGAATGACAGAAATACGAAGAGGTGGTCTGGCAGACCACCTCTTTTTGCTGTGTTTTTGATACGATTACCGAAACGGCGCGTAAAACCCCGGCCAACGAAGTCGTCCGTGGGTACATCACCTGAGATATAAGCTCTGTGAGGATGCCGGTAATACTACAAAAGTGCGAAGTACGAACGGAAGAGGAGGAGGGGTTTATGTTAACGCAGCTGGCTTATTCACCTTATGAGATTTACTGTGATGATTC
>CACXUB010000215.1 GCA_902770735.1 uncultured Bacteroidota bacterium | reverse complement strand
GTCTGCTCGCGGGGTTGGGACGCCGCCTGCCACCGCATCGTGACGTGGGGCTACTTCCGCGACAAGAAGACGGGCAAGCACGTCTATTGTTTCAACACGCACCTCGACCACGTGGGCGAGACGGCCCGCAGGGAGTCGCTGAAGCTCATCCCGCAGCGCATCAAGACGATTGTCACCGACAAGAAAGCGCCCGTGTTCCTCACTGGCGACTTCAACTCCGACATCAACAGCGAAATCTTCAAGCCGCTGAAGAAGGTGATGAAGCAGGCCCGCAAGGACGCGCCTGTCACCGACAACCGCGGCACCTTCAACGGCTGGGGCAACGCCCCCAACAACGTCGTCATCGACCACATCTTCTACAAAAACGCCAAGCCCGTCCTGTTCCAAACCCTCGACTCCGACAAATACGGCCGCTGGCTGATTTCCGACCACTACCCCATTAAAGGCGAGTTTTTTAATTAAGAATTAAGAATTAAGAATGATGAATTATGAATTATGAATTATGAATATAACGATAATTCCTCTAATAATACCTGCCAAGGCAGTCAACTGCTAACTCCTAACTGCTAACTCCTAACTAAAAAGTTATGACAACCGAAGAAAGATCCCGAATCATCGCGTTGGTGAAGCGCGAAGTGGTGCCCGCGATCGGGTGCACCGAACCGATGGCCGTGGCATTAGCCGTGGCGAAAGCCAAAGAGGTGCTCGGCGGCGTGCCGAAACTGATCGCCGTGTCGTTGAGTGCGAACATGCTCAAGAACGCCATGGGTGTGGGCATTCCCGGGACCGGCATGGTCGGGCTGCCGATCGCCATCGCCCTCGGCGCATTGGCCGGAAAGTCCGAATACCAGCTGGAAGTGCTGAAAGACATCACTCCCGAGCTCGTGGAAGAGGGCAAGGGGTACATCGCCCAAAACCGCATCAAAATCCTGCAGAAGAAAGACACCGACGAGAAGCTCTACATCGAGGTGGAGTGCCACAACGGCGACGACTACGTGCAGGTCATCATCAGCGGGATGCACACCCACTTCAGCTATATCGCCAAAAACGGCAACGTGCTGTTGGACGACCGCGTGAAAACGGAAGCCAAGGACGATTCCGAAGACCCGAAATTAGACATGCGAACGGTCTATGAGTTCGCCACCACCGCTCCCATTTCGGAAATCCATTTCATTCTGGAGACCGCGGAGCTGAACAAGCGGGCGGCGGAGATGTCGCTGAACAACCGATTCGGGCACGGGTTGGGCCGCACCATCTTCATGGAGCCCAAGTCGCAGTTCTTCGGCAACGGCATATACTCCAAAATCCTTTCCTACACCTCCGCGGCATGCGATGCGCGTATGGCGGGCGTGAAGGTGCCGGTGATGAGCAACTCCGGCAGCGGCAACCAAGGCATCGCGGCGACGTTGCCCGTATGGGTGTTCGCGAAAGAGCGCCTCAAAAGCGAGGAAGAACTCACCAGAGCACTGATGCTCAGCCACTTGACAGTCATCTACATCAAACAGAGCTTCGGACGGCTGTCGCCTCTGTGCGGGTGCGTGGTGGCCGCCACAGGCTCCGCATGCGGGCTCACCTACCTCATGGACGGCACTTACGAGCAAATCGTCTATGCCGTGAAGAACATGATCGCCAACATCACCGGAATGATTTGCGACGGCGCGAAACCGAGCTGTTCGCTGAAGGTGGCCACAGGCGTCTCCACCGCCGTGCTCTCTTCCATGTTAGCTATCGAGGACGAGGTGGTATCCTCCGCGGAAGGCATCATCGACGACGACGTGGACCGCTGCGTGCAGAACATGGCGAGTATTGGCACCCACGGCATGGCCGCCACCGACAGCCTCGTGCTGGACATCATGACGCGAAAGTAGGAAACGGCGTACATATAATTTGACGTACAATAGATCTGATACTCCCACAGTGTCATTATAGATAGTAATATAAAAAGGAGCTCTGTAGTATTCGTCAAGGTTTGGATATATTTTATCGCCAGAGATGTTAACTCATAACTCTTTGTCGGGATTAAGTATTGATAAATCTAACGTTACGCTGTCTTTGTCAGGTAATTTGCTGTCAGTGATGCACGCCACTGCCCATGTTGAACTGGCAACAGTAGCGATCCCCACCGAAATTCTTACTTGTAAGGTATATTCATTAGATTGTGTTTTTTCCCATTCGAAAGTCTGAGTGAAATTTCCAGGGACAACACCGAACACCAATAGAACAGTGTGTTTTGTAAAATCAATATCGTCTAAAGAATATAACGATTGGTCCGGGAACAACGCATCCATTTCTTCTTGATTGTCAATGCGATATAGTTTTTCGGGTATGAGGTGTTCTTTACAGAATTGTTTGTCAACACAAAATTCTGATATTGAAATCCAAGAACTATGATTTAGA
>CACXUB010000214.1 GCA_902770735.1 uncultured Bacteroidota bacterium | reverse complement strand
GATGCAGAAAAAGTTTTACAATTGTTGGGTATTCCATACAGAGTTATGGCATTATGTAGTGGAGATATTGGTTTTAGTTCTACAAAAACTTATGATTTGGAAGCGTGGATGAGTGGAGAAGGTATGTATAGAGAAATTTCATCCTGTTCTAATTTCAAAGATTACTTGCAAAAGGATACCGACAACAACAAATGCTAGAATTCCAGCATGAGAAAAGCCCTGCCCTGCCTGCTGGCCGTCATCAATGGGGCACTGCAGCTGTTAAGGAAGTACGTGGTTCCCTCTCGCAGGGCTTTTCCCCTCGCGATGGTGAACAAGACAGAACGGGTTTCGCTATTGTCGAAGTAATAAGGTATCACCAGGTCGCTAAGTCCGTCACCGTCGGTGTCGGAGATGAGATTGGCAATCTTGGTACGCACAAAGTGGCTCTCCTCATTGTTGGAACCTATGTAGGCAATAACGGGCGAACCATAGGCAATCACTCCATCGTTGCCCTTTGATGCGTAATGGATGTAGGCATAGTTGTAGTCTGTCCCATTATTCCTCTCCTTGGAAATCCTGATGATGTCGGCCAGGCCGTTGCCGTCCATGTCGGCGGCAAGGAACAGAGAATCCTCCACGGAATAATCGGGGTGGGCACAAGTCCAGTTGTAGGAAGTGGTGGTTGTCTGCTGATTACTGCCCGGCATCGTGTTCCACGTCAGCGTGACGGGTTTCATCTGCTCACCTGCACCGTTCTTGCAGGTGACAGAGGTAAGCCGCTCGAACTTCTTGGTACTTCCGTCGGAGAAGGGGTCGTAGTTGAGAAGATATTCGCGGAATACGGCGGTGCCGGTCATCGTGCGCACGCTCTCCAGGCATTTGGCCACGTAGCCGCGCTGCCCACCGATGACAAACGAGCGCAACGTGGGTGCATATACTCCCGTGTAGGTGAAGCGGATGTAGTTCTCTGCTCCCGTACCCGTTTGCGTGTTCTTACCGTAGGTGATGGTCTGGGGATAGACCGTCAGCTGGTCGTGCAGGTAAGAGTATGTGATGTAGTTGCCCCGGGCATCTTCCTGCCGTGAAACGTACCAGGAATGGACACGTTGTACGCCCACTGTGTCGGTGAAGGTGAGACGGGCATTGGCGACTGACCCGAATAAAGTCTTCATCCCATCGGGTGACGTCACTTCAAAAGACAAAGGGCCGGTGGCATTCGACGATGTAACCTTTACGGTAGTATAGGGGTCGCCTTCGGGGTAATATATACTGTTGGATGATCCTTCGGTGCCGGAGTAACGAAGCAGCCTCCGTCCGTCAAGGAATAGTGCGTCTCCTGTGTCGTGTTTTATCCCTCTGGGGACACCGTCAAAGTAGTAAGTCTTCATGCCCCGCGTGATGCAGCTGATGCCAGAGATGCTGATGCCCCATCCGGCATTGCCGTTGGAGGACTGGCTGGAGTAGGTCAGGCCCACCTGCGGATTCATGCCGCCCACGCCCGGCGGAACGTCAAAAGCAAGATTCCACTGTGCGGCACCCAGAGGAGAAACCGTGGCATCGGTGGCTGGCGTTCCTACTTTGCAGGTGATGCCGCTACGCTGCGGCTCAGCAGGTGTGGGGATGTCAACAGTGGTGATGTCGGCATCAGGAAACGTTGTGGGTATGCTGTCCTCAATAACAATGGGCTCGAACAGCGGCGTGATGGTGCGTGTGGTGTCGGAGGGGGTGTACCCGATACGGCATACCGCCAATATGTGGACGGGCAGCAGTCCGAATGCCGTCAATGCCATCAGGTGTCTGGTGATTGTCTTTTTCATAGGTGTTGTCATTTTTGCGTTCTTCTTATTCTTTGGCTATCTTATGGATGACATGGCGATCGCCGACGGTCACGTCAACGACGTACACACCGGACGGCCAAGCCGACAGGTCGATGGCGGACACGGGGCTGGAGGTGGGGCGGAGCGTCGCCACACGCTGACCGGCGGCTGTATAGACCTCAGCTGAGTAGGTGTCGCCGTCGCAGAATTTTCTTGCTGTGAACTGCACTCGCCCGTCGGAATTAGCGGTTACGGCCACCGTAGGCGTTTCCTCGTCCGTAGCTTCATCGAAGAGGCTTTCCGGTGCCTGACTGGCGGGCACGCCCATGGCGATGCGGTTGCCTGCGGCATCGTAGGTGAAAATGCGGGCATTAGTCTGCGCCTTGGAAGGAATGGCAGCCAATAGCGTAAAGATTGAAATGAGTATGTTTTTGGTCATATTAGGTTGATAATAAGTTAACGAATTGTTATGGCTTTTATTATAGATTATGGGTGAGGTTTTTGTTTAGCACCTTACATACAAGATGTCAGTTTCTACAGTCTTAACATTTTACCCTACACCGGATCCGCCGCGCCCGCCGGGGAGATGCACCTCCCCGGACGGACGGTTACGGCGGCAGTAAAATCAGTCTATATAGAATCCTGTTGATATGATATAGGTGTTTTACTGTTGTTGATGGTTGCTATGCCGTCACAGATGGATGTCGGCATAGAAATAGAAGTCATCGGAGTAGGAGAGGCGCA
>CACXUB010000213.1 GCA_902770735.1 uncultured Bacteroidota bacterium | reverse complement strand
GAAATAGTTCCGCCCACGCCGTCCTGCGTCACCGTATGCACCCATCCGCTCACATACACATAACCCGTCCGCTGCTCCACGTTCGTGTTTTCGCTCACTGTATAGGCGACAGGATAGCCAACATTCCCGGTTGTCGTGTTCAGCGCAATCCACGGATCGCTCGCCGCCGCCGTCCATGTGGCGCTGCTGCCGGAGACAAGGATGGCATTGCCGCCGCCGTTCACACCGAAATTCCGCGTCGTGGGCGTGATAGATATGTTGTTGTCCTTTGCCATCGGTGGATTAGGTTCTAATTGAGACCAAACAACCAAAGATGTCACACGCAAAATATTAGTCCATGACTTGTTGCCATAAGAATACACAAGGGTATGAGGACCAAGTGAACCTGGTTGCCAAATATAAGAACCGCTTTCTGCAGTAGAGAAGACAACTTCACCATCAATGCGTAACGACTCATTTTCGCCATCTTCTAGACCATATTTAACAAGAACCTCAGATTGAACATCTGACACCGTTCCTACAAAGTTCAGTTGGCCTTCCTGGGTTATTGTTACCTCTTTCCCTGCTGCGGAAATAATCCCGCATCTAGTGCCGACTCGCCCCTCAGCACTATCATTTACTTTCACAGTAAACGAAACCGTCATAGGTCCACATCCACTAGAAAACGGCAAAACTATCCAGTCTGAAGCATCAGTACTAATATCCCAATTCACGCCATCGTCAACGGTTACTATTATCCGGCCTTCCCCACCACAACATTGAAAATGCCCCTGGGTTAGAGCAACAGATGAAGCACACCCCTCTTGGTACACCTCAATGGTGGGATATCTGATTTCTAAATTATCATAATAATTCCAAGATTGCGTACACTCATTACCAGACAAATGCCCATACTGAAATTTTATAACGCCACTTCTTGCACTTGTGGAAGTGTTAGGTTCAACTATGACATCAAAATTTTTACTATGTCCCCAATTCCTAACTTCATATGCCTGATAAATACCGATGCTTGGGTGGTTTATCCAAGACGGACATGATGTCATACGATAACACGAATAATTCGAAGAATCACGTACATTTAAAGTGCCTTCTCCACCTGCAGCAGGAAAAGAATCCGGAGAAACTGATAATACTAGTTGTGCATGCAACGGCAATACCATTACTATCGACACGACAGCAAAGGCAAAAGCAACTATTCGCATTTTCCTTATTGCTGAACACATAGAACATTTTCTCCCATCACCGATATGGACTGTCCGTCTAATCATTGGCTTGATGACCGCCGTAGGATGGTCAAACTCGGATGCAGATATGAATCTTGACATACTCATTTTGCCTCCTGTGAAGATCTTTCTCTGCGGTGAATGACGTTGAAAATGGGATGACCGTTATCTTCCGCGGTTTTTGCCAGACGGGCAGACGCGGCGATCAGCAAGTCCACATACTTGCGTCCGTGCACATCAAGCGGCGTACATCGGTCACCATGTACAAGGGCATTGCGCAGTTTTCTCGCTCTCCCAATGTTCTGCCACGTCAAAGGCAGATTTCCGAACCTCGGCTTACCCTTGCTCTGATCGTAAAGCATGGGCAGTGTAAGCATTTCGCCACTGCCAAAACGACCGGCCACTTCAGTATTCCACAGTTCAACAAGATCGTCAAATCTCAAATTCGGATCTGTTAGCTTGAGCGACAGTTCATGCACGCTCGACACGCCAAGCGCAACAATGCTTCTACGCACACACCACTCAAAGTATGTCGCCGCCAAGATGATGCCGGCACCGACATCCACCGCGGCAACCTTGGCAATCATCTTTTCATGCCAATCCCGATCCTGCCGCCTTTCGCCTTTAACTCTAAACATTCTCTCTCCTTTTCCAGCGCCGGTTGTTCGCACGTTTACACCCTCGGCGCAAAAAAGAAGAGTGGCGTGCCTTACATTCTCACGTCTGATGGAAGGCATCGCCAAACGCCCTTAACAAAACATGATCAGAAAGCACGCCACGTGGGACTTGCCCACGTAGCGCAACCTTCGTATCGTGCCTTTGCTTTAACTTTGGCGAAGTTTCATATCAAGCATGCGATACGCTGTTGCGTACGTGCTGGGGGCCTTTCGGGCTTGCCCAGCTCCTCGGGTTGGATCGGCGGTCGCGGGGCGACCGCCCTACCGGTGTTCCGAGGTTTTGCCCTTAGCCTTGGGGGACGACGCCGCCAAGATGGCGGCTCTCCATACGGTCGCAACAAGTTGCGACCCTCCCTTGGCTTCGGGCCGGTGGCGGGTACTCGGTGCCGATCTTCGCCGCGCAATCGCGTCACGAAGAGCCGTACCCGCCGATGTCAAAGATCAATCGTCCGCCCTTTCGGGTAAGATATGAATCAGTATACCCCATTCCCCCGCCGATTTCAAGCGGGAAATGCGTTTTTTGGAAATTGTGGGTAGGGTATTTTGAGCGATGGTCGCGTTTGTGCGCCGCCAAGATGGCGGCTCTCCATGCGGCGGTCGCGGGACGAGCGAGCTTCCATCGGTCGCAGCAAGCTGCGACCCTCCCGCTG
>CACXUB010000212.1 GCA_902770735.1 uncultured Bacteroidota bacterium | reverse complement strand
CCCAGGCGACGGCCAGCGGCACGGGATTCGCGTCCTCCGTCATGCCCCACGCTTTCAACTGGGCAACGACCGCACGCGGATGCGCGATGTAGGGCACGTGACCCTTGCCTTTCCGCTCCACGCCGCAGTGCCATTCATCGGCCAACGCCTCCATTTTCTGAACCATATTCATCCGACCATCTCCTTCTTTTCGTTTAAACTTATTCAGCTTTCGTCCCCTTGTGATTGCGTGATGAGGAATAAGAACGACTGGCGTAAATCCGGAGACACATCCGGTCCGAGCCTCACTACCAGGCCCTATTTTGTAAGGAGTAGTTGAAACCAGCCTAACACCTCAAGACACAAAGCAGAAGCGAGGAATGAAACGCCTTGGCATGAATGAATGATTTCGAGTCACTGGTTGAAACCAAAGCAGGCACCTCGCGGGAAATGCGCAAAGGAACGACAAGCTTTCAAAGACCGATGCCGCCGTGAGACGGCGTAACTTTATTAGCAAGATTCATGCCAACAATGTGGTTCGAGGACTCTGGACGTAAGACTCCAGACATCGACAGGGTAAAAAGCACATATTTCGCACGAAAGCCCCGTCTTTCGTGCATTACCACAAATCGCAGTCTGGCTTCGATTTGTTCCACACCATAATCTCATTTTCAAAGGAATGAACACCCAATCAATAATTGCTATCTTTTAGGATAGATCATATTCTTGCCTATAACTTCACGTTCCCCGTTGAAGCAACAGTAAAAACCTGTCAAAAGAATGGTTTATCCATGTAGAACAGGTAGAACATGCAAAGCATATAGATGTTTCATATGTTCTTCATTTTCTGCATGGACAATCAAAAAGAGGTTTTACAATTGCCTCTCCTGATAATCATGTCAATCCTGTCAAAAAGAAATCCTCAACAATATTCTTGTGCCAAACGCAGACCATCGGACTGTTATCGATCTTCCGCTTCCCGAATTTCGACACAGAGAATCCCGCACCCGGATCGTTGATGTCCACACGCGGATCGATGAACCTCACCTCTCCCGTTGTTGCGTCGATGAAGGTGTTGCGGCCAGGTTTGAAGTCATAGACCATGTACTGGTCGTTGTAGGCGATCTTCCGCGCCGACGGCGCGAAGGCCGCGCTGGAATCGTCGCTCTCGGTTGTATCGAAATCATCCGCACTTTGTCGGTCCCACGCCTCGTCGTAAATCTTGAAATGCCGATTCGCCTTGTTCAGCGCCTCAACTATCTGCCCCTCGCTCGGCGCGATGATGTGCCCTTCCGCATCTGTCTTCGGCGTCACGAGCGGCTGTTCGAGAATCAGATAGAACTGGTCATACCCGTTGTTGTCCCATACGGCGATATCACGAAGGATGTATGCGTCCTTCGGGAAAAGATAGTTGTGATAGACGAGCTTGGCCAGCTCGGACTTGACGCCGTCCAGACTGTAGACAGAAAGCTTGCGAACTTTTACGACCGTACCGTCGCCCGCAGCATAGACGCTGCTCTCGGCACCTCGGTCAAAATACTTGTGTTCCCCTGCCGCTATTTCTTTGGGGTCACCCTCATAGCGCGTTGCCATTCGCCGGAGGTATCCCAACCAGCCGCCGCTCTGCGAATGCGTTCCGCCCTCGCTTCTGCCGACCGCTTCCGTTCCTCCGGCGTAAACGTCGGGGGATTCCAGCGATAGGATGTAGTTCCATAGTCTTTCATGTACAACTTCTCCTGAGGCGGCGGCTTCTTCCTTGGTGAAGCGCGGATGCTTCAGCTCGCCGGTCCCCAGCCCGCGCATCACCGCAGTCAGCCGTTTTTGGTCCACGGCAAAGAGTTTACCATTATCCTTCCCCGCCGTCAACTCTCTGTCCGCTGCCTTCGGGCTGCCTTTGAGCGCGCAGCGCCACGCTCCCCGCGGAGGTGATCTCTGCAACCACTGCCTTCTATAATCACCCTTATGGCAACCCACGCCGGACGCGCAAGTAGTCGCATGGCGCAATGTCTCACCACAACAGTCCAGTGCTCTGCGTATCGTACGCAGCCACTCCGCCATTTGGCTAAATTAATTCATGACTTATTTCTTGATGCTACGGCACACACAATCATTCCCAAAACAGATACGGTGTATCTGACGATGCCGAAAGTGCCAACCTTATCATAAACGAGGGATGAGCCGTATACGAAAAACGCCACCGCAAGAAAAATCATCAACGAAGTTGCAACGTTCTTGTGTTTAGGGGCCAGTTGATGCGCACTTGCCGAAAAGACAATCCCTCCCAAAAAAGACGCTCCGAGAAGGCTTAGCGTGTCCTGGTTTCCGGTTGAGGCATCGTGCCACGGCGTAGGAATCCATGCAAGCATATTTCCGATCACAACTGTGAGAATCAAGAGCGCAAATGGGATTACGAGTGTCCCGATTATGCGCAACGCTGTTTTTGATTTTCTCAATAATACTTTTACGCTCCCCGTACGCTCTTGTTTCCAACTGGCTTCTAACTTAGCTTTTTCATCTGGTTTCAGTTCTCGCCTTGTGCGTAGCCATTCAGCGCGCCGTTTTGCTTTCTTCTCCTCTTCCC
>CACXUB010000211.1 GCA_902770735.1 uncultured Bacteroidota bacterium | reverse complement strand
TCGGAATTGCAAAAGTCTTGGCGGCCTCTAACAGATACTTGTAATTGTTTTCGTAAAGTTGCATGTCGAAGCCGTAGAAGCGAAGGTCTTCGCCTTCTTTTGCCGTTGCGTTGTAATTGCGCATCCAGTCAATAAGCTGCGCCATCTCCTTGGTTCGATAGATGGGGAAGCCGATGGCCGCAGCCGCCTCCTGCGCCGTGCCCGGGCCGCCGTGGATATAGCGGTTGACCGCCTCGCAGCCGCCGTAGTCGCCCTCCAGCGCGAATGCCCGCACGCTGTATTTCTCAACCATCAGTTTGAAAACATCCAGCTTGAGCTGCTGAAACTCGACGTTGCCATGCGTCGCCTCGCCTAATCCGATGATGCGGACGGAATCGGGGATAGTGATGTAGGAGATGTCGCCTGCGCATTTCGCAAATTCCTCGGTATCAATTGGTTTTACTTTCGTGAAGCCGCCGAAGTATCCGTAGAAATACACCCAAGCGAAAACGCCCCAAAGTGCAATGGCGAGCGACACAATCAGAACCCAGCGAAGAGTGTGTTTGTTTGAACCTTTGCTTGTCATTGTATATCAATTATTTATTTACTTTACTTTTCTTCTCCCCCAACACACACCACCGCACAAATGGAATCCTCCGGAGGGTTTCGTAAATCAGTGGCGACAGGGTGAAAACCGCTACAATAAGAATAAGATACATCGCCACAGGCGGTAGCTGAGTGTAATAAAACATCATGGAGCCAATGCTTGCAATAATCAGGTAATGAACGATATAGATACCGAAACTGGAGCGGGTCATATATCCGGCAAAGGCGTTGGTTTTGTCGAATTTGGCTATAAACCAACCCATCATGGCGAGACACATAAACCCGCCATAGATGCAGTTGAAGGGGTCGGCAAGATACTGCGGTGTGGTGTTGTTCTCGCCGTATGTGTCAAATAAAAGATAAACGCAAGCCACAATGGCGCAAGCCATATCTATCCACCAACCATCAGACAGGTATTTTTGTATCTTCTTTGACGAGAAGCAATAATAGCCCAGCAGGAAGAAAATAAGGTAGAACAGCGGCTTGTAGAGGTTGTAGAGTCCGTCTGCGGATTCGGGGCGCGGGTTGAAAATAAGCGTTTGCCCGCCGAGCCAATACAGCACACAAATAATCAAGGTTAAAATGTTCAGGAGATATGGTTCGTTGTCGTGAAGGTGTTTTTTAACCTTCTCATTCTTTATTTTGAAATGCCAGTTCCTCGTTATCCGCCGTATCAGCAGCAGAATCAGCGAGAACAGCCACAGATCCTGGATAAACCACAACGGTCCTGTGCCACTAATCACCCAAAGGAAATACAAAGCAGGCTGCTTTAGGGAAGCCAGCACATCTTGTCGGGCCACGAGGGTGTTGAAATAGCCCGTCATCCACTGAAAGACAAACAATCCGATGGTGGAAGGAACCAGCAGCTTCAGGGTGCGTGACTTGAACCACTCCTTGCCGGAATGTCTGTCCAACGCGTACTTTGCGCTGATGCCCGCCAGAATGAACAGCAGCGGCATGAACCACGGATAGAGGATGTACATCAGCACATCCTGGTACTGCGGACCGTCGCCGAAACCGCCCACGCCACCGAAAACGCCCTTGTTGTTGTAAAAGTAGATGACGTGGTACAACAGCACTAACAGTACGGTGACCCAACGCAGATTGTCAATCCAATGTTTTCTCATAAGGCACTTTTTTTCCGGCGGCAAAAGTACGCAAAATGCGGGAATGTGTTTTCATTTGGCGGAAAAATATTATCTCCCGCAGAACTCGCAGATTTACGCAGAAAAAAGTCTGCGTTAGTCTGCGAAATCTGCGAGAAATATTTTTGTATTTTTGCTGCTGAATTTAATACCCGAAGCAATGAAAAAACTGACTCTTTTAGCATTGGCGTTCCTATTGGCGGCGTTGATTCCCGAAACTTCACTGCAGGCGCAGGATCTGGCATATTACAAACAGATTGTCAAGGAGCTGAGTTCCGCGAAATACCAAGGGCGCGGCTATGCCTACGGCGGCGCCAACAAGGCAGGAACTTATCTCTTGGGAGAATTTGCCAAGGCGGGCGCCAATGAACTCTGGCGACAAGAGTTCACCATCGACATCAACACATTTCCGGGCAAAATGAAAATGTCCGTTGACGGCAAGAAATTGACCCCGGGTGTCGATTTCTCGATGCGTGAATACTCGCCGGGCGTGCGTGGCACCTACAAACTCTACTATGTCGATACGAACAACTACGATGCAGCGAAAATGTTCGCCGACCTGGCGAAACCCGAGTACAAGGACTGCTTCGTGGTCTGCGACTTCTGGTTCTCCTACCGTCATTACGGCGACTTCCAGAAGATTTGGGGCGGTACTGAGTGCGCCAACGCCGGGATGATCCAGACGTGGCCTCCCTTGCTTAAATTCTACAAGGCATACGGCGAGAAGGTGATGGGCAAGCCCGTCATCTGGGCCACTTCCGACTTCCCGAAGGATGCCAAGACCATCACCGTCAACATCGAGAACGAGTTTCTAAAGGACTACGAGCTCTTCAACGTCATCGCCAAGGTGGAGGG
>CACXUB010000210.1 GCA_902770735.1 uncultured Bacteroidota bacterium | reverse complement strand
GTTGGTCAGATCGTTGTAGTTTTGTCCCACGCGTTGAACAACGGGTCCGTCTCGGTGTAGCCCGTCAGGTAGCCCGCGTCATTGGTAAACGCGCTGACGTTCGTGGGAACCGTCGGGATGGTCGGTGTGTTGGTCAGATCGTTGTAGTTTTTGTCCCACGCGTTGAACAACGGGTCCGTCTCGGTATAGCCCGTCAGGTAGCCCGCGTCGTTCGTGAACGCACTGACATTCGTTGGCACCGTCGGAATGGCAGGGACGGAATCCATCGTGATATAACCGGCATCGTTGGTGAACGCGCTGACGTTCGTCGGCACCGTCGGGATAGTCGGCGTGTTGGTCAGGTCGTTGTAGTCGCCGCTGAAGCCATTCTCGGCCTGTTTCGCGTACAGGGCGTAAGGCACGCTCAGCAGCTGCTGCGTCGTGGTGACCGAGTAGTTGTTGCCACCGTTCGGGTCGATCTCAGTCTTCAGGAAAAAGACCCCGTCCGCCCAGTTGATGGCGGAGAAAGAGCCCGTCTGGGCATTACCGCCACCGATTTCGAGCGTGACCAGCCCGTTGGCGTTGGTACTCGCCGAATGCGTCTCCACAAAGACCGGCGTGCCCTGGGCGCTGCCCTGCAGCACGCTCACGCGCACACCCACCTGCGCGTTAGTGACCAAGGAGTTGCCCGCATTACGAACCACCGCCTGGTAGGTGAACTTCTCCGGCGCCTGCGCCATCAACCCGCACACGCATAGCACCAGAAACATCAATAAAATAGAAATCTTTTTCATAATATCAATATTTTATACAACATTCCTATTCTCAACTTTCCATCCCCTATTCTCTATTCTCTACTCTCTTTACACTACTCACTATTCACTACTCTCTACTCACTATTCACTATTCACTATTCACCACTCACTATTCTCTATTCCCTACTCCCTAAAATATACTGCATAATCTGCACCGCGTTGGTCGCCGCACCTTTCCGGAGATTGTCGGCCACCACCCAGAGGTTCAAGGAGTTAGGCTGGGAGAAGTCGCGGCGGATACGGCCCACGAAGACATCGTCCAGACCCTCGGCATATTTCGGCATCGGATAGACGTTCTCGGCAGGGGCGTCCAAAACTTTCACGCCGGGCATGTCGTTAAGCAAGGCATAGACTTCCGCCAAGTCGTAATCCTGATGGAATTCCACGTTCACGGCTTCGGAATGGCCGCCCGTGACGGGCACGCGCACGACGGTGGAAGTGACTTGTATCTCATTGTCCCTTAAAATTTTACGGGTTTCATTCAGGAGTTTCATCTCCTCGGTGGTGTAGCCGTTTTCGGTGAAAGAACCGCCGTGCGGGAAGAGGTTCATGTCGATGGGATACGGATAGGCGGGGTCGCAAGGCAGACCGGCGCGCTCACTCATCAGCTGATCGACGGCCTTCTTGCCCGTACCCGTGATGGACTGATACGTAGCGACCACCAAGCGTTTGATTCTGAAACGTTTATGCAACGGAGCCAAGGCCATCACCATTTGGATGGTGGAACAGTTGGGGTTGGCGATGATCTTGTCGTCGGGGGTGATGACATCGCCGTTGATTTCGGGCACCACCAACGGGATGTTCGGGTCGCTGCGCCAAGCCGCGGAATTGTCGATGACCACTGTGCCCACGGCCGCGAATTTCGGGGCGTATTCGAGCGATGCCGCACTGCCCGCCGAGAAGATGGCGAAGTCCGGTTTGCCGGCAATGGCCTCCTCCACCGACACCACGGTCACCTCGCGGTCGCCGAACAACAGTTTCTTCCCAACCGATTTCGATGAGGCTGCCGGGATGAACTCACAATCCGCAAAACCTCTTTCAACCAATACTTTACGCATAACGCCACCCACTAATCCGGTGGCTCCAACCAATGCTATTTTCATAATTCTTTAATTTTTCGTGAAAAAGTTATCAACAACGTTTGTTTTTCTCCGCAAAAGTAGTATTTTTGCAGACATAAATTGAAAACAAAAAATATTATGACAAAAAAAACTTTGAAAGCATTATTGCTAACCCTTTGCATCCTGTCCCAAACAAGGACTTCTTTGAGCCAAAACAGCTCAGAACCAAATCGTTATGACATCGTCATCAGCGAAATCATGGCAAAACCGGCCCCGGAAATCGGACTCCCGGCGGTGGAGTATCTCGAACTGCACAGCCGTCTCCCCTACCCCTGCCGGCTGCAAAACTGGCGGCTGACATTAGGGAACACCTCCAAAGCCCTCCCCGACATCCCGCTCGACAGCTGCGGTTACGCCGTCATCATCGCGCAGAAAAACCTCGAGGCATTCTCACCATTCTGCGACAATATATACATATTGTCATCGTTAGCCATCACTGACGGCGGACAGAAAATCACGCTGTTCAATCAAGACGGCGAAGTGATTCACTATGTGAACTTTAAGCAGTCGTGGCACACGGAGGGAATCAAACAGGAAGGCGGTTGGTCTTTGGAAATGATTGACGAGGGATGGTCGTGCGCGGGCGGGTGGAACTGGAACTCCGCCACCGACCCGCTCGGAGGCACCCCCGGCAGGCCAAACAGCATCCGCAACAACCTCTACGACAACGAGAAACCGGCAATCGCGGGAATCACTCTGTTGGATTCGGCAACAGCACGTGTGCATT
>CACXUB010000209.1 GCA_902770735.1 uncultured Bacteroidota bacterium | reverse complement strand
ACGGTGCTGGTGCCCTTGCGGTAGAAGTCCTCATCCTCGAGGATGAGCGGATTGCCGTCCGGATCAAGCAGTTCCGCGCGGCAGATGAACTCGAGGTCCGTGCCGTAGACGTACAGCGGATCGCCGCCGTTCATTACCGGTATATCTTCGTCGGGGTCTTCGGAGTTGCCGTGATAGTAGATAATTGCCTCTTCTTGACGTTGGGCACCTACACGTGAAAACTGCAACCCTTGCAGGTGACCGTCTATTTTCTCAAGTTCGCTTTTGGGTGCGCTATATGGACTTCTCATGATTCGTTCCTCCTTCTTTACTTGATTACCACTTTCTTACCATTCACGATATAAACGCCCTTGGACAACCCTTCCAGACGCTCGCCGACATACTGGCCCTGCACCGTATAGACGGCTCCTTGCTTCGCCGTCATCACGGGAACACCGTCGATGGCTGTCACTTCCTCACCCGTCACCTCAAAGAAGGCTGTGTTGATGGAGGCATCGGCCGCCAGCACGTCGAAACTCAAATCGAAATAACATCGGGTGGCACGCAGGTTATTCGTCACGCTGGCATACACCAACTCATTGCCCGCCGTCCCGAGGAACAGCTTCGTTCCGTCGTTGGCGTTTATCTGTGTGGGCGCGAGAATACCACGATAGGTCACGGTGTAGGTCTCACCGCCAAGAGTGATGTTCGCCGACTTGTCCGCACCCTTATCGGGATCAATGGTCACGCGGGCGAACTTGGGATTCACAAGATTTTCTGACAAACCCAATTTCAACAACAGATTCTTTTCGTTTCCCGGGGTGGTGGCATTACTTCCGGAGAAACGCATGATGAGCGTGTTGCTCTCGGCATCCTTCTCAAGACCATTAAATTCTGACAGGATGGCATCTGCGCCGAAGACGGAAAGGAAATCTTCCGTGGTGTCATGGAACGGCAGACGGAGCGTGTTCCATCCGTCTGCATAGAACGTGCGAACCATACGGGCTGTCACATCATTATAATTATTATTATCGGGCGTAGGCAGTGCCATGGCACGATTCTCGTCGAACACATACACGAAGCAACGATGAGACTGAGTGGCTCCCGACCCTTCGGAATAGTCCATCAGGTGAAGGGTGTTGCCGTTGTAGGCGATACCGCCCACATCGACATAGGCTCCCTCATAGGGCAGGGTATAACCCTTGAACACGGTACTGGCGGTCAGTCCTCCTATGGTGCAGGTGGTGCCGTCATTGGTGCAGGCCAGGTCAGTCAGCACTACAGAGTTGCCGCTGTAATCGGCGATATTGGTCACATCACTGAGTTCTACAGGGGTTACGTCACCACTGTTTTTCTCACCTGGAATAGCGAGGGGCCCGCTGCAGTTCAGGCGGTCAACGGTCGCGGTCTTTTCACGGATGCCGGTGAACGCTCCGCTCACGGTATATTTGGCAGTGGCCCAGGTAGGAGCACTGCTCTCTCCTGCCAATAGGATCTCTATGGCTTGGTTGGCTCCCTTTCCGTCACGCACAAAGACATGGCATCCCTCGGCATCTATATAATTGCCCAAAACGGTACTGCCATCTAGTGCCAAAACGGTGCTAGTACCATCAGCCAAGGCACGGCATTGGGTAATCGTCACCTCTGCGGGAGGCGTGCCTTTCTTGAAGATTTCCACGTCTTTCTGTGATGCACTTGAATAACACGCAAACAGTCCATCACTGCTTGTATTAAATTGTAAAACATTACGGGTGTTCGTTCCCTGGAACACAACGCTTGCAACATACCCGGAAAATCCGATCATTGCCTTCGCATTGTCATTGGCATCGGGTGTCGTCTCTGTTTTGAGGTTGTTGCTGCTCGACGAAGCAGCATACAGATAGCCGTTGCCGACATTGAAGTACCAGCCGTCGGCATCGCCCTCCAGAGTAATCACCTGCACCTCGTCGTTAGCATAGGCCGTGGATCCTTTTATAGTGATACTCGTGGCACCTCGGTTGTTGGATTTCTGGTTAGTGCTCATTGCCATCTTGTTGGCATAGTTCAGGATGATAATCTCATCCCCGGCGGAAAGCTCATTGATGTCCGTCACCAGCACATAGGTATCTCCGCTCAGGTCCTGCACAGTCAGAGTGTAGCTGGCGGTGGCAGCCTTATAAGTGGCCGTCTTCTCTACCGAAGCGGTGATGGTCGTGGTGCCAAAGCCTCCGGCAAGTGCCACTTCACCCGTGTTCTCGTCGATGGTGGCCACAGAAGGATTGCTGCTACTGTAAGTCACCGTACCATCACTGGTGTTGGTCAATGTCGGAGCGGTAAACTCATCGCCGGCAGTCAACGTCACCGCATTGGTCGACCAGTAGAAGTCGGGAGTCGCACGGGTGTCGATAATGCGGACTGTCGCCGTCGCCGTTGACTCTTCAAAACTGCCCGCAGCGGCGATACTGGCGGTCAGGGTGAAGGTACCGGCATCGGCATCGGAAAGGGCGGTCACGGTCACCGTACCGTCGTTGTTGTCAGTCACCGTAGCGAGGGAGGACACGGCACTGGGATCCCACGTATAGGTCACGGCTCCTGAAGACGCGGGACTGCTCGTTGACGTCGCCTGAATAGTTACAGTCTGACCTAAGCGTACCTTATATTCACCGCTCTCCAGCCCGTCCGTAGAGGTAAAC
>CACXUB010000208.1 GCA_902770735.1 uncultured Bacteroidota bacterium | reverse complement strand
TAACACTTATTATCCTGAGTTTGCTGCTGTTTGCCGGCTGCGAGCAAGAAGAGACCCTTCGCACCGAGATAAAAGTAAAGTTGGAATCGGTGGGCGGATCCCGGGCGCGTTTCTCCGTGACACCAGCGAATCCTCACGCCTACTACACCTACATCCTCGTGAGTTCGAAAGAGGACAACTACAACATTCCAGAATTTGAAGTCTGCTTGGAAGAGATACAGAATATGGAGGAAGCAATGTCCCACCTCCAGGGCACCAATTTCATGGATGCCTTTTGTTACCAAGGCAGCAGACAAATCAATTTGAGCGCGATTTACGACGACACCGATTTCAAACTCATCGTGTTCCAAATCCACCCTGAGACACACGAGATTCTGGGAAACCCAGTCGTCACTGAGTTTCGCACCAAACCGGTACCGGAGCGGGAGCTTTACTTCGAAGTCAACTTCGAGGGAGAATTGCTGACAATAACTCCTTCCGACAACAATCTCACTTATTTTTGGCAGTTCAAGGAAAGCGACCAAATATACGACGACTACGGCACCGCCACATACTACTTGTATTCGGTGGCGGGAATGTACCAGGAATACGGGTTCATGGATATGTTATACTCGCAAGGCTCGGTCGAATGGGACTTTGCCATGGAGAACAACATGCATGACGGCACCGAATATTTGCTCATCATCAGCGGTTGCGAGGAGGGCGAACTCACCACCCCGACCACCATCGCGAAATTCCGGTACCATCCGGGCCACATCGAAATTTTGGAGATATTTGAGGAAAACGATTGGTGATCACCGCTCTCAAAAAAAAACGTATCTTTGCGGCTCTTTCGTCGAAATACGAATCTTAATCAAACATAAAAGGAAAAAAACAATGAATCAAGAACTTTTGAATCTGTATCCCAAAGGATTATGGGACATTTTCGGACACATTTGTGACGCCCCCCACCCTTCCAAGCATGAAACCGCCGTGGTGAAATGGTACAAGGAATGGGCCGCTGAAAACAACATCCCCGTCGTGCAAGACGAGACCGGCAACCTGCTGTTCACCGTTCCCGCCACGCCCGGCTTCGAGAACCGCACGCCCGTCGTGCTGCAGGCCCACTGCGACATGGTGCCGCAAGCCGACAGCGACAAGGCTCACGACTTCCTGACCGACCCCATCGAGCCGATCATCGACAACGGCTGGGTGCGCGCCAACAAAACCACTCTGGGTGCTGACGACGGCATCGGCGTGGCCGCCGCTTTGGCCGCCATCACCGACCCGAATTGCCAACACGGACCCGTCGAGGTGCTCGTCACCATCGACGAGGAGACCGGCATGACCGGCGCCTTCGGTCTGAAGCCCGGCTTCGTGAAGGGCAAAATCCTCATCAACCTCGACTCCGAGACGGAAGGCGAGCTCTACGTGGGCTGCGCCGGCGGCATGGACGCCAACTTCAACCGCACATACACCACCGTCGCCACCCCGGCTGACATGAAGGGCTACAAACTCTTCGTCACGGGTCTGCACGGCGGTCACTCCGGCATGGACATCAACCTCGGCCGCGCCAACGCCAACAAAATCGCCACGCGCTTCCTGCAGAAAACCGTCCGCAACTTCGGCGGCTGCGTCGCCTGCATCAACGGCGGCGGCCTGCGCAACGCCATCCCGCGCGAAGCCACGGCCATCCTGACCGTTCCCGCCGCGAAAGCCGCTGAATTCGAGGCGTTTGCCAAAGAGTTCGAAGCGGTCGTGAAGAAGGAGTTCGCCCTCACCGAGGAAGGTCTCAGCCTCACCGTGACGGCTGTGGACACTCCCGCGCAAGTTATTGAGCCCAAGGCCCTTTGCCAATTCTTGAACATGATTTTCGCCATCCCGAACGGTGTGCAGCGCATGAGCGACTCCATGCCCGGCCTGGTGGAGACCTCCAACAACTTAGCCAATTTCATCGCCGAGAACGGTGAGATGAGCGCCAAATGCCTGATGCGCAGCAGCGTGAACAGCGCGAAAGACGCTTTAGGCGAGAAGATGGTCGCCATCGCCGAACTCGCCGAATGCGGCATCGAACTCACCGGCGCCTATCCCGGCTGGAACCCCAACATGAAGAGCCCGATCATGAACACCTGCATGAAGGTCTATAAGGAGAAATACGGCAACGAACCCAAGGTGATGGCCATCCACGCCGGTCTGGAATGCGGCCTCTTCGGCGTCTGCTATCCCGACTGGGACATGGTCTCCTTCGGCCCGACCATCGAGCACCCGCACTCCCCCGTCGAGCGCGTCAACATCGAAAGCGTCGGCAAATTCTACGATTTCCTCGTGGAAGTGCTGAAGAACGTGCAATAGCCCGGATTTTCCCGGAATCTTATTTACCGACAAACGCAGTTCTGGTTTCCCCGGAATTGCGTTTGTTTTTTTAGACTTAGACTATTCCCTATTCCCTACTCCCTAAAGAAAAGAAAAAAAAAGAAAAAAACGCTCACAGAAACCGAAAAAATTGTATTTTTGCGCACTCATTTAGAGGAAGGAAAGTTGGCCGAGCGGCTGAAGGCAGCGGTTTCGAAAACCGCCAGGGTTCCTGTACTTTCCGCAAGAACCCTGCAACGCGCTGTTTTTCACCGCGTTGCAGTTATTTTTGAAAATAACTGCGCCAGAATCGCGCCATCTCTAACTGTCCTTTTGTTGACGAAAGAAAATGAAAGGATAAAAAAAATGTTGCATCCGTTTATCGACTTTAAGCCGGCAGAATATGTTGAGACAAAGACAGATACTTATGTCACATATTATGCCATGAACCCATTGACCCGTCGCCTTGAGCGCAAGCGTGTAAGGGTTAACCACATCCGTGTCAAATCCGAACGCAGGAAGTACGGCAGGCTGCTGGCCTGCGAGATCAACAGCAAGCTGTACAACGGCTGGAACCCTTTTGTCGAGGAATTGTCCGGCAGAGGCTGCAAGACGCTGTCCGCCGCCGTGGATGAGTTCCTGAAGGAAAAGAGGAAACTCCTTCGGCCTGACTCTGTGCGCTGCTATACTTCATGGGGCACCATCTTCAAGAACTGGTGCGCAGCGCACGGGATATCCGACAATTACTGCTTCAGTTTCGACAAATCCATGGCGGTCAGGTTCATGCGCGACATGGACTGTCGTGACCGTCTCGCGCCAAAGACATACAACAACTACCTCAGGTTCTACACCACCCTCTTTTTATGGATGGTCAAGCGCGGTTATGCGGCTGCGAATCCGTTCCAGGACATCGACCGCAAGCGTGTGGACAGTAAGATCAGAACTGTAATACCTTCTGATGTCCGTAAGCGTATCCGTGACTATTATATTAATATGGATATGCCTGAGTTCGTGCTGGTGATGAATCTGTGTTTCCGTTGCCTTATTCGGCCGAAAGAAATTCTGCAGCTTCATGTCCGAGACTTTGACTTTTCCGACAACGTGATTGTAATCCCTGCTTCGGTGACAAAGAACCATCATCCGCGCTTCGTTGCTATCCCGAAAGATCTTGTTGCAGACTTCCAGTATCTCT
>CACXUB010000207.1 GCA_902770735.1 uncultured Bacteroidota bacterium | reverse complement strand
AATCTTCTCGTCGTACTTGGCAATCTGGTCCTCGATGAGCACGTCGGCGCGATAGCGCTTCTTCGAGTCGCGGTTGTCGATGAGGGGATCGTTGAAAGCATCCACGTGTCCTGATGCCTTCCAGATGGTGGGGTGCATGAAGATAGCGCTGTCGATGCCCACGATGTTGTCGTGGAGCAGCACCATCGACTTCCACCAGTACTGTTTGATATTGTTTTTCAGCTCCACGCCGTTCTGACCGTAGTCATAAACAGCGCCGAGACCGTCATAGATTTCACTACTTGGAAAAACGAAGCCATACTCTTTGCAGTGGCTCACAATCTTCTTGAAAACGTCTTCTTGTGCCATTGTCTTAAATGATAAATTTCGAAATTTGCTGGCAAAGGTACTGCTTTTTTTCCTATTTCGCGCACATGCGAACGTTAAATTAGGGTAAAAGCATTTTCAGAGCGGACTTAATGATGGTAATATTTGAAAAAACACGCACCCTCATCAAATAGAATTTGGACATTTCGCGAAATTTTATTATCTTTGCGGTCAATACCGCGAAGTTACTCTGTCTCGGCAAAAAAAGAAAGGCTTTTCTTTGTTTTGCTCTCGACTTTTCGTAACTTTGCACTCATAATTCAACAATCATGGACGACGAGACAAAAGATATTACCACGAACGAAGAAGCACAAAACTCCGAAAACACCACAGCCAATGAGAACGCCGGCGTTCCCGACGGTTCTTCGTCGGCTACAGGAGCCGATGGCGAGGCCCATTCCGACTACAAACCCGTAAACCGTTTTGATGCCGCTGCCGTGCATCATCTCAGCGGTATGTATCAGAACTGGTTTCTCGACTACGCCTCCTACGTAATATTGGAACGCGCCGTACCGCATATCGAGGACGGACTGAAGCCCGTGCAACGCCGCATCCTGCACTCCATGAAGCGCATGGACGACGGACGCTACAACAAGGTGGCCAATATCGTGGGTCACACGATGCAGTTCCACCCTCACGGCGATGCTTCCATCGGTGACGCTCTGGTACAGATGGGACAGAAAGACCTGCTCATCGACACGCAGGGAAACTGGGGTAACATCCTCACGGGCGACCGTGCTGCCGCTCCCCGTTACATCGAGGCGCGCCTGTCGAAGTTTGCGCTCGACGTGGTATTCAATCCGAAGACCACCGAATGGCAGCTGTCGTACGACGGCCGCAACAAGGAACCCATCACGCTGCCTGCCAAATTCCCGCTGCTGCTGGCACAGGGAGCGGAGGGCATTGCCGTGGGACTCTCGTCAAAGATCCTTCCCCACAACTTCAACGACATCTGCGATGCAGCCATCAAATACTTGCATGGGCAGGAGTTCAGGCTCTATCCCGACTTCCCCACGGGTGGCAGCATCGACGTTTCCAAATACAACGACGGTCAGCGAGGCGGTGTATTGAAAGTGAGAGCCAAGATTGAGAAACTCGACAACAAGACGCTCGTCATCCGCGACCTTCCATTCACCAAGACGGTCAGCACCCTTTGCGAAAGCATCACCAAAGCCATTGAAAAGGGAAAGATCAAGGCCAAGAACGTGACCGACCTCACATCGGCCGACGTGGAGGTGCAGGTGCATCTCTCGCCGGGCGTTTCTTCCGACAAGACCATCGATGCGCTCTATGCCTTCTCCGATTGCGAGATCAACCTCTCGCCGAACTGCTGTGTCATCGAGGACAATAAACCGCAGTTCCTCACGGTATCCGACGTACTCCGCCATTCCGTGGACCGCACACTGGCCCTTTTGCGCCAGGAACTCGAAATCCGCAGGCACGAACTGATGGAGCAGATGCATTTCGCCTCGTTGGAAAAAATCTTCATCGAAGAGCGCATTTATAAAGGACGGCCGTTTGAGAACGCCAACAGCACCGACGAACTCTGCGAATACATCGACGAGAGGCTCACGCCCTTCTATCCGCAGATGATCCGCGAGGTGACCAAGGACGATATCCTGCGCCTGCTCGAAATCAAGATGCAGCGCATTGCCAAGTTCTCCAAGGACAAGGCCGATGAACTCATCGCCCGCATCCAGGCGGAGATAGAGGAGATTGACCAAAAGTTGGCCAACATGACCGAAGTGACGGCCGACTGGTTCCAATACCTGAAGGACAAATACGGCACCGAACACCCGCGCCTCACGGAGATCAAGAACTTTGACACCATCGAGGCTGCCAAGGTGGTGGAGGCCAATGAGAAGCTCTACATCAACCGTCAGGAGGGCTTCATCGGAACGGGTATGAAGAAGGATGAGTTCGTCTGCAACTGCTCCGACCTCGACGACATCATCATTTTCTACAAGGACGGTAAGTACAAGGTGATCCGCGTGGCCGAGAAGATTTTCGTAGGCAAGAACATCCTCCACGTGGCGGTGTTCAAGAAGAACGACAGCCGCACCATCTACAACGTGGTTTACCGCGACGGCCGCCAAGGGCAGTATTTCATCAAGCGCTTCAACGTGACCTCCATGACCCGCGACAAAGAGTATGACCTCACACAAGGTACACCCGGTTCGCGCGTTATCTACTTCACCTCCAACCCCAACGGCGAGGCCGAAATCATCAAGATTACCCTCGACCCCACGGCCAAGGTGAAGAAGTTCTTCCTTGAAAAGGACTTCTCGGAAGTGATTATCAAGGGCCGTGCCTCTAAGGGTAACCTGCTCAC
>CACXUB010000206.1:959-3667 GCA_902770735.1 uncultured Bacteroidota bacterium | reverse complement strand
GCCGGTCTACCGTATCTGTACGCCGCGTCACCGGTGAGATTCTTGGTTAAAAATTCTCTTGCTGTCTTAAATTCGTCGCCTCGAAGCCCCATTTTGTTCAACCAATTTCTCATGGCGTATTTGGGGTTGTCGATCTGGTAAACCCTTGGAATCGAGCATCTGGACTGTTTCGCCATCTGGCTAATTGCAAGTGCTAACTGAATGTAGGATTTAAGCTGTCCTGCATGAATCCCGTTCTTCCGCTCCTGCGTCGGCGCGTCGAATTGGAACAGCCGAAATTCGATCGTACCCTTTGTAAATGTCGCGTGCAGGTTCAGCATGTGATACCTGCTTCTGTTATAGTGCTGTGCACGCCCTAAATCGGCCCTGTTGGAAGTGTACCACACATCAGCTAGGTCAGCCATGGTTTCGGGCTTCTTTTCGTTGACAGCAGAGACGAAATCCGGGTCAATCGTCCTGCAATATCTGTCAATCCTTCCACTATCGAGATTTAAAGCGTCAATCAAAAGCCGTTCATGGCTTGACATAATGTTTGCCAGATTGCGAAGCGTACGTGCTGTGTGCCCCTGTGCGCCTACGTGGATGTGAATACCGCATCCCCGTGTGGCGTCGCTCTTGGCCCCAGCCTTGCGAAGTCGCCTGCAAAGCTCCTGAAGCAATTCAATGTCATTATATCGAAGGATCGGTGTAACCAGTTCGCACTTCCAATAATCGTGGCCGGCAATGCTTACGTCCTTCTGAAATTTCCACTCTCGACCCTGCGCGTCCCACGCGCTCCATGTGCAATAGCCATTTCTTTCTCTTGTATCCTCGTATCTGTTGGTTCCGAACAGTTTCGCGGCGATTTCAGCGGCCTTTTCCCTGACCATGTTGTTCATTTCGACCTCGACACCGAAAGTCTGATTCTTTAAGTTCTCGATTTGGTTTAATGTCCTGATATCCATTTCCCTACCTCCTTGTGTGCCTGATTTTCCTTGTTGGTCTTAATATACATCGTACGATGCTAAAAGTCAACAGGAAAATCAGAAAATTTAGAGGCACACATGGATTTGACAAACCCTTGTACGATGCTATAATGGAATCAAAAGGGGGAACGAATATGCCATCAAAAAAAGTGATCTATAACATGGAATACAACAAAACGCACTACGTTCGCATACCGCTTGACGTGACGATACCGGAGTACAACGCCCTGCGTGAATACACAAGTGCCTCTGGTAAGTCTGCAAACGGACTGTTGCGTGAAGCGATCCGTGCGACCGTTCCAAGTGATATTGTGGAAAGGCACAAAGACGACACCGAAAAAATGAAATAAAAAGAGAGCGGATGAACCGCTCTTTTTTTATGCCTCAAAATCTATTTCCCAATCTGTGCTCAATCTGTGACATATCCATCTTCATCCAACCAATCAATAAGCCCATTTATAATCTCCGGTGTTGCTTCTCCATTAACGTCCTCTGATTTTATAATGTCTTCCCATTCCTCCCGCGTCTTGGGTTCTTCCACGGACAATTCCAAAGAATCAATGTACGCTTGATAAGCGTTTTGGAAAAATACGTCTGTTCTTTTCATCATGGCACCCTCCTTCCGCCCGGTTTTTCCCGACCGGGCGCGGTTATTCATTGCTCCGTTCTGACTTCGTACCAATATTCATCGGTACTCTGGCTCAATTCTTCAGCAGCTTCTTCAGCCGCTTCTTCTGTCTGAAACCCCGAAAAGGTTCTCCACGCCCCTCCCGTGTTCATGCTCCTTTCTACTACTTCAAACATTTTTTATCCCTCCATTCCCTTCGTTTCTCCAATGTCCGTGAGGCTCTCTATCATACTGATCCAAAATGACAATTCATTTATTTTAGTGCGCAGTTCATTTTGCCTTGCCATAAAATCAATCGAATTGCGTTCAAAATTTGTTGTTGTTCTTTCTCCTTCGATACTTATGATATAATACTCCATCTGGATTTCATATTCTTTTTTATATTCTTCAAGACGGTCTTTCATTATCTTCAACATATTTCCCATTTTATCCTCCTTCTGCCCGGTATAACCCGACCGGGCGCGGGTTCCAATTTGCCTTATGATCAATTCTGTATATCCATCCAATCCAATAAACTGCGTTTTGTTGCACCCATCATCATCTTTAAAATTGATTGCAACCGTGGATTGAAATTCTGAAATGCTCGTCGCGTTTTCGATAGCCACCTTTTCTTCTTTGTTGTCATAATTTGTAATTACCATTACCTGCATTTTGTTCTCCTTCTGCCCTCGTAACCTCCGGGGCGGGTTATAGTTTAAAATACCCTCTTAAATCCTTCAGAAATCTGCCGCTTAATCCATGCGTTCGCTTCGTCCCTGTCCTCGGTGTATCTGGTTGTTGCTGATTGTCTGCCGTTGTGGAACTGCATGAAGTACATTCCGTTGAATACCTTGCAAGTGATTGTCATGTTTGATCGTCTGTACTTCGCTACCGTCTTTGCTCCCAATTCATCAAGTGTGCCTCTGAATGATTTCATATTTGATACCTCCTATTTCCCTTGCCTGATATTATATTACATCGTACGATGGATAAAGTCAATATGTTTTTCAAAAAAATTTGTTTTCAGGCACACAAAAAGAGACGGAATAAACCGTCTCTTTCGTTGTCGCCTCGCAAGCGACATTATAGGAGCTTTCTCATGACACCCTCATAGAGCCTTGGATAGATAACCGCCA
>CACXUB010000206.1:0-950 GCA_902770735.1 uncultured Bacteroidota bacterium | reverse complement strand
TCCATCAATTCATCTACAATAGCCCAGACCTCGCTTGCTGGCCTCCCCTCCACCACTTGCATAAACTCCGACTTGCCTTGATAGTCAACATAAGTTTCCGACACAGCCGGTGGCGCGAAGGAAAAGCCTTCTTCTTTCGGCACGGGGAATAGATGATCCTTTATGGTGTAAAAAGCGGAAAGTTTCAAACAGGTATTAACGTCAGGGTTTCTGACCCCTACACATTCAGCTATAGCCTGATCCAAGTCTCTTTCGGTTATCATGTGTGCCTCCTTAATGCCCCAGCTCGTTTATAAATCTCTGAAATTTCTGCCGGGTTTTTTCGTCTGGCGCGTCCTCCATCAGCTCCCGGAGTTCAGCCATCATGCCGCTGTCATAGGCGCTGTCATACGATCTGTCCATCATCCGACCATCGGCCCTAGTGTAACGGCCCATGGAGTCACGCCGTCTGGCATAGGATGACCGATAGGCATTACTGCCACCTTCAGCGTCCATCATTGCCATGGTGGTCTTTACGGACTTGATAACGTGTGCAAGCTGATCCAGATAGGCCATGTCAGCCGGGGAAACCTTACCCCCAGCGGCCCGCACCTTCTTATTTGCCTCTTTCAACTCGTTCGCCGTGGTTTCGCACAGCTCTTCGAGGTCATTGTATAAATCCCACATGGTTATCCCTCCTTTCATGCTATGCGGTTGACCGTTAAGTTGCTATTGCGTACCAGTATCGTAGGTGTCGGTGTCGTAGTTCCATCTGTTACGCCGGAGACATATTCGATCGCAACCGTAAAGCAACACCCACGGGGGACCTTTATGATCCCGGTACACGATACAGAATTAAATACTTCAACCGCCGCAGGGGTAATAATTGAAGTGCTTGCGGGTTTTGGTTCTCCGTTTTCAACGATAGAAACCGCAATCGGTGTCACCGCGCCGCCAGTCGGAACCGCGAT
>CACXUB010000205.1 GCA_902770735.1 uncultured Bacteroidota bacterium | reverse complement strand
AACGAGATGATTGCTTTCTTGTTGGAATTGAAATGGTGGACATTAAACAAGCTTATGACATTAAATAAAACATCTTTGTTATGAATATCCTAATCCTTTCCGGCAGTCCGCGCAATAACGGAAACACCGACCTGCTTGTGAAAGCCTTTTCTGAAGGCGCAGCAAAAAAACATCACATAGAAATTGTTTCGGTGCGTGATTACACGGTGCATCCTTGTACGGGGTGCAACGCCTGCTTCACTTATCATGTCCAAACCAAACACTGAATAGAACCATTTTGTACGAATGAAAAAATGTCGTACTTTTGCCGATTCAAATCTATAGCAGCAAGAAATTGAACAGAATGAAAGAGATGGAACCCAATAACGACTTCACCCACATCGTCGTCCGCGATGCCACGGAGAACAACCTCAAGCACGTCAACGTCAGGATTCCCAAGGGGAAGATCACCGTGGTGACGGGCGTGTCGGGGTCGGGCAAGTCGTCGCTAGTGTTAGACACCATCGCGGCCAAGTCGCGGCGCGAGCTCAACGACACCTTCCCCTCCTTCACGCAGCAGTACCTGCCCAAGTACGGGCGGCCGCACGTGGGCGACATCCAGAACCTGCCCATCGCCATCGTCATCGAACAGCGCAAGCCGGCCTCCAACTCCCGCTCGACGGTGGGCACCTACACCGACATCTACGCCCTGCTGCGTCTGCTCTTCTCGCGCATCGGGCAACCCTTCGTGGGCTACTCCGACGCCTTCTCGTTCAACCACCCCTCGGGCAGCTGTCCGCGCTGCGGCGGACTGGGCGAGATCCGCGAGCTTGACATCCACAAGCTGGTGGACTTCGACAAGTCGCTCAACGACGAGGACACCATCCATTACATCGCCTTCGGCAAAGGCGGCTGGCGGTGGATACGCTACGCCCACAGCGGCCTCTTCGACCTCGACAAGAAAATCAAGGACTACTCGCCCGAGGAGCTCGACCTCTTCCTCAACTCGCCGCAGATCAAGCTGAAGAACCCGCCTTCCAACTGGCCCAAAACCGCCAAGTACGAAGGCCTCATCCCCCGTATGTACCGCAGCATCATCAACTCGGAGGAGGGACTGCTCCACGCCGCCGTGCTCAACCCGATGCTGACGATGGGCACCTGTCCCAACTGTGGCGGCACGCGCCTCAACGAGAAGATACGCTCCTGCAAAATCGGCGGCCTCAACATCGCCGAGGTGACGGCCATGAGCATCAGCGACTGCCGTAAGTGGATGGAGACCATCGACAACCCGCTGGCGGAGGACATCCGGCGGGCCACTACCGAGCGACTGTCGGCCTTGGAGGAGATCGGTCTCGGCTACCTCACCCTCGACCGCGCCATCGGCACCCTCTCCGGCGGCGAAGCGCAGCGCTGCAAGATCGCCAAATACATCAACTCGCCGCTCTCCGACGTGATGTACATCCTTGACGAGCCCAGCGTGGGTCTCCACAACCACGACATCCTGCTGATGCAGAAGTCGGTGCAGAAGCTCAAGAATCACGGCAACACCGTCATCCTCGTGGAGCACCACAAGGAAATCATCAAAATCGCCGACCACATCATCGATATGGGTCCCGGCGCGGGGATGAAAGGCGGCGAAATCGTCTTTGAGGGCACCTACGAGGAACTGCTGCACAGTCAGACGCTTACGGGCACGATGCTGAGCGCGACGAGTGCCATCAAGGAGCAAGTGCGCGCGCCCAAGGGCTTCTTCTTATTGGCGAACGCCCATCTGCACAACCTGAAGAATGTTTCCGTCAAGCTGCCGTTGGGCGTGATGTGCGGCATCGCGGGCGTGGCGGGCTCGGGCAAGAGTTCGTTGATGGAATGTTTCCGGAGCGCCTATCCGCATCCCGAACACATCGTCTATATCAGCCAGAAGAGCATCGGCATCAGTCTGCGCAGCACCCCGGCCACCTATTTGGACGTCGCCGACGACATCCGCAAGCTCTTCGCCAAGACCAACAAGACCAAGGCCGACCTCTTCTCCTTCAACGGCGAGGGCGGCTGTCCCGTCTGCCAGGGCAAGGGTGTCATCGTCAACGACATGGCCTTCATGGATGCCATCGAGACCACCTGCGAGGCCTGCGGCGGATTGCGTTATTCGCCGGAAGTGCTCTCCTACAAGGTGAACGGTCTCAACATCGCCGAGGTGATGGACCTCACCGCCAACAAAGCCGCGGAGTTGTTTGCCGGAACTGTGATTGCCGAGAAGCTGGAACCGTTGCGCAAGGTCGGTTTGGGGTATCTACATCTGAACCAGTCGCTCTCCACCCTTTCCGGCGGCGAGCTGCAGCGCATCAAGCTGGCCTCCTACCTGCGCGATGCGGGCAAAATCTTCATCATGGACGAGCCCTCCGACGGTCTCCACGCGGGCGACATCCGCCGCATCCTCAACCTCTTCGACACGATGGTGGAGGCGGGCAACACCATCTTCCTCATCGAGCACAACATTGAGATGCTGAAGTCCTGCGACTGGCTCATCGAGCTCGGTCCCGGCGGCGGCGCGATGGGCGGCGACATCATCTTCGAGGGAACGCCCAAGGCGATGGCGGAGGATAAGGGGTCTGTCACGGGGCCGTACTTGAGGGTTAATTAGAATATAGAGACGTTGCGTGTAACGTCTCAGCATTCTAAGGTATCCGTTTGTATTCGTAATTTATGTATTTTTGCAAGTTCAAAGAAGAAACGGATTATGGAACATAAAAATA
>CACXUB010000204.1 GCA_902770735.1 uncultured Bacteroidota bacterium | reverse complement strand
CCGATGACGTCCGCGTCGGAACGCAGTAGACGAAAAAGCTCATGACGACATAGCCGAAGAACGCCACGCCGCACAGCAGGAACTGCGCCAAGCCCCTTCGAAATCTGCGACGCAAGAGCGAAAACAACATGGCCGCACCAAGGTTCGCCAATGCAATAAACATCATGCAGATGTGAATCCCCTTCGGCCACGAGATGATGTCTCCAAAGCCGGAATTCGCCAACTGCAGCCCATGCAGCAGAACAGTGACGGCGACAAACACAACCATCGCGCCATACCATGTGCCATACACAAACCGCCCCACCGCAATCCAGATTTTCTTCATCGCCCTGCTCCTTTCAAAGGATTGCGTTCATTATACCAAATCTCCCCGCTTTTCGCCGGCTACGATTGGAGGTCACAATTTGTGACTTCCAAATTCCAAGATTAAGACTACATGATGAGAAGTTATTACAATCTCACCTGCGACTGGTGCGCCCCAGTTCGGCAACAATCATATCAAGAACACGCAGGCATGAATCATGATCAAAGGAACGGAAGGCCCAGAAAGCGTTGCGTGGATGCGAATCAAATCCGTCATATGGATTTTCACCATAATAAAGATACACTCCATACTGTGGCTCACCGTTCATTTCCGCACCTGTCGGGGCAATAGCCGCACGAGGCATTTCGCCGACCGCAAAGCGACGAAGCCGCCCGAAGGGACCGACATGCGTTATAGCGCTTACGGATCGACGACCGACCTTTAGCTCACTTCTTCCATAAAACGCCAGCCCTGTCAACCACGCGACAACTACCTCGAAGAAACCGTAAAACGCCATGATTGCAAACGCTGCTGGCCATCTGTAAGCGCCAAATGCCTCACTTCTTTCACCGAAGACTCCCTTCGCAAGAAGGACGCCAACAATCGTCAAAACAAGAAATACAAGCAGAAGAATCCATCTATGAGGGACGCTCACTCGTGCGCGTATCACCAGCAAGCTTTCTGCGCCATCCGTCTCGCGTGAAGTTTCTATGTCCTTTGGCTTCATAGCCCTTGCCTTCTTTCAACTTGTCTTTATCCAGGATTGGCAGGATTGGATGTTGCCTTGGCGCGGCGGCGCGACAGAAACCGCTTCGCGTAATCGCGGATGTCGTTGTTTGCGTCGTGCAGACACTCCTCCGCCATCTCGCGCGTCAGGAATCCGCGCCGACCGAGTTCACGCACGGCCCGCTCACGGCAAAACGAACATCTTGTCGTGTCGTAAAGGTAAATGAGGATTCGTTTGGAAAGCCTGCCTCCTTTGCCTCCCAGATTGTTCAGCACACAAAAGCCTAAATGATGCCGGCGCATTTCCCCTTGCTTCTTCAACGCGGCAATGAGCAAGTCGTCGTCTGACACCAGATAGTTGCTGGCGATGAGGCTGGCTATTTCATAGGACATGCCGCGCTTCTTCAGCACATCGAATGCAAAATCGCGGACTCGCTGGTCCTTTATCCCGTCCAGAGCACGAAACGCGGAATCCCTCAGTCCGTCGTCTTCCGACGATGCATCCTGCAAAACGCTGTCCAATGGCAGGCAGCCCTTGAGTCTCGGAGGGCGAAACGCATCCAGGATCCTAGCCCTGGTTGAAGGATCTTTCTCTTTCTCGTAAAGCCTGACAATCCCCTCTACGTCTTTCGTACGCCCTTTGCGCCACCAGCTCCCCACGATGACTCTGACACCAGAAATGTCTTGTTTCTTGATTCGGCGATAGACTTCCTTGTATCCCAAGGCCTGTCTTTTCTTCCGTTCCGCATCCCTCGACTCGTCTTCCTTCTTCGACTGGAGCACGGCGGCCTTATATGCCTCGACTTCAGGACTATGGTCGATTCGATCAAGCATGGTAGCAAGTCTTCTATCTCCCACGACTTCCCCAAAGAAAATTTGCATAAACTCCGCCGAGACGTTCCAGAAAGAATCTCGCATGCAAAGTCCGCCAACATCCCTGACGATGCGCTCAACCATCGACGGTGCTTCTGCTGGTTTGGCACAATACACAAGCTGTTTGCACAAAGAGTCAAAATTGTCAGGCGCCGGAATGTATGGTTTGGAAATCCTCTCCAGATTCAACCTCTTGAGATATTGGCTAAATCGCAAATAACCCTGTTCCAGAATGCGATGCGCCCGCTCGTTCCCAGTTTTTGCGAACAGCGCTAATAACTCACACTCTTGTTGAAACAGCCAATTGCCCTTATTGAACGATGCGAAGAAACTCTTTTCCACAACATCAAGGAATGGTTCTGGGCTTGGATATCGCCCTATCAGGTCAAACAGGAAAAGCGCTCGCGTTCCCTCAATCTGCGTATCATATCCAAGGTTTCGTCCACAGGCCCACATAACAAGCGGGCGGTATTTCCGCCGTGCAGATTCCGTCGCAAGCATCGCAAAGCACCTGCCCGTGCCGCGAAGCAAGGCATCCTTGAAAATCCTGTCTTTGCCTGTCAACTTCATCTTTCAGCTCCGCTCTTAATCCTGTAAATCATGTTAATCCTGTCTAAAGCTCCCATGACCGTTACAGCGAATCGACAAGAGCGGGAAAACAAGTACGCAGGTTGTGGCAAAGTAGCCAACAATCAATCCTACGAGATTATACGGGAAAGAGTAGAATACAAGGAGCGGTCCCACCATTAGGCCGTCCACAATGCCGCCTAAGAGCTTCCGCAGCCAGAAATTCGGGAAGAACCCGGCCAGCATATCGTGGAAATGCCACAGCATCCCGCCCAACGGACACGCAATAACAAGCGCAACAAGGATGACAGCCAAGACCTCAAGAATCCTTAACACTCCCCTACGCTGCCGTTTCATGCACATCGTCCAAAGCGCCGCGACTAAAGCATAGCAGACTGCCACAACACCAATGTATTGCATCGGATGTTGCTCATGATAGTCGAACATATGAGGCATCCATGCAAAAGCCGATTCGCCCATCAACAGCGATACCAGCCTATACAGGCTCCCCAATCCGCCAAAGCACACTACAAAGTAGGCAATGAAATAGAAAACGCACTTCTTCATAGTGTTTCTCCCATTCATCCTCCCCGCAACGCCCCATGAAAACATAGTCTGCTTCTTCATCGGCAAACCTTCTTTTGCTGAGATGGAAAGCATATACAATAGTGACCGGTTAGGGGATAGGCGAAAAGGACGTCTTCCTCCTGTGTGCCCGAGCCGATGTTGTGCAAGGCAAGCGGAACGCCCGACGCCGACTTCCTGTCGCTGACGATCATTATGTGCGGAAGCTTCCCGCCGACCATGACCGTCACGATGTCGCCAGGCTTGTAGTCCGCCGCATTCTTGGACACGGGCAGCGCATACCCTTTCCGCTTGAAATAGCATTGCAGGTTCGGCACGCGCCTGTGGTCGATGTTCGCGTCAGGAGCC
>CACXUB010000203.1 GCA_902770735.1 uncultured Bacteroidota bacterium | reverse complement strand
GGTAGTTTCAAATAAAAGCCCTACCTTTGCATCAGATAAAACAAACAGCTGCCAAGGGCCTTCAGCAAGCCCCTCCTAACATTCGCCGCTGATAGGGTGTTACAATAGCAACGGCAAGAGAGTTTAAAACAATTTACATTAACCGCCCGGACACGGGCACAAAAAGAAAAGATTATGAAAGCGGAAATTAAAACTTACCGTACAAATGCAGTCCTTTGTGTTGGAGAAGATTTCATCAATGTAAACTGGGATGGAATGGAGTTCGACAACCCCGTTGATTATGCAGAGTGGATAGATGAGCAGCTGGTCGCTGCCGAGGAGTGTGAGAACTACGGGGATGTAAAAGCCTCTCTTGAGGCTGCAACCGACCATCTCAGGCCAGAGCACAAGGTCGAGGACGTCGAATTGACAAAACACAACAACGGCGGCGACTATCTTTCGTGGACACTCGACGGCGCAGAACAGTGGTGCCAAGGCGAGTTCTTCATCGACAAAGATGGGATCCTCCATCACACTGCCATCGCCCCGAATGGCGACGAGGTGGAAATCACCATCAAATACTAACAGGGTTTCAACAACCGCCGACCCGTCGGCATAAAAACAACACATCATGGAAGCAACCATCACCACCGCCGCAAAAGCGGCACAGCGCACGGCGAAGACCGTGAGCACCGCCAGCAAGGCCGCCGGCCTGCTGCGCACAATCCGAAAGAAGACAACTGCCCGCGCTCTCTACCGCATGGAGCTGCGCATGACCCGTGCCATCCTCGACTTCGACGACCGGCACCCCTCCTACTCCACCGCCCTGCTCTGGGCCGAGGTCATCATCGGGTCTTATCTCATCTTCATGTACGCCTAATATAGGCTGCGTTTTTAATCACCGAAAAAAGATAATGGAGGATAAAACCATGAAGACGAAATCAGACCTTTACAGAGAGTTTTTCATAGCCTGGGGCAACGCCCTTCAGGACCCCGCAAACGAGCGGGTGATCATCGAGACCGATGAAGACGAACAGCTCAACCCCGAGACCTGCCCCAAACGCTACTACATGATAGACGGGGCCGACTTCGTGGGCGACGGCTTCCACACCGAGGAGCGCACCGACCGCCTGTGGCAGGTGGCATCCAGCGACGGCAGCTATTGCCACGGCGCATCACCCCGAAACGTGGCCCGCTGGGCATCGCTCATGATAGAGCATGGCCGCGCCACCCATATCTACAACGACGTTTATTAAAAAAGCAATAAATTGTTATGGCACACAAATTGAATTTTTATAGCAAGCCTTCGCGCTTGAACAAGGTCAACTACGACCTGAACCGAAACACCGAGTTTATCATCACCAGCCCATCGCTCAACTACCACAGCGAGTTGCAAGACTGCGTCATCGCCATGCAACCGCCATACACCGTGGCGAAGGTCCACGCCTTCCGCACCCAGGCGAAGAACGTGGAACTGGCGGAACGGCAGGAGCGCGAACGGCGTGACTATCTGGAAGGCCTGGCCGTGCGCCAGCAGCTGGCCGAGGAAGCACAGGCCACCGGCTACACCGTGCGCCAGCTCATCGAGCAGGAAGGAGCCACCTACGACGAGGAGCGCGACGAAATGCGACTTGTCGCCAAGGTGCCCGGCCTGAACATCTACCTGGAAGTGCTGGGCGTAATGGACGAGGAGGACACCTGCATGGAGCGGTGGTGGGCTGAGCACCGCGAGGAACAGCCCTTCGACCGCGCGATAGATGCAGCCGTGGGCCGTCAGCTGCAGCGCATGGCCTACTTCATGACCACCGCCCACGAGGAGCGCGACCGCCGCACCTACGCCACCATGGAAAGCGACTGGCAGCCGCGCCCGGACTGGCAGGAGGAATACGACCCCGAGGAATGGTGGCAGCGGCCCGAGCGCAAGGGCATCGGCTTCACACATACCGACCCCGCCCGCCGGGGTACCGTACACGTGAAGCACACGATGACCGACGGCGAACAGACCGAACTCGCCCGCCTACGCACCGAGGCCGAAGCCGACGGTCAGACACTCACCGCCGATGACATCCGCCGCCTGAAACTCAAAGCCGTGGCGAATGTGGCGGCAAGAAAGATGATGAATGGGTAAGCCATGATCACCATTAACGACGCCCCATTCTACGAGGAGCCGGGCAGTTGCGGCACCTGTCCGTTCCTCTTCATCCCCGGGAAGAACGCTCCGAGCTTCATGCCGTCAGGCGGCTCATCCGGCACCCACCACTGCACCCTGTGGGACGAATGGCACCACAGTTGGGCCGCCTGCCCACGTCGCTGCAAGAAACTATTCCGCCAGGCTTTCGCCTATCCCGACGGCTACAAACTGGTGATTGTGGCGAAAGAAAAAGAATAAAAAAGCGGGAGCCATGTTTCGTGCTCCCGCTTTTTCGTTCCGTATGTCGTCGTACCACGACGGCCACACCATCAGAAGAACAGAGGCTTTACCTTCACCTCCAGCTCTATCGCCACCCCGCAATGGGGACACACCACGCGCTGGGGCACCTCTCTCACATGCTCCACTATCTGCATGGGCTGCACATTTGCCCGCTGCGCTTCTTCATCCGGCGAGGTGATTAGCGCGGCCACCGACAGCCCCAACGCCCCGGCAATGCGTTCCAGGGTGGATACCAATATCGGCGCACACACTTGTCTTTGTCTTACCCGCCCGGCGGATCTTTTCTTCGATAATTTCCTGTATTGTCATAATTATATAATATAAAAACATATTTATTTGGTTGCAAAGATAGTGATTTTCATTGAAAGCACCCTCTTTTTGCCGAAAAAACACCAAATATTTAAAATTTTATCCGTAAATATTTGGTAGTTTCAAAAATTATGCTTACCTTTGCATCAGATAATTAAAGTTTAACCGCCTGACATCAGGCACAAAAAGAAAAAAGTTATGGCAAAGTTTAATTTCTTAATCACAGCGCACATCGTCAACGACAACACCGACGATGTAATGGTCATCTATTCACATGAAATGAGCACCCACCCCTACGAAGGGAGCTACCGCCCCATTTGGTGCAAGGCCAAAGAACTTGTCAGCTGCGCAATGTGGCAGCTCGACGACGGCGAGGACAACGGCGATACTAACTACTGTCAATATGTGGCATATACCGACGGCGACAGTTATCTGCTCGCCGCATGGAACGAAATCGACGAAGTAACGGGCTGCATCAAGTGACATGGCAAAGACAAGAATCCGGCGGGCGACATCCGCCCGCCACTCCCGGAACATTCGCAGAGCAGAAACCTACGTTTTCACGGCGGCCTGCAATCCTGCAAACATCGAGTTATTCAACTACGTTATTGAGCAAGTTATTTATTAACCGCCTGACACCAGGCATAAAAACATACGATGAATACGATGAAAATGAAAGCAGCATACAAATACACAGACGGAACAAATAAAAAATTCTTCGATGTGCTCTACATCGAAGAGGACGGCTCCCTGACACTGGAGCACCACAACAGCCAGCGCACATTATCATGGCCGGCACGGATGGAAGACGGCCAGTTTGGCCAGGTGGTGAGATACGGCAAGGGCAGCAGCATCCCCTTCACCGACCAGAAGGGCAACATGCGCCCACACTGGAGTGTGCTCACCGCCGAGCAGGTGGCCACGATTACTGAGCCCTCCCCCACTCCATCGGACGAACAGACCGAAGACGCCACCGACAGCCGCGCCGCCGCGGTCATCACCCCCGAGGACGAAGCGGGAACCGCGACAGCGGACACACCCACAGAGACCGCCACACGGCGCACACGGGGCCGCAGGAAGGCCGATGACGGCTACGGGCGTGTAGTTGTTCCCACGGGCACAGAAAGCCCGTCAGACGCAACGGAAACGGCCACGGACGAAGTGCCATGCACAGGTGACGAAGACACCAGCACCGACGACTCAGGAACCGAAGGCGAAGCTGTGCGCAACCTCGCCGCCATCCTGAGCATGATGACCAGGAGCAAGGCAGTCCGCGAACTGGCAAAGGGATTCGGCATCCTCGCCGCCCTGGCCATCATCTGGCAGACCGGACTGCTCATTCCCTTCGCACTGCTCGGGGGCATCGCCGCCGGGGTGGTCAAGTGACCGCCCCACCCTTCCATCTCAACGCCTCCCTATAATATAGGGCTTCTGAAACTTCACCGAATCCACAAACACCCACACGAATCATGAATCAACGATTTGGCTATTGCCACGACTGCAGGAACAAAGACCACTGCCGCCAGTGCTACCGTGGCAGCTGGTATGAGAGCGGAACACAATCATGCTCCGACAGCGAAGATAATTGAATATTTTCAAGAAAACAAGAAATCAACAAAACAAACAAACAACAAAACATATTTGTTTGATTGTTGCGTTACTTGTTTTCTTGTTTGTTTTCTCTCAATGTTTCAAACAACACATCTATTTTTCAACAAGCAAAACAAACAAACATACAATGTACAAAACAACAAAACAATACATCAAACCACACACATACCAACAAAGCAAACCACAAAAACGCACATAAAACAACATTTTTTGCTTTCAAACCACAAATAAAGCAAGAATTATTTG
This sequence comes from uncultured Bacteroidota bacterium, assembly GCA_902770735.1. Classification (GTDB taxonomy): domain Bacteria; phylum Bacteroidota; class Bacteroidia; order Bacteroidales; family WCHB1-69; genus F23-D06. Next base: position 286 of record CACXUB010000203.1, on the reverse strand, counting down.
CGGCATATTTAAATTTTATCTATATTTGCAGCGCATTTGTCAGGCTTTATAATTGAACTTTTAAACTATATACATCATGGAAACAAGACTGAAAGAAGTGTTGGCAGTTGTCAACAACAAGGGCGGGGTGGGGAAGACCACCACCGTGCAGAGCCTGGCGGCGGCGCTTGTCAGGCAGGACCGCAAATGCCGGGTGCTGGTCATCGACCTTGACCCGCAGTGCCACCTCTCCATCCTGAGCGGATGGGACACAAACGAGGATTTTTTTAATACGCCTACCATCTTC
>CACXUB010000202.1 GCA_902770735.1 uncultured Bacteroidota bacterium | reverse complement strand
GTGCGACCATCAGTAGATACACCTGATTTTGGCGTCTCTGCAGCAGAACATCACCGTAATCAACGAATCGTATCCACAATCACATCGATATTCAGGGCCTGCTGTTCGCCGGTCTGCATGTTCTTGAGGGTGTAAACGCCCTGTGCGCGCTCGTTCTCGCCGGCCATGATGACGTAAGGGATGCCCTTGGCGTTGGCGTAGTTCATCTGCTTGCCCATCTTGGCGCTGTCGGGGTAGATTTCGGCAGGGATTCCGGCTTCGCGCAGCCGTTTCAACGCGGACAAAGCGTAGAGTTCGTCCTCGCCGCCGAAATTCACGAACATGGCGGTGATCGGCGTCATGATGTGCTGCGGGAAAAGGTTCAACTCGTTGAGCACGTCGTAGATACGCTCGGCACCGTAGGAGATGCCCACGCCCGACATGCCCTTCAGCCCGAAGATGCCGGTGAGGTTGTCGTAGCGTCCGCCTCCGGAGATGCTGCCCATCGCCACATCCTTCGCCTTGATCTCGAAGATGGCGCCGGTGTAGTAGTTCAGACCGCGCGCAAGCGTCACATCAATCTCCAACTCCGTGTTTATCTGCATCTTGGAAACATAATCCAACACCGTTCTCAACTCCTTGACACCCTGGAGTCCGGTTTCCGAAGCGGACAACATCTGCTCCAGTTTGGCCAGCACCTCGTCGTTGGAAAGGCCGCCAAGTTCGAAGAGCGGCGACAGTCCGTCGATGGACTCCTGCGCGATGCCGCGTTCCAGCATTTCCGCGCAGACAGCCTCGCGCCCGATCTTGTCGAGCTTGTCCAACGCCACGCAGAGGTCGGTGACCTGGTCGGCATTGCAGAAAATCTCCGCAATTCCGCTGAGGATCTTGCGGTTGTTGATTTTCATCACGATGTTGATGCCGAAAGCGCGGAACACCTCGTCGGTGATCTCCACCAGTTCGGCCTCGTTGAGCAGCGAGTTGCTTCCAATGATGTCGACATCGCACTGGTAGAACTCGCGGTAGCGGCCCTTCTGGGGACGGTCGGCNNCTGCACGATGAAACGGGCGAACGGCACCGTCAGGTCATAGCGCAAGCCCTTCTCGCAAAGTTCAGAAGCCAGCTTGTTCACAGACTTCGTATCATCCTGGAAATCAATTCCTTTCGTAAAATCACCGGAATTCAATATCTTGAACAGCAGCCGGTCACCCTCCTCGCCGTACTTGCCCATGAGGGTGGAGAGGTTCTCCATGGCGGGCGTCTCGATGGGGAGATAAGCGTGCCGGTGGAAGACGGTGCGGATGGTGTCGAAGATATAATTGCGCCGCATCATCTCGACGGGCGTGAAATCGCGGGTTCCTTTTGGAATAGACGGTTTTACCATAATTTCTGACTTTTTCAAACAATCGGCAAAAATACAAAAAATGTTTATTGGTTATGGGTTATTGACACGAGACAGCGATGAAAAATCAGGCTCGCGGACTCGCCGCCTTCATATCGAAAAGACATATCGCGTATTGTCGGGACCAAATTCTCATTTTTTTTTAACAACACCTATTAAGAACAGTAAAAACAGTATTTTTGCCAACAGAAATTAATCAGTAACGAATATAAAAACAAACCGTACTTATGAAACGTAACTTATTCATTATGAGTTTAGTAGTAGCGACCGCGGTGTTTGGCGGCGCATGTAAGAAAAAAACGGCCGAGAACCCTGAACTGGCCAACAACCCCTTCATGAAGGAGTGGGACACCCCCTACGGCGTGCCGCCCTTCGACCAAATCAAAACCACCGACTACCTCCCTGCCATCCAGGAGGGCATACGGCAGCAACAGGAGAAAATCCAGACCATCTGCGACAACTCCGAAGAGCCCACCTTCGGCAACACCATCATCCCCTACGAGTACAGCGGCGAACTGCTGACCAAGGTCGCCTCCGTCTTCATGAACCTCGCCGAGTGTATGAACAGTCCCGAAATGGAAAAGCTCTCCGACACCATCTTCCCGATGCTCACCCGTCACGGCGATGACATCATGCTGAACGCCAAGCTGTTCGAGCGCATCAAGAAGGTGTACGAGAACCGCGACAAGGAGAACCTCAACGACGAGCAGAAACGGCTGTTGGAGGTCATCTACAAAGATTTTGAACGGGGCGGCGCCAATGTGCCCGCCGACAAGCAGGCCCGGTTCCGCGAAATCAACGAACAGCTCTCCACCCTCACCCTCAAATTCGGCAACAACGTGCTCGGCGCCACCAACGGATACACCCTCTTCGTCGATAACGAAGAAGACCTCAAAGGCCTGACAGAGAGCCAGCTGGCCACCGCCAAAGAGACGGCAGACGGCATCAAGGACGCCAAGGGCAAATACGCCTTCACCGTGCATGTGCCTTCCATGGAGCCCTTCCTCCAGAACTGCGCCAACCGCGAGCTCCGCAAGGAACTCTGGACCGCCTACTCCACCCGCTGCCTCGACGGCGAGTTCTCCAACACGAAGATTATCAACGACATAGTCAACCTCCGTTTAGAGAAGGCCCAAATCCTCGGTTTTGACAACTTCGCCAACTACGTGTTGGACGACTGCATGGCCAAGAACGCCGACAACGTCTATGAACTGCTGATGAAGGTGTGGGAGCCTGCCCTCGCCAAAGCCAAAGAGGAAGCCGCCATTTATCAGAAAATGATGAACAAGGACGGCATCACCGGCAACCTGCAGCCCTACGACTGGCGCTATTACACCGAGAAATTACGCAAGGAGAAATACGACCTCAACGACGAGGACATCCGGCCTTACCTCGCGCTCGACTCCGCGCGCAAAGGACTCTTCTACGTCTGCGAGCGTCTCTACGGGCTCACCTTCAAAGAGAACAAGGACATCCCCGTCTATCATCCGGATGTGAAAGCCTTTGAAGTCATCGACAACAACGAGGTCATCGCTGTGGTCTATATGGACTTCTTCCCGCGCGAAAGCAAACGCAGCGGCGCGTGGATGACCAATTTCCGTGAGCAGTACTACGACCGCGACGGCAACAACCACATCCCCGTGGTGTCGTTGGTCTTCAACTTCACCAAACCCGTCGGCGACAAGCCCTCGATGCTCAACATCGACGAGACGCAGACGTTGTTCCACGAGTTCGGCCACGCGTTGCACAGCATCCTGTCGCGCTGCCACTACCCCACCCTCTCGGGCACCAACGTCCCGCGCGATTTCGTGGAGATGCCCTCGCAGTTCATGGAGCACTTTGCCTTCGAGCCCGAGGTGCTGAAGGTTTATGCGCACCACTACCAGACCGGCGAGCTGATCCCCGACGAGCTGGTGAAGAAGATCGAGGCCGCCGCCACCTACGGACAGGGATTCATCAACACCGAACTCCTGGCCGCTTCCATCCTCGACATGGACTACCACACCGTCACCGCGCCCGTCAGCATCCAGCTGCCCGAATTCGAGGAGCAGCAGATGGCCAAGATCGGGCTCATCCCGTCCATCATCTCCCGCTACAGAAGCCCTTACTTCCAGCACATCTTCTCCGGCGGCTACGGGGCGGGTTACTACAGCTACACCTGGTCGGCGCTGCTCGACAACGACGCCTACCAGTGTTTCAAGGACCACGGCATCTTCGACCCGGCCACGGCCACCTCGTTCAGGACAAACATCCTGGAGCGCGGCAACACCGCCGATGCGCACGACCTCTACCTCGCTTTCCGCGGACAGGAACCGTCCATCGAGCCGCTTCTGAAGAACAGAGGTCTGAAATAACCTGTCATGAAAAGAGTGACCATCATAGTGTTCGCGTGCCTTCTGTGCTGGAGTGCTTCAGCACAGAAGCCGCACAGCGACCTGTACAACGAGATTGGCGTCAACGCCGGCCCGTTCTCCTTTGCCGGCGCTTTCGGCATCGGGACCATCGG
>CACXUB010000201.1 GCA_902770735.1 uncultured Bacteroidota bacterium | reverse complement strand
CCTGTAAAAGTCCGCCGAGGGGGTCTTTTCCGTTTTGTACGGCCTGTAAAAGTCTGCCGAGGGGGTCTTTTCCGTTTTATACAGCCTGTAAAAGTCCGCCGAGGGGGTCTTTTCCCGTTCTCGCCCGCTTAGTAGCCTGCTCTTACGTATTTTGCACTAGCATCTTTTGTTTCGCTCCAGGTGCTGTTGTCCGACCTGTACTCAATCTTGCCGGAGAAGCCATCTCCCTTCTTGAGGGTGACATTGCTACCAATAGCTTGATTCGCAGCACTCTTAGCCCACAGCGTGCCACCAGAGACGGTGACGGTTGCACCATTATAACCACTCCTAATTCCAAAGGAATAACCATTTCCACTACCTTCAGCCTTGACATCGCCTCCGTAGATGTTCATTTTGCCATCGTCAGTCAGCAAAATTCCGTAACCATCAGTGGCGGTGCCTTCGCCATCAACCGACCCGCCATATACGTTAATTTCATCTATATAGAAGCCGCCACAAGCGTCTCCAGAAGTAGTCGCTTTTACCTTGCAGCTGTGAACTTCCAATGTGGTTATGCTCACAATGGCATCACCTGAGCTATTAACAACCAATTGGCCAGACTGATTGGCTTGGCCATAAATGCTGAGATTTTTGTCTGAGCCAAGAATATAGCTATTGACAGTCAACTTGGCGCCGTCCTTGATAATCAGGTCGATATTACCATCTAATGTAATTATTCCATTGATGGTGACTTCTCCCTCCACCACATAGGTGCCTGCAGCCCAATGGACATCCGTGTTAGCATTCTCCACCGTGGTAACCTCTGCCGGAATCTCCGTTGCCACCAGTTTCTTCTGGTCGGCAACCCACTCCAGATAGGGTTTTTCAACTGCCGCCTTCTTCACGGCCTTCACGCTCTTCACCTTCTTCTCGCCTTTGTACGTGACGGTGACGGAAGCACCCTCGGCAGCCTCGGCGGGCTCGATGGTCCACTTGTCGAAATCCTCGGTGCCCTCGGCCAGGGTGACGGAATAGGTGGGAGGAGCGACCAATATGTTGAACGTGAGGCAGGCACGGACATAGTTTTCCACTGTTTTATTGACGTTATTCTCCCAGTTGTAACCGGCGGTGAAGTAGTAACGCCAAGCTTTATTATCATTGGCATCGTTCGCTGTGCTCGACCAGTAGGCTCCGCTCTCCATGTTTGTTCCACCGACGCTGTTGAAGCCGTCGCGCAGGGCTTTGGCAGAGGTGGAATTCACGGCTCCCATTGCCTCCCATTGCTCCTTGCTGGGCAGCACCCATGTGCCACCGGCGACAGCACTCTTGCCTTCGCAAGCCGTTATGGCATCGCTCCATTTCATCGAGCCTTCATTGCTCAACGCAAGTGCCAGGCCGTTCTTGTTCTCCATGTCGATGTAGGCAATCATGGCAGCAGCCGTCTTGCCCGTTGGCACGTCGCTCACCTTGGCATAGATGCTGCCGTCGGTGCAGATGACCTTGCCGATGTCACTGGCTGAGCATTCGATGCCGTCTGCAGCCCATGCGCCCGATACTACTGCTACGAGCAGCACGAGCATTGTTAGTAATCTTTTTCGCATAATTCTTTTTTTATTAATTAATATTGTTAATGTATTATTTTGCTGAATCGTTGTAATCGTATATTAGTTTCTGACCCCAAAGGTACAAAAAAAAATCGTATCATGCAAGGCCAAAATCGCCGCAAGCGAAGATTTTGCTTTAGCCGTAACTTTTTTTGCTTTAGATGTAAGTCGACCCGCCTCACGATCCGCAAATTCACGCATTTTAAACATCAATTCACGCATTTTAAACATCCATTCACGCATTTTCAACATCGGAAACCGACGATGAAATGGCAAAAAAGCGTCGACTCCTGCACTAACATCGTAGACGTTATCTCACAAGAGGGACAGTCCCCTTTGTGTTCTTTGTGTTCGAGGAGTGTGGAGTGAGGAGTGTGGAGTGAGATTACTCCGGAGGCGGATTGTCTGCCCTTAGAGTAATCTCTTCCCCTCCTGAGTCAGGAGGGGAGCCCGATAGGGCGGGGTGGTCTGTGCTCGGCTTTGCCGCTTGCTACCAACGGGACGCAAGAACGAGGCGCAATGAGACCCTCTGTGTATTCTTGTTAAAGGGAGTGTCCTGAGGCGGAAGGGACGCAAGAACTTAGGAGGGGAAGAGGTTTCCTTAATGACTAATGACTAATGACTTAATGACTGCCGTATCTCACACCAGGGACAGTCCGGACAGTCCCCATTGTGCGTTGGCCTTAAAACACAGAACTCCTGACCCCGTGTGCGCTGTGACCCCGTGTGCGCTCGATGTCAATCGGAATTTCGATTTACATGTTTTCTCCCGTGCTGGTCCGGTAGACCTTGGAGTTTCAACGATCTCTGTATGAAAAACAATAGTTCTACTTCGGATTTTTGGATAATTTCGGGAGTTGTACTTCAGATTTTCTGCATATTTCTTGTTTCATTGAGTACTTTTTATTACCTGGGTAGCCGTGGGACAGGTACCTGAGTCATAGCAGCCGTCATACCCAAGTACCTGTCCCAGCGACTATCTTTGTTTTAATCTCACATGGGATTAGACTGTCCTTTCATGATCAAATTGGCAACGGCGGTGATGTCAGAGTTGGTGATGGAACCACTACCGTCGATGTCAGCGGCCTTCAGGACAAACCTGACGCTGGGGTGGCCATCTCTGGCATTCACCATCTCAACGAGGTCGGCTACGTCCACCTTCTTGTCGTTGTTGGCGTCGCCCTTGACGAAAATGACGAAGGTCGCAGAGCCGCTGACGCTATAGTTGCCGCCCTCCTTGTCAGTGATGGTCACGGTGGCTGTGCCGGCTGCGGTGTTATCACTATAGCCGACGGTGT
>CACXUB010000200.1 GCA_902770735.1 uncultured Bacteroidota bacterium | reverse complement strand
AATTTTAATAATGTAAAATAAATTTTGAAGGGATGAAAAAGATTAAAATCACACAAGTCAGAAGCGCGGTTGACAGACCCGCACGTCAGAAAAGATCTTTAGAGGCATTAGGCATCCGCAAAATGCACCAAACCGTTGAACACGAGGCCACTCCCCAAATCCTGGGCATTGTGGACGCCGTGAAGCACTTAGTCAGCGTTGAAGAATTATAATTTTAATAACCAATTGAATATCAAAGAGATGGATTTACACAATTTACAACCGGCAAAAGGATCAACACACAGAGAACGCAGAATAGGCAGAGGACAGGGTTCCGGAAAAGGCGGCACATCCACACGCGGCCACAAGGGCGCGCAGTCCCGCTCCGGTTACAGCCGCAAGATCGGTTTCGAGGGCGGCCAAATGCCTATCTACAGAATATTGCCCAAGAGAGGTTTCAAGAACATCAACCGCGTGGAATACAACGCCATCAACGTCAGCACGTTGCAGAAGCTGTCCGAGAAGCTCAACGTCGAGAAGATCGACCGTGAGGTGCTCGTGAACAACGGTCTGGCCAAGAAGAACGACCTCATCGCCATCCTCGCCAAGGGCGAGCTCACCGCGAAGGTGCATGTCGTGGCCGACAAGTTCTCTGCCAAGGCGAAAGCCGTTATCGAACAGTGTGGCGGCACCGCGGAACTCGTTAACGCCCCCGCAGCCGAGTAATAGTCATTAAAACGTCTTTACAATGAAAAAGTTTATCGAAACCATTAAGAATATATTCAGGATTGAGGATCTGAGAAAACGCATTCTCTACACCCTCTTCATCATCCTGATATACCGTTTCGGCGCGCACGTGGTGCTCCCGGGCATCAACCCCGGCGCCCTCTCCGCATTTTCCAGCGCGGCACGTGAAGGTCTGCTCGGAATGCTCGACCTTTTCTCCGGTGGTGCATTCTCCAACGCCTCCATCTTCGCGCTCGGTATCATGCCGTACATCACTGCCTCCATCGTGGTGCAGCTGTTCACTCTTGCGGTGCCCTATTTCCAGCGCCTTGCCAAGGAAGGTGAAAGCGGCCGTACCAAAATCAACCAGATCACCCGTTATCTGACCGTCGCCGTCTTGGCCGTGCAGGCTCCCGCCTACATCGCCCAGCTCACCGGCCAGTTCCCCGGCGCCATCGCCCCCTCCATGCTGGAAACCCGCATTCTCGGCTTCTCCGCATTCGCGATCTGCGCCTTCATCCTGCTGATCTCCGCCACCTTGTTCATCATGTGGCTCGGCGAACGCATCACCGACAACGGTATCGGCAATGGTATCTCCATGATCATCATGATCGGTATCATCGCCCGTCTGCCTTTCGCCCTGCAGGCTGAATTCACCGCCCGTATCACCGAGATGAACGGCGGCCCCATCATCTTCATCATCGAGATCATCCTCATGATGGTCATTATCGGCCTCTGTATCCTCCTGGTGCAAGGCACCCGCCGCATCCCCGTCCAATACGCCAAGCGCGTGGTCGGCAACAAGCAGTACGGCGGTGTCCGCAACTATCTGCCCCTCAAAGTGAACGCTGCCGGCGTGATGCCCATCATCTTCGCCCAGGCTTTGATGTTCATCCCGTTGACCTTCGTCAACATTTCCCAACAGACCACCACGGGATTCTGGAGCAGCTTCATTGACTACAACCGTTTGGGTTACAATATCGTGTTCTTCCTGATGATCATTGCCTTCACCTATTTCTACACGGCAATCACCATCAACCCGCAGCAGATCGCTGAGGACCTCAAGAAGAACAACGGTTTTATCCCGGGCGTGAAACCCGGCAAGCAGACCGCGGAGTACATCGACAAGATCATGTCCCGCATCACGCTGCCCGGTTCTATTTTCCTCGGTATTGTTGCCGTCCTCCCCGCCATTGTGCGCCAGTTCGGTGTCAACCAACAGTTCGCCCAGTTCTTCGGCGGCACCTCCCTCCTCATTATGGTCGGTGTGGTGTTGGATACGTTGCAACAGATTGAAAGCCACCTGCTCATGCGCCACTACGACGGTCTCACGAAGTCCGGCCGTATCAAAGGTCGCACCGGTGGCGGTATTTATGGCACCCACTAATAGACTATAAGTAATACGATGTTCAGAAGAGTGAAATACAAGTCGGAGGCCGAATTCGCGAAGCTCAAGGCGAGCGCGAATGTGGTGGCGGTGACCCTGGCCGAGGTGGCCAAGGTGATCAAGCCCGGTGTGCCGCTCACCTATATCGACCAGATTGGCGAGCAGTGCATCCGCGACCACCACGCCATACCCTCTTTCAAGGGCTATGAAGGCTATCCGGCTTCGCTCTGTCTATCCGTCAACGATGTGGTGGTTCACGGCATCCCGTACCCCAACCAGTACCTGCGCGACGGCGACATCATTTCCGTCGATTGTGGCGCTGTGCTGGACGGTTACCATGGCGATTTCTGCTACACCTTCGAGGTGGGCGAGGTCTCCGAAGAGGTACACAAGCTCTGCGTTCGCACCAAGGAATCGCTCTACAAAGCCATCGAGGTGGCTAAGGCGGGCAACACCATTGGTGACATCGGCCACACCGTCGAGCAGTACGTCGGACAGTTCCATTACGGCGTGGTACGCGAGCTCTGCGGGCACGGTATCGGCAAGGACATGCACGAGAAACCTGACATCCCGAACTACGGGACCAAAGGTCAAGGCATGAAACTCGCTCCCGGCATGTGCATCTGCATCGAACCGATGATCAACCTGGGCAGTCACAAGATCGTGATGGAGAACGACGGATGGACCATCCGCACGCGCGACCACAAGCCGTCGGCCCACTACGAGCACCAGATGATCATCACGGAGCACGGCACAGATGTTATCTCCTCCTACAAACTGTTTGGTGAAGTCAT
>CACXUB010000199.1 GCA_902770735.1 uncultured Bacteroidota bacterium | reverse complement strand
TCGGTCACAAAAGCAGTATCACATGGGAATCCGTCATTTTGGGTAGTGAAGGTTTGTGAAAAACCGTATGCTGTACCCACGCTATTAGTGGCAAATGCACGCACATAATAGGTTGTGCCCTGTTGGAGCCCAACAAGCAACGAGGTAAAAGAGCCTGCACCGACGCCGTCGGTGGTGTGATTGCCAGAAATCGTAGGATTTGGGGCCGTACCCCAACAGACTCCGCGCGCTGTGATGGAAGACCCACCGTCATTACTGATTATTCCCCCACACTGCGCCGTATAACCTGTAACATTTGTAACCGCAAGGGTGGAAACTGTAGGAAGCAATACCGAATCTTGCACGGGGGGGAGTGGATTCATATTTCCCAGTTCTTCAATCATGTTACGCAAACTATCTATGGTGTTGTACAACGAATCCAACAGTGTGTTGAGCTGCGCCGCAGTGATATAATGCGCATCATTAACGAAAGTGCTAATTTCAACCGGAATCTGAGGAATTTGGGGTCGGTTTGACAAGTCATTATAGTCCCCGCTGAATCCGTTGCCCGACTCCGTGGCATACAACGCATAAGGCACGCTCAACAGCTGCTGAACTGTTGTTATAACGTAATCGTTGCCACCGCCAGGATCGATATCCACTTTTAAGAAATACAGTCCTGACGACCAATCGATGTCCGCAAAACTGCCTGCCGACACACTTCCGTCTCCGATAGTCACCGTCAGCAATCCGTTAGGATTTGTGATCGCGACATGTGACTCAACATATACTGCATTACCAGACGTTGAACCTTGTAGGATATTCACAAGTAAACTTACCGACTGGTTTGCGACCAAAGCATTGTTCGCATCACGAACCACGGCTTGAAAACTAAACTTTCCCGGGGCTTGCGAAAAAGCACAAGCAGCACACAATAAAATGGTTATCAGTATTTTAAACCTCTTCATATTTCCTTGTTTCACACCACATAATTCACAAAAACTCCTTTTCCCTGTCAAAGGACTTGATATATCCTGTTGAAAAGATGATTCTCTGAAATCTTAATTAGTCTCTTCACTCCCAATGTATTTGATGTAATAATTCAATATCCGAATACAACGGCAAAAATACATTTTTTAGAAAACAAATGAATCGTTCGTAAAAATTGTATCTTTGCCAGCCAAATTTGAGATTGGATGAACATCTACAAGGCTGATTTACATACTCATACGCTGTTTTCTCCGTGCGGCGACCTCGACATGACGCCGGAGAACATCATCGCGCTCGCCCTGGAGCGGGGCATCGACGTGATCGGCATCACCGACCACAACGCCACGCGCCACTGCCGGCTGGCTGAGCATTACTCGCACAACCGCGACATCTTCGTGCTCTGCGGCGCGGAGGTCACCACCAAGGAGGAGGCGCACTGTCTGGCTTATTTCGGCGACCACGAATCCCTCGACAAATTCCAGGCCTACCTCGACGAACATCTCCCCGACATCCCCAACGACCCCGATTTCTTCGGCGACCAAGTGCAGATCGACGAGGAGATGAACATCGTCTATGAGGAGCCGAAACTGCTGACCTCCGCCATCGACCAGAATGTCAACCAGATAGCGGACAAAGTCCACGAATTGGGCGGCTTGTTCGTGCCCGCGCACATCGACAAGATGAAGAACAGCCTCATCGCACAGTTGGGTTTCATCCCCTTCGATTTGGACTACGACGCCGTGGAGCTCTCCAAGAACGGCAACAAGGAGGAAATCCTGAAAATCCATAAATATCTGAAGAACAAGATGTTCACCAGAAGTTCGGACGCGCACCAACCCGACATCATCGGCACCGCCCCTTGCTACCTGAAGATGGAGACCCGCAGTTTCGACGAAATCCGCAAAGCCCTCCACGGCGAGGACGGACGGGAAGTGCTGCTGACGATTTAATTAAGAATTAAGAATTAAAAATTAAGAATTAAGAATGGGGAGATGTGAGTGAAAGGTAAAACGGGAACTATAACATAGACTATAACTTAAACTTAGAACTTAAACTTAGACATAGACTATAAACTATAAACCGTAAACCATAAACCTTAAACTATAAACCGTAAACTATAAACATTTAACAATATGACAGTAAAAGAATTAGTGGAAAAAATGAATCTCACCGTGTTTTGTGGTGAGGACAATATGGATACCGAAATCAAGGGCGGCTATGTCTCTGATTTGCTGAGCGATGTGATGGGCTTCGCGCAGGAGGGTCACGTGTGGGTCACCCTGCAGACACACAAGAACGTCATCGCCATCGCCTCGCTGAAGGAACTGGCGTGCGTCATCCTCGTGAAGGGCAACAAGCCCGACGACGACATGCTGGAGCAAGCCAAGGAGGAGGACATCCCCGTTTTGGGCACCACCGAGCAGACTTTCGAGGTGGCCGGACAAATTTACAAATACTTAAACGACTAAGTATGAAGGATTTGTCGATGCACATCATGGACATTCTCCAGAATTCCACCCGTGCAAAAGCCAACAACATCACCCTGGAAGTCTTGGAAAACCACGACGCGGACACGCTGACGCTAATCTTCAAGGACGACGGCTGCGGCATGAGCGCGGAGACCGTGGAGAAGGTCACCAACCCGTTTTTCACCACGCGCACCACGCGCAAGGTGGGCTTGGGGTTGCCGCTGCTGAAGCAGAACACCGAGATGACCGGCGGTTCGATGAAGATCGACAGCGAGGTGGGCGTGGGCACGACGGTCACCGCCGTGTTCGGCCTCACACACCTCGACCGCCCGCCCATGGGCGACTTGGCCGGCACCATGGTGCTCACCATCGCCGCGCACCCCGAAATCCACTTCATCCTGCATTTCCAGCGAGTCAAGGACGGGAAAGAGGAAACGGACTACATCCTCGACACCGACGAACTCTACGAAGCCCTCGACGGCGTC
>CACXUB010000198.1 GCA_902770735.1 uncultured Bacteroidota bacterium | reverse complement strand
TTTCCCGTTGATTTTTTCCGCCACAGGTCCCATGATTTCCATCTTCATCCCATTATCTTCATAAATGGGAGCAAATCCCGAACGCAAAGCCTGTTTGGGCGCAGCTGATTTGTCCATGATTTTGATAAAATCCCCACGTTTGACGGAACTTGCAAGTCGCTTCTGGTAATCCTCGTGGGTGTCGCACAAATCCGTGATGTATTTGTGGCCGTTGTTTTCCACCACCGTGCCCAACGAGTCGAGGGCTGTTCCGCTCGCCTCGATCATCCCGTTGTGATAGATTTTGTCGATGTGAATCTTCTGGGCCGTCTTATCCGAATTGTCAAAGACATGCTTGAAGCCTTTGTAGTGGTCTGCGTCCGGATGTGAAACGACAACTGTGAAGGGTGGCGGAGGTGTTTTCGACGTCTTCAGGTTGAAACGCCATTTCAGGAAACGGTACATGTTGTCAGACTCACCGGCATCAATGAGGAAATGCTGGTCATCGGGCGTGACAATGTGGCATCCGTCCCCTTGGCCCACATCGATAAAGTTCACCTCCAGGATTCTCTCGGCTTGCATGTCCGACTCCTTGATGTAGCCATCTGCATTGCGGCATCTGACCTTGATGTACTCCACCTCTTTCTTGTTTTCGACAACCGTCTGCCGGACATAGTCGTTTTTGACGATATAGGGTTTGATGTAGTCGCCGAACAGCAGCTCTTTGATGAAGCTGACCTGGGTTTTCCCTGTTTTGGCATTGGTCTTGATGTCTTGCAATTTTATGGAGGGATACACCGCGTATCCCGTTCTCAATATTGTGGCCATAATGTTGGTATTTGAATGATATAATTGATAACAAAGCAACTAAAATGCAAAAAGGCTTTTCATTTGGTGGAGAGAATTTACTCCTTGGCGCGGTAGAACTCCCACGTGTCGCGGTGACCGTCGCGGTAGGTGAAGCTCCACTGCAGCTTTTTCTCCGTCAGCGTGTCAAGGTGGAACTTGTACTCGTAATCGATACTGCCACTGACGACCTTGATGATTTCCTGCGGTAGCTCGGCCTCCTTGTCGCCTTCAACCACCTCCATACGGAAGCTTTCCTTGATGCCGGAAAAGTAGAAATTCTCCCCTTCCAAACGCCACTTGCTGGGGCTGACATAGTTGAACACATACGTCTCTTTCTTGCCATTCTGCAAGGTGGTGATATAGACTTGCCGGGCGGAGTCGAGGGCGGTGCCGTCGGGATGGAAGTCCATCGTGCCGGTCTCGTACACGTCGAGGTGCGCGCCGTTGAGGTCATAGTTGAAGGCGTGCTCGTAGGTGTAGTGGCCGGGAACATGGGCGGAAGAGGTGTTCTGCGCCATACCGCAGGAGGCCGCGACAATCAGGAACACCAAAACCGCAAAAACCGGTCTAAACAAACATCTTGTCCGATTCATACTTGTCAGAATTTCGCCATGAATTTCGCGCTTTCCACCACGAACCGTTCGTGGATGCCTTCGCCAACGAGCGTTTCGCCTTCGAAGCATTTCACGGAGAAGACCAGGCGGCGGCGGTCCACCTCGGTGAGTTCGGCCTCGCAGCGGATGGTCGCGCCCACGGGACTGGCTTTCAGGTGCTTGATGTTGACGGCGATGCCGACGGTGGTGTTGCCCTCGCCGATTTTGTCGCACACGGCCATCAGGCAGGTTTTTTCCATCAGGGCGATCATCGCGGGGGTGGCAAACACCTCCAACGCGCCGGAGCCATAGACCGCGGCGGTGTCTTTGTGCTCCACCACGAGCTGTTCGCTGTGGCGGAGGCCGGTAAGGTTGTTATAATCTGTCATAGCAGGATGTTTTGAGTTGCAAAAATACAACTTTTAATTATACTCATTTCACGAAATTCACGACCGCAAAAACCAGATGGCACACCGCAAAAACCGTAGCAAACAGGACCGCCGGGAGGTTCTTCCGGTCGGCGGCGAAAAGGATGAACGCTAAGCAGGGCGGAATAGTCAGCAGGAGGATGACGATGGGGGTCACATTGGCTGTGTAATAGAGCGCCCATCCGATGTAATAAATTGCGACGCAAACAATTGTAGCGATAATAAGTGGCGAAAAACGAAGTTTGCTTCTGCTCTTGTGGATGACGAAGCAGAGGCACGCGACGGTCAGGACCTGGAACACGGAGCCGATGGCGTCCACCACTGGCGAGGCCGAATCCGCGCGCAGGATGTCGTTCGGTGCGGGAACGGCGAACCAGATGAAATTGGGGAGCATCACCAGCAGGAAGAGGAGCAAGCCCCACGGGTCGAAGCCGAAACGGTATTGTAAATTGTGTATAACACTCATTTTCAAGCAAATATTAAAAACAAATCATTTGTAGCTGTACCGTTTTACCATCTCTTTCGCCTCTTCCAGAAGTTGTTGACGCAGCCAGAGAGGCTTCAGCACCTCCACACCGGAGCCCATGGCCCGCAAGGCACCGATGAAGTCGGGGGTGGGCACCAGGCACAACTCAAAATGGAGAGGCTCGGTCTCTTTTTGGGAGTGGTGCAGCGGCAATGACCGCAAATATTGGGCTCGCGATTCGGTGGTTTTCAGCAATACCATTTCGATGTCTCGGTCGGTGAGCATCATGCCGAAGAAAGGGTAGAAATGCGACTGGGCGGAGAAGTTGGCAGGCAGGGTAAAAGGGGTGCCGGTCAGTTGCACCGTTTTCATGCGGTCGAGGGCATAGAGATGCAGCTTGGTGTGGAAGTCGGTGCGGGCCAGCACATACCAGCGGCGGCCGAAGTAGCGCAGGGCGAAGGGTTCGATCTCGAATTCGCGGGGCGACAGCATCTCAAAGCTCTGGTAAGTGATGGCGATGCGGTGGTTTTCGCGCATGGCAGCGGTGATTTCCGGCAGGAAGCGGTTGCTGGCGGGCGGGGTCTCTTCAAGGAGAATTCGGTCGCTCAGATCGCTATT
>CACXUB010000197.1 GCA_902770735.1 uncultured Bacteroidota bacterium | reverse complement strand
TGAAACCCGCCGACCGCGAGCGGCTGCTGAGCTCGATGCCCAACAGCCTGACAGAGGCGCAGGCCGCGGAAATCCTCAACTCATAGCCCATGGAAATCAACATACCCGTCAACAGGATACAGCTTCTCTGCAAGGTGCTGTCGCCACGGAACCTCGTGCTGGTGTGCGGCCGCGCGACCGGAAAGTCGTGGATCTTAGGCCAGCGCCTCGACGAGGCCATCCGCCTCATGCCCCGCTGCATGATCGGGATGCCTGTCAAGACCTTCGGCGTGGGCTACACCGGCACCTTCCAAACCATGCTGTCGGCGCTGGAGAAGTTCGGCTACGTCAAGGACGGCAACTATGTGGTCAACCGCCGCCCGCCTGAAAGGTGGGAGGACAGCTACGGCAAAATCGAGAAGTACGAGAACTGCATATCCGTGGCCAACGGCTGCAAGATGGCCATGTTCTCGCAGACCGAGAGCGACAACATGCGCGGCGTGAACGTTGACAAAATCATGGCCGACGAGGTGCTGCTGCTCAGCGAGCAGAAGCTGCTCAAAGTGGCCTTTCCGACGAACCGCGGAAACCTGGAGCACTTCGGCAAGGGGGCGCACCACGCCTGCCACCTGCACCACGGATTCGACCTCACGACCTCCATGCCCTACACACGCGAGGGGCGCTGGGTCTTCAAGTTTGCGGAATACTACCGCGAGAAATTCGGGGTTGAAATCATGCAGCTCTGGAACCGCATCGTCCACCTGCAGCAGCAGCTGCTTGACACCGACAGCCCGAAGCAGTTCGCCGAGTGCTGGAACGACATCGAGGAGATCCGGCGGCAGATGCCGCCGCGCCTCTCCGACGACGGCACCCTCTTCTACGTGGCCAACGCCTTCGACAACCTGGCCAACATCGGGCTCAAATACATCAAGGACCAGCGCGACGCGCTCACCAACCTCGAGTTCCTCATCGAAATCCTAAACCTCTACGTGGAGAGGGTAGAGGACTGCTTCTACAACCTGGACGAGCAGCGGCACGTCTATTACACCGGCTACGACGTCAAGGCCATGGAGGAGGCGGGGCTCACCTCCCACGCCGAACTCGGATTCTCGGGCAAGATCGAGAGCGCCAGGTTCGACCGCGACTACGACCCCGACCGGCCGCTGGAAATCGCCCCCGACTGGGGCTCTCAGATCTCTCTGTTCGTGGTCTGCCAGACCTACGGGCTGGAGCTTCCGTTCGTCGCGGCCACACCGGGCTACGTGCCGGAGGCCGAATTCCGCGGCGACTACCTCTACCAAATCAACGAGTTTTTCGCCAAGCCGGACGGCTCGGACACCGTCATCGACGACATCTGCAACCGGTTCTGCCGCTACTATGCCGGACACCGGACCAAGACGCTATACTATTATCGCGACCGATATGGTGACCACCGCAACCCCAACGTCGTCAACTCCCGCTCCTACAACGACCAGGCCATCGACATCCTCCGCCGCAACGGCTGGAACGTGGTCGCAAAGGTGCACCGTCGCGGCGAGCCGCCGATGAGCGACAAACACCTTCTGTGGCAGGAGATACTCTCTGAGCGGCCGTCGTGCCCCGTGCGATTTCGAATCAACGGCAACCGCTGCCGCTACACGGTCATATCGATGAACAACGCCAGGATGGTGTACGGCGGGAACGTATTTAAAAAGGACAAACGGTCGGAGAAGCCCTCCTCCGGCGTGCTGCCCGAGGAGGCCACGCACTTCTCGGACGCGATCGACAAACTCGTTTGGACCAAATACGGGGATTCGGTAGGCAAAAAAGTGCGGCCGTTCGTCCGCACAAGCATGGGCTGATACACAAAGGGCGTGCCTTGCGGCACGCCCTTGCACATATCAAAATTCCCCTCCAGTCTCATAGGAGGTCCCGGAAGTTGCTGTAGAGATACTCGCCGATCTCCCGGAGCGAGGTAGCCACCTCAAGGGCTGGCAGCTCTTCGGGCGGATGCAAAGGTCGGTTGGTCTCGTTGTACATCCCCCTCTTCCATTCTACCCGGATTCCGGTCACGGAGTCTTCGACGATATACCATCCGCTCTTGTTGCGGATGGTGCGGACGGTGAACCTGGTATCGTCCACGGGCTCGATTGGGATAGGCTTGACATCGATGCTGTCCACCGCCTTGCCGTCGCTGAAGGTGCGGAAGTGTTCGTTGTTCATCAGCCGCGCGACGGCATCCTTGCGGTTCCGGGCGGTCACGAGGTTCTCCGACCGCGTGCCGTCCTTGAAGATGATGGTGATTTTATAGCGTTTCATGTTATCTGATTTTGTAATCGTTCGCGTAAATAAAACAAAACTCGCTTCCGTCAACACCGCTGTAGATTGCTGCAGGTCTGTTTTCATCCGTGAGATCCAAACGCTTCATATACGTTTCGAAATCCTCGTCCCCTCTGACAATCTTGCGAAGAGATGCGGTGGCATTGATAGATTCGAGCAGTTCATGTGCTTGTTCATCCGTCTCAACCAGGTATGGGTCTCCACCGAAATTGGCTATGCTGTTTATGAGTTCATCGACTTCATGCGCATCGTTGATCATCCCATCTTCGCTAAGTTTGTTCTTCGCGAAATCGTATGCATCTGTCCAGGTTTCCTCAGCCTGATAGATCATCATCAACTCGCTGTCATCGCATTCTTCGATGTAGCAACATATCCATGTGTCGTATTCGCCGTCGTAATCGATGCTACCGACTTCCTTGCCGTAGTCGTCAGGTGTGACTGCCGTGCTGCCTCCGGCATCGATTAGGTAAGGACGGCAGAACCGCCCGTTGCTGTCGCGGTTGACTTCGAAGAGGTAATTATTCTGCGAGTTGCAAAGCTGCGTGAAGTTGATTTCGCCCTTGTAGGTCTTGTGACCCGGGTTGTGGAATTGGCCTCCGCGGCCGATGTGGAATGCCACCACGATTCTGTTGTTTTTTGTCATAATGTTTTTGCCCGTTTTACCCTGTCGGCTCTTCAGTTTTAAA
>CACXUB010000196.1 GCA_902770735.1 uncultured Bacteroidota bacterium | reverse complement strand
AATTCAAAAGGGAAGATGGTTCCCGTGCAAGAAATAGGTTTCAAGGCGGATGCGGCACCCACCCACATGATTCTGCAAATCTCCGCCGGCTGCCAGGAACCCTTCACCGGTTGCCCTGGCAATATCGTCTGGTGTGACAACATCCGGCTGGTGTACTAATATCCCAAAAAACTGAGCAACCCGGCGTCTTGTCACTTTCTGACAATGACGCTGCCGCTGCCTTGGTGCGTGGCGAGGATCAACACCTCCGCGATCTGCACGTGGGCCGGCGCGTTAGACGCATAGACCGCCACATCCGCGATGTCATCCCCCGTCAACGGTTTGATTCCCTTATAGACATTGGCGGCGCGCTCCGTGTCCCCATGGAAACGCGTGTTGCT
The DNA here is from genome assembly GCA_902770735.1 of uncultured Bacteroidota bacterium. Taxonomy (GTDB): domain Bacteria; phylum Bacteroidota; class Bacteroidia; order Bacteroidales; family WCHB1-69; genus F23-D06. The sequence goes on along the minus strand of CACXUB010000196.1, from coordinate 2,612 downwards.
GAAGTTCGTCTCCACAAGCCCGGGCTTGAGGTTCGTCACCCTGACGGCGCTGTTCGCCACATCGATGCGAAGCCCGTCCGTGATGGTTTTCACGGCAGCCTTCGTGGCACAATAGACGTTGCCGTTGGCGTAGGCAGCGTCCCCGGCCACAGAACCGACATTGATGATATGTCCGCGGTCGCGAGCCACCATCCCCGGCACGATGAGCCTTGTCATGGTCAACAAACCTTTCACGTTGGTGTCAATCATCGTCTCCCAGTCCTCGAAACTGCCTTCGTATTCGGGTTCCAAGCCGAGGGCGAGTCCGGCGTTGTTCACCAGCACGTCGATATCTTTCCATCCTTCGGGCAGATTCGCAATGCACTGGGTGGCCTTCTCGCGGTCGCGGACATCAAACACCAAAGTCAGCACTTTCGTGCCCTTGTCGGCCAATTCCTTCCGGATTTCCTCTAATTTTTGCTCGTTGCGACCGGTCAGGATCAACTTGTCCCCATTTTCGGCGAACTTTCTCGCACAACCGAGACCAATACCGCTGGTAGCTCCTGTAATCAATACTATCTTATTCATAGTCAATATTTTATCTTAAAAATGTGGAAATAATTTTGATTTACAAAGATACATTTTTTTTGGCAAAGAAAAAGGGACCCGACCGGATCCCTTCTAATCTCTAAGCTCTATTCACTAAAAGCTGTACGAAAACTTCGAAAGCTGTCCCGCCTTCTTGCTGGCGTTGATGAGCAGCAGCCCGTCGTCGTCGATGAAGAGCGGCGACACCATGCGGGTCTTGTGAACCTTGGGGCTGATGATCATTTCCGGCTTGGAAACGTTATGTTTGCTGTCGATGGTGCAGAGCGCGGAACAATGCTTTGACGCAGAGGAACTCTTGCAAATCACATCCACCTTGCCGCTGTAGTTGTCCAGCATGTCGGCGAACAGGATATTGAGTTTGTCATTGTGCATGAAGCTGCGGAAAGAATAGCCGTAGCCACGCAACTGCTTGATTCCCATAGGTCTGATGAACGAGCCCGCCATCTGGTACTTTCTAATCATCTTGAAATCGCTGAGATTGCCCGACTCGTCCGCGAAGCTGGTCAGGATGTTCTTGGCGTGATAAGTGTAGTAGGTGGTGGTCATGCCGTTGCTGCTGGTCACCGTGCGCACCAATGTCTCGCGTTGTTCGCCCAACATCACCAGCGAGCCGTCGGAAAATTCGTAGATGTCTTCCACAAAGACGGACATCTTTTCGCCCTTCAGCGCACCGAGCGTCAACTTGGGTTCGCCATAATACTCCGCCGGGAATTTCTGGTAGCTGACGTTGCTGACCTCGCCCGCGTCGCCGCCGCAAACCATCATGTAGTAGCCTTGGGCTTTCTCACTCAGGCTGTTGCAGAAATAGCCGCCGAACGCCACCGTCCCGTTTCTGCGAATCAACAACTTTCCATTGCTGATATAACCGAAATCGACCTTCTGATCGACGAACTGCAGGTTGTTGTCGGTGATTTTGTACAGGTGGAAGGTCTCGTTGTCGCGCGACTTGCGGCAGCTGCACGTGGTGAAAGGGCGTAGCGATCAGGGGAATTACATCTATCTCCTGCCCGAGCAGCGGCGCTACCAACGTGTGAGCGATACACGCATGACGGTGCAGCAAATCAACCGTCTTGGCGCATTGTCCATGACGTTCAGCGGCAATCTGGCTGTCATGCACACACCCCCGGGCCACGCAGGCCATGTGGCATACGACATCGACAATGCCCGCCTGCCTGAAGTGCTGGGGACTATTGCGGGTGATGACACGGTGCTCATTGTGCTCGATGAAAGAGCGGAGCGGAAACATGTGATGGATGCCATAGCCGAGATTCAACAAAGCGGATTGTAATGAATAATTGAATATATATACAATATGACAGAACAGGAAATACAAGTATTGGTGGCTGATGAGACGCATGAGAAATACGTTGATACCATTCTGAAGACCATTGAGGACGCTGCCAAAGTCCGAGGCACGGGTATTGCCAAGCGCACCCATGAGTATGTTGCCACGAAGATGAAGGAGGCCAAGGCGGTTATCGCGCTGGCACCGCAGGCGGACGGTTCGGAGCCGCGTTTCGCGGGCTTCAGCTACATCGAGACATGGGGCAACAAACAGTATGTCACCACCTCGGGCCTGATTGTACATCCCGACTTCCGCGGCCTCGGCATCGCGAAGAAAATCAAGGACCTGACATTCTCGTTGGCACGTATTCGCTGGCCACATGCCAAGATCTTCTCACTCACCAGCGGTAAGGCGGTGATGAAGATGAACACACAGTTGGGCTACCTGCCCGTGACCTTCGACGACCTCACGGACGACGAAGCGTTCTGGAAGGGTTGTGAAGGTTGTGTGAATGTGGGGGTGTTGCGCGAGCGCAACCGCAAGTTCTGCATCTGCACCGCCATGCTCTTCGACCCCGAGGAGCACCTGCCCGCCAAAGTGCCGCAGGACGTGATCGAAAGAATCAACCGATTGGAGGGGCGCGCAGCGCACAGCCAGGAGTTGAGAGATTAGGGCCTTTAATTATTTCAGGACATCGGTTTTGCATGGATGCGTATATTCCATCAAAATCGGTTCATTC
>CACXUB010000195.1:4297-5670 GCA_902770735.1 uncultured Bacteroidota bacterium | reverse complement strand
CCGCCTGCAGATCTTCGACCGTTGGGGCAAGAAGGTGTATGACGCCAAGAACTACGATACTTACGCAAAAAGCGGCACCGTTTATCCCGGAAATCAGATCTTCGACGGTTCCGGTCTCTCTGACGGCACGTATTACTATTCGTTCAGCTACAAGGGAAAAGCGAAAACGGTTACATTCAACGGATCAATCACGATTTTGAGATGATAACGGTTAATGATTAATTATTGTAGGGCTGCCACATTTTGACAGCCCTACATTGTTATTGTAACAGTCTAAAAACGTTCTATTCGTTCGCGATGAGGAAATGGAGGCGGTTGAAAACGTTGGCCTCGGAGGTGCCGCCGTCGAAGTCGAGGAACAGCAGATTCACGTCAGGATAGAGCTTGCGCATCTTCTTTTCGATGCCTTTGGAAATGATGTGGTTGGAGATGCAGGCGAACGGCTGCAGGCTGATGATGTTCTTCACGCCGTCTTCGGCCAAGGAAGACATCTCCGCCGGAATCAACCAGCCCTCGCCGAAGTTGGCCGCCATGTTGATGATGCGTTCCGCCAGTTTCGCCTCGTGGAACATGTCCGCGAACGGCCGGTAGAACGGGAAGTCCTGGCAAACCTTGTCGTACGACTTGGCGTAACGGAAGATGATTTTGTAGGCCACGTCGGTCACGAAAAGCGGCAAATCCACGGGTTTGATATGGTTTTCCTTGTTGATGTGGCGGTTTACAAAACTGTTGATGAAGAAGTTGTAGATGGACGGGGCGACGACTTCTACGCCTTGTTCGGCGAGCCAGTCGAGGACATTGAGGTGTCCGAAAGAGTTGTATTTGATGTAGATTTCGCCTACCACGCCGACTTTCGGGAGCTTTTTCCCGGTGTCAATGTTGGCGGTGAATTCGGATGCCGCCTCTTTCAACAGCCGTTTCATGCCGCGGTAGTCGCGGGCTTCGATGAGCGGCAGACATTTGTCGATGTATTTCTGGTGCAGTTCTTTGGCAATGCCGGGCTGTTTCTCGCGCGGCCGCGAGGCGTAATAGATTCGTGACAGGCAGTCGGCATAGAGCAGCGCGTTGATGGCGGGCAGAGCCAGATCTTTGGCGTTGAACGTGAATCCGGGTTGCTCGTTGGCCAAGGTGCTGCCCAAGGCGAGGGACAGTACGGGCACGTTTTCGTAGCCGGCGGCCACCAATGCCTTCTTGATCAGCATGATGTAGTTGGTGGCGCGGCATTGTCCGCCCGTCTGCGTGATGATGACCGCCGTTTCGTCCAGCGGGTATTCGCCGCTGCGCAGGGCCTTCAGCAGACTGCCCACCACGATGGTGGCGGGGTAGCAGACCTCGTTGTTGGCGTATTGCAAGCCTAAATCGACACATTCCTT
>CACXUB010000195.1:0-4257 GCA_902770735.1 uncultured Bacteroidota bacterium | reverse complement strand
CGGCAGGTTGATGAGGTTGTAACCGGCCATTTTGAACACGGTCGGGATGAATTCGGAGTACCCGCCGGCGAAATAAGGTCCGATGATGGTTCGGCGACGGTCGGCGTCCGTGAAGGGTGGGGTGGTGACAAACGGTTTGTCGATTTTCTCCTGTCGGCTGAACTTCAGGCTCTCCACCATCGAGCGCACGCGCAAGTGCAGCGAGCCGATGTTGTTGACGTCATCGACTTTCAGCAGGGTGAAGCTCTTGCCCTTGCGGTCGAGAATGTCGTGGGTCTCGTCGATGATGAAGGCATCGGGACCGCATCCGAAAGAGGTGATCATCATGAAATGGACGTTGTCGGGGCTGTTGGCGACATAGTGGGCGGCTTTGAATACGCGGTTCGGATAGGTCCACTGTGTGACGGCCATCAGTTCGCGATAGACGGCGGCATCTTCCTCGCCGGCCACGTATTCCGTGACCACGTCGATGCCCATGTCGGCGATGCAGTCGGAAATTTTGTGTTGGATGATGGGGTCGGAGTGGTAGGGTCGGCCTGCGAGGACGACCACCATGCGCCCCTCTTTTTTCGCTTTCGCCACGATTTCGGTGGCTTCGGTGTGCAGCTCTTCTTGATATTCCTTTTGTGCGGCTATGGCTGCGTCAACGGCCTTGTTGGCCATGGATTTGCCGATTCCCAGGGTCTTGAGGTATTTCACGCAGCTTTTGCGCAGGAAATCCTCGTTGTTCATGGAGATAATGGGCTCGTCGGTGGGGATCCCGAAGCGCTCCTCTGTGTCGATGGCGTTGCGCACCACGTCGGCATAGCCAGCCACGATGGGACAGTTGTAGCTGTTTCGGGCATGACTGTCGTCAGGGTTTTCCATGACGATGAAGGGGTAGAAGATGCGATCGACTTTCTGTCGAGCCAGGTCGAACACGTGCCCGTGCATCAGCTTGGCGGGGAAGCAGATGTTCTCGCTCATCACCGTGTGGATGCCCTTTTCGTATTGTTTCACGGTGGAGGGGCCGGAAAGGACGGTGCGGATGCCGCATTCCCGGAACAGCGCGTGCCAGAAGGGGTAGAGTTCGAACATACCGAGCGCGCGCGGGATGCCGATGACCGGCTTGCCGCCCGACTCGTTCAGCATCGGCCGCCGGAACAGCATTTTCAGTCGCCGGTGATGCTGGTTGAAGCCTTTCTTCTGGACTTCCGTGTGGTTGGTGTATATCTTTTCACAGTTGTTGCCGGCGTAAAATGTCTGCCCGTTCGAGAAGTGGTACTCCAGCACGGTGCAGTGGTTCGGACAGCCGGGACAGACCTGCTGTTTGTTCTCGAACTGTTGGATGGAGAGCAGGTCGTCGAGGGAGAGCACGTTGGTGACCTCCTGCTCGCGGGCGTAGAGGGCGCAACCGTAGGCGCCCATGAGTTCGGGGATGTCAGCGAAGCGGACGTCCTTGCCGGTGAGCAACTCCAGGGCACGCACCACCGCGAGGTTTTTGAAGGTACCGCCCTGCACCACGAGGTGGTCGCCGAGCTCTTCGATTTTTCGTAATTTTAACACTTTGAACAGGCAGTTCTTGATGACGGAGTAGGCGAATCCGGCGGAGATGTCCTCCGCGGAGGTGCCCTCGCGCATGGCCTGTTTCACTTTGGAGTTCATGAAGACGGTGCAACGGGTGCCGAGGTCGTAGGGATGCTTCGCCTCGCACGCGATACGGGCGAAATCGGCCACCGTGTAGCCTAACATCTTGGCAAATGTCTCGATGAACGATCCACAGCCGGAGGAACATGCTTCGTTGATTTCGAGTCTTCTAATGGCTTGGTTTTCAACAAAGATGGCTTTCATGTCCTGCCCGCCGATGTCGAGGATGAAGGAGACTTCCGGCGACACGCGTTTCGCGCCCAAGTAGTGCGCCATGGTTTCCACCACGCCGTGGTGCAGCCCGAAGGCCGTTTTTAACAAATTTTCACCGTAGCCGGTGACCGCGCTGTTGAGAATGTTCGGCTCGAAGTCGTGCTCTTTGCATGCCTGCGCGAACCGTTTCAGGGCTCCGTGGAACGCCTCGAAACTGTTGCCGTTGTTGGAACTGTAGTCGGAGAAGAGAATGCGTCCCTCTGCGTCCAACACCACGAATTTGGTCGTCGTGGAACCGGAGTCGATGCCGATATAGACCTCGTTGCTCTTCACCTTGTCCCAGTCCACACGCTCCACGAAGAAGTTCTGCTTCTCCGATTTCCATCTTTCAAAATGCTGTTTGTCGGTGAACAAGGGGTCTAACCGATTGGATAACAGCCGCGATTCATCGCCCATGGCTTGGCTGTTGACGGTTTGGATGAAGTCGGCCACGGGAATCGGTTTGGGACAGGCGGTTTTGGCCATGAGGGCGGCGCCTTGGGCGGGCACTACGCGGGCGTCAGGCACGGCCACGCAGTCCTCCTCCGAGAGCTGGAGGTTCTCCAGGAACACCTGCTTCAACTTGGGCAGGAAGGCGAACGGGCCGCCGCAGAAGAAGACGGGAGCCTGCACATCGACACCTCGTGAGAGTGTGCCCAGGACCTGCAGGCAGACCGCATGGAACACCGACAGCGCGACATCGGCCTTGCTGACGTTGCGGGCCAGCAGGTTCTGGATGTCGGTCTTGGAGAATACGCCGCAACGGGACGCGATGGGATAGACATGTTCGGCTTTTTCGGCTAAAACGTTCAGCTCCGCGGTATCGACATTCAACAGGCTGGCAGTCTGGTCGATGAAGGCCCCGGTGCCGCCGGCGCAGTTGCCGTTCATGCGGATGTCGGGCATGCGGCCTTTGTCGAAGAAGATCATCTTGCTGTCTTCGCCTCCGATGTCGATGAAGGTGCGGGTTTGCGGGAACGACTCTTTGACCAGCGTGGCGGCGGAGATGACCTCTTGCACAAACGGGAGCCGATAGTCGGCGTAAACGGTCTGGTTTTCAGCATCTAACACCACCACTTTCACGGTAGTGGAACCGATGTCAATGCCAATATTCAGGGTGTTATCCATATTCAATATTTGGGGGTGCGAAAATACGATTTTTTAAGACTTAGAAATTAGTGTCGGAAGCTTTTGGATTAAGGCGTTTTAAAATCAGGGTTATGTTTTCTTTTTTTCTTCTTTCGTAATAATCATTGTCGTTTGTGTGGCATTCGATTTTGTGCAGCGTGGGGGCTGTCAGGTGAAAGAAAAGATTCAAGGCGATGATGTCTTCGACGAGCGTGCGGGCATCGATGGCTTCGATGGATCTTTCTGCCGCCGCGGAATCAAGGTCCTTTTGCAGGATTTCGGTCATGTTGGCGATGTCTTGTCGCGCTTTTTCCCTGATTTCCTCAAAAAGTTCGGGGTGCCGTTCTATCTCCTGGAATTGAAACCGCAAATAGTCCACGTTGTCCTTGACAAAGTCGAAATGCTCTCCGATAATGCTGCTCAGCTTGTTTGTTGCGGTGCCGTCGGCTTCATCCCAACTGACCATGATGGCTCTCCGCAGCAGTCCTATTTTTCGCTGCACCACATTGTTGAAAAGTTCTTTCTTCGTTTTGAAATGATAGTAGAGCAACGGGTGCCCGACCCCTGCGCGTTCGGCGATTCCCATGATGCGCGCACCGTCATAACCCTTCTGAATGAACTCCTGCTCTGCCGCTTTCAGTATCTCTTCCCGTTTGCTGTCTTTTTGTTTGTCTGACATAAAGGCGTTTGCTTCAAAAAAACTGACAAAATTGTCAGGGCGCAAAAATACGATTTTTTTTCATCTGAAGCATATTAACATTCGTGTGTTAATTATTTTTGTATTTTTGCACTTCTGAAATGGTATTGGTCTGTACTAAATATTTTTGACTCAAATGATTACGAAACTACGCATACTGCTCTTTTGGTTCGCGTTTTTGTTGAGCCTTCCTGCAGCGTTTCCGCAAGGTCAGAACCTCACGGTGCAACTTTTGCAGGGCACGCATATCGACACGGTGCTGAACCATTACCTCGCCGGCGAGGGCGTCCAGCTTTCCAACGGGAGGTTCAACAATCACCAGGGAAACATCAATTCGAACCAGATTGGGGTCTTCCAACGGAACGGGTTCACACAGTTTCCTTTCGTGTCCGGGCTGGTGATGTGCACCGGAGGGGCGACAGTGGCGCAAGGACCCAATAACTCCACCAGCAAAAAGGTGGATGTGAGCAGCAGCTATACCGAGTCGGCTTTGTCGTCATTGTCCAGTGATTTGCATGATTGTGCGTCGTTGGACTTTGATTTTTTGACGAACT
>CACXUB010000194.1 GCA_902770735.1 uncultured Bacteroidota bacterium | reverse complement strand
CATCCAGAACGGATTCACGCCTAACATCAGGTCGCGAAAGGTTCCGCCGCCAATGGCTGTGGCCATACCCACAATCCAGGCACCGAAGACATCGAAATGCTTGGCCGATGCCAGACGGATTCCGGAAAGAGCGAAAGCAAATGTTCCGACGAATTCTATAACGACAAAGGATGCGGGAAGCCTAAGCGTGTTTCCCATCTCCTGCAGTATGTCCAGTATCCACTCCATTAATCTGCAACCAAACCAAGTTCTTTCCAGCTGGCTACCATCTGTGCTACATCCTGCAAAGCGGTCTGTGCATCCACTTCATACTCCTTGCAGAGTATATCTGCCAGATCTTGGCAGGTGAATTCCTTATCTACTACAGCATTCCACAGGAACGCAGCAGATTCGTTCAGACTGATTACTTTACTGAAATCAATATTCTTGCGACCATATGCTACGATAACATTCTCGTCGCAAACCTTACGGAGTTCAAAACCTTCGTTAATTTTCATATTGTGAGTTTATGAATTTACATGTTTTGTTAACGTTATCGTTAAATTGAAAATTGTATGAAATTCACATTCTTAAAACCCTCCCGAGGTAAAGTAACAACCTCCTGGATGAGCGTCCGCGATATCGCCACCCTCATCCGCAGTGAACAATCACGTCGCTGGGTAGAACCCTTCCGCGACCTGTATGCCATCCCTACCTACGGCACCACCCTGTTGCCGAAGGTCAACCCCATGCTGCCAGCTATCTGTTTTGGTAGCATCCTGAAAAAGTGTAGACAAAACGACTACACCTCAAAACAAAACTTCCAACCAAAGATTATCCACCGGAATGAGGTGATACTGCTGGAAATCAACCGTTTGGAAAGCAGGGAGGAAGCCTGTCGGTTACGCGACCTTGCCGCCGAACTCCCCCAGACGCTCCTCGCCTTCGTCGGCTATGATGCTCTTTCCGTCCGTATTGTCTGTGCCGCTCCCTGTCATGGCGGTCAGGTGTTCTATCAGGCACAACTCGGCATGGAGGTGGAACTCCAGGAAGCCCCCACCGCCCTCTGCACGTTGAGTTATGATCCTGACTGTTATGTCAACCCGTCGGCTTCCCGTTCCTTTGCCGATACCTATCGGGAACTCTCCAGACGCAAGGACCAACCGTTGAAAAAGGTCAGTCAGAACATGCTGCTGATGTGGCAGACGCGCCATTTCATGGACAGTCATTACGAGCTGCGCCTCAACGAACTCACCCGTCAGGCCGAGTTCCGCCAACGGGATCTCCCCGGCGATACGTTCCGTCCGTTGGCCAAGGAAGACCAGAACACGATGACCATCCGTGCCCTCGAGGCCGGTCTTCCCTCCTGGGATCGTGACCTCGACCGCTTTATCAACTCCCGTGAAATCCGGCAGTACAACCCCGTCCGGGCGTATCTCGACCAACTCTCACCGTGGGACGGACAGGACCGTATCGCTCCCTTGGCCCTCCGCATCCCTACCGATACGCCCCATTGGCCCGACTATTTCCATACATGGATGCTGGCGATGGTGGCTTGTTGGCAAGGGATTGACCGCGAACACGGTAATGCCCTCGTGCCGCTGCTCACCGGTTACCAAGGTTCTGGTAAGACCAGTTTCTGCCGTGTCCTGCTACCGCCAGAACTCCGCCCTTATTATGCCGAGAACCTGAACCTGAAGAGTGAGACCACCTTGGCCCTCGCCCTCTCCTCCCGTGCATTGATCAATATCGATGAGTTCGATAAGTTCAGCCGTGGCCAGCATCCCCTGCTGAAGTTCCTCATCTCCCAGAATGAGGTCGATATGCGCCTGCCCTTCGCCGCCCACATGGAACAGCGCCGCCGTTTTGCCTCCTTTATCGCCACCACGAACAACAGCCGTCCCTTGGTGGACCCCTCCGGCTCCCGCCGTTACCTCTGTGTCAACGTCACCGGTCCCATCGATTTCCTCACCCCCATCGATCACGATCAGGTCTATGCCCAACTTCGCGATGAACTCTGCCATGGTCGCCGCTACTGGCTCAACAAGACCGAAACCACCCGCCTGATGGAACAGAACGCCTGTTTCCAGGAAATCAGCGGCATACAGCATCTGCTCACCTCCATGATCACGCCCGGAGCAGGACAAGGTGAATGGCTGTCACTGACGGAAATCCTGAAAAGACTTCAAGAACGCTTCCCGAAATTCAAACCGACCGGCAACATCTTCAGTGAGATGGGGCGCAGCCTGAAAGCCATGCATGTAGAAGCGAAGCATACCAGTACGGGAAACCTCTATAACGTCAGGTTTGCAGAAGATTAATCCCAATAAAACACCAAAATCGCCTTCACGCCTTCATACGCTCCTAAACTCTTGAAAACCAGACTATTGCCGATGATACCGCGGTTTCATCCCGGTATCATCCTTCGGATTGGAGGGGCCAATAGGGTTTTACCGACTGATTAGGCCCCAATCACTATCCCATCCATCATCTTTTGAAATGCAAGCACAGTTCTTTTGGACTACAAACAAACATCAAAACTTCACTCCGATACCACGAAACAAACCTCCCGAAAAATGAAACCAGGATGAAACCGCGGTTTCATCCGTAAGCACCTGCACACCAGCACTTTACAAAAGGTGAAACCGACAAATGTAAAAAGTCGAATGAAAGAAACTTGAAACCTGTAACCTGAAACCAGAAACTTGAATCTTGTATGTCAATCATATGTACCCTTGAAAAGAAGCGGACCGACAACCGCTACTACGCCCGTTCCCGCAAGACCGGCCGCATAGGCTTTACACAGTTCGCCGAAGAAATCTCGCGCAACTGTTCCGCCAAACCCTCCGATGTCAACCTCGTGCTCACCGAACTTTGTGAAGTGATGCGCCACCACCTCCTGAACGGCGAAGAGATCATCATCCCCGACCTCGGCAGTTTCCACATCGGCATCCAAAGCGACTCCGTAGAAGATTCCCGTGACTTCTCCCCCCACCGCCACATCCACGCCCTCCACATCAAGTTCCGTCCCATCTCCCACCGCGACCCCACCACCTGGAAACTCTCCCGTCCCATGCTAGAAAATGCCCAAATCGAAC
>CACXUB010000193.1 GCA_902770735.1 uncultured Bacteroidota bacterium | reverse complement strand
CAAAAAAACCGTATCTTTGCCGCCAAATTCAAATCCCATGGCAGAAACTACCCCAAACGTGCAGGAGCGCATCGACCGGCTCATCCGCGACATCAACCGCCACAACTACCAGTACTACATGCTGGACAACCCCACGATTTCGGACTACGACTTCGACCAGCTGTTGCAGGAACTCATTGACCTTGAGGCCGCTCACCCCGAACTGCGGCGGCCCGACAGCCCCACGCAGCGTGTCGGCGGCGAGGTCACCAAACGCTTTGAGACCGTGGAGCACCTGCATCCCATGCAGTCGTTGGGCAACACCTACTCGCAGGGCGACCTCATCGAATTCGACCGCCGTGTGCGCGAACTTCTCGCCGTGACCCCCGAGTACGTATGCGAACTCAAATACGACGGCGTGGCCATCAGCCTGATATACGAGAACGGCACCCTTGTCCGCGCCGTGACGCGCGGTGACGGCACCCGCGGCGACGTGGTCACCGCCAACGTGCGCACTATCCGCACCATCCCGCTGCAACTTCAGGGCGACTTCCCGCCGCTGCTCGAAGTGCGCGGCGAGATCATCATGCCCTTCAGCAGCTTCGAACAACTCAATGCCGAGCGCGAGGAAATCGGCGAGCCTCCCTTCGCCAATCCCCGCAACGCTGCCTCCGGAAGTCTCAAACTGCAGGACTCCGCCGAGGTCGCCAAACGCGGTCTCGACTTCAAACTCTATTTCGCCCTCGGCGAACAACTGCCCTGCAGCAACCATTTCGACCGCCTGCTGAAGCTCCACGAATGGGGATTCCGCAAACCCGACGTGATGGAAAAGGTCGGCGACCTCAACGGCATCTATGATTTCCTGAACACATGGGATGAGAAACGCAAGGCACTGCCCTACCCCATCGACGGGGTCGTCATCAAGGTCAACGACTTCGACCAGCAACGGCAGGTGGGTGCTACCGCAAAGAGCCCGCGCTGGGCCATCGCCTACAAGTTCAAGGCCGAGCGCGTCTCCACGAAACTGCTGAGCGTGGACTTCCAAGTCGGCCGGACGGGCATCGTCACCCCGGTGGCGAACCTCAGCCCCGTGTCGCTCGCCGGCACCGTGGTGAAGCGCGCCACCCTCAACAACGGAGATTTCATGGCCGAGATGGACATCCGCGAGGGCGACAGCCTCTTCGTGGAAAAAGGCGGCGAAATCATCCCCAAAATCGTCGGAGTGGACCTCAAGAAACGAAACCCCGACGCACAGCGCGTCCCCTTCGTCACGCATTGTCCGGTGTGCGGTGCCGAACTCCAACGCGCCGAGGGCGAAGCGGGTGTCTTTTGCCCCAACGCCGACCACTGCGCCCCCCAGATCAAAGGCCGTCTCGAACACTTCATCGCCCGCAAAGCCATGAACATCGACTCCCTCGGCGAAGGCAAAATCGACATGCTCTACGCCAACGGTCTGGTGAAAAACATCGCCGACCTCTATTCCCTTACCTACGAACAACTCTTTGGTTTAGAAAAGGTTATCGAAGATGATAACGGCAAGACGAAAACCATCTCCTTCCGCGAGAAGACCGTGCAGAACATCCTGTCGGGCATCGAAGCATCGAAACAGGTGCCGTTCGAACGAGTACTGTTCGCGTTGGGCATCCGTTTCGTGGGCGAGGTGACCGCCAAGAAACTCGCCCGCCATTTCGAGACCATGGACGCCGTGGCCAACGCCCCCGCAGAGGAGCTGACAGCCGTGGAGGACGTGGGCGAACGCGTGGCGGAGAGCATCATAGCCTACTTCAACGACACCGAGAACCTCGGCATCCTCATGCGCCTGCGTGACGCAGGACTCCAGTTCGAACTCAACAAAGAGGAGAACCTGCCTGTCTCTCAGACTCTTGCGGGAAAAAGCATCGTGGTGAGCGGCGTGTTCTCCATACCAAGAGACACCGTCAAGGAACTCGTCGAAAAACACGGCGGGAAGAATGTCTCCTCCATCTCCAAAAACACCGCTTTTGTGCTCGCCGGCGAGAAAATGGGTCCCGAAAAACGTAAGAAAGCCGAATCGCTCGGCATCCCCATCGTGTCGGAGGAGGAATTCAGAACGATGATTGGGGAATAACAGGAACGAATAAAAAACAATGATCACCGAATAAAGACATGATGAAAAGAACATTTATTCTGTTTTTATTTTTGAACATCTGTGCACTCGTTTTCGCACAGAACATAAAAATCAAACAAAGCAACTACGAGAAAGTGGCCGTTTCCGTCGGCGCAGACTCGCTTCTCGTGGAGGAGATCTCCGTCGCCGAGGGTGTTTTCTCTCAGATCACCATGGCGGGTTATGACGCCTCGAACAATCCGGGGGCGCCGCAACTGCCTCTGCTGAGCAAGCTGTTGCAGATTCCCGTCTGCGACTCCGTCATCGCCACCGTCACCAACGCGCAGTACACCGAATACAACGCCGCCGACCTCGGCATCCTCCACCCGCTGTACCCCGCACAACCGAGTCGGTCGAAAAGCGAGACAAACCCGCCTTTTCTCTTCAACCAGCAAATTTACACCACCAACGCATTCTATGCTTTGCCGTTAGTGAATGTGGAAAAAGCCGGTGTGAGACGCGACGTCGCGCTGGCAAACGTGTATTTCTCCCCGGTGCAGTACAACCCCGTCACAAACAGAATCCGCATTTACACCCAAATTGAGGTGGAATTCACCTTCGTCAACACCGACATGTTTTCCACCAACCGCTTGGAAAAATATGCTTCGCCCATGTTCTCGACGGACACCAGCCTGATTGTCAACAAGATGGCAAACGAAGCCAAAGACGAATACAAGGGCGCTCCCATCCGATACCTCATCATCGCTCATTCCACCTTCTCTTCGAACACAGCCCTGACCTCCTTTGCGGAATGGAAACGCCGGCTGGGTTACTCCGTGGAACTGGTTTACACAAGCAACTCCAACGTGGGCACCACCACTTCCTCCATCAAGAATTTCATTCAAAACCGGTACAACAACTCATCCACGGCCCCTACGTTCCTGCTGCTCGTCGGCGATGTGGCACAAATCCCCGCCTTCAACAACCAAACGAACGAAGACCACGTGACCGACCTCTATTACGCCACCCTCTCGGGCAGCGACAACCTCCCGGACTGCTACT
>CACXUB010000192.1 GCA_902770735.1 uncultured Bacteroidota bacterium | reverse complement strand
GACCGCCACGAAAAAGCGCGTGGAGACCAGCGAGAAGAAATTTGAGCGACTGGTGCAACTGATGGGCGAGGAACAGGCGGAGATTTACAGGCCGCTGCTGACTGCCATTCAGGAGGAGTATGCGGCAAAGACGACGGATGACGAGGACGGCGGGAATTGATAGCCCAGACGTGGATTGCCCAACCGAAATCGGTTGGGCGATGAAAAGCAAGCGCATATATAATAAGGATAGACACATAGCAATAGGAATAGACAATGAGCGTGCCATCACGAAACTACCTCGACCGCGTGCGGCGATGGATTGTCGGGGGTGTTGACCTCGACCGTATGCACATGGGCGTAGCGCAACGCTTCCGGGCGCAACTGTGCCATGAGGCGTATATGTTTTGGATAAAGGACAAAACTATACGACCGCAGACGCTGTTGCAGAACATAGCGGCTCGGCACTACGCCCTGCTGCTCAAACAGGCGGCTCTCGGCAACGACGAAGCGAAGATGTATGTCGATGCCCTGGGCATTGTGGAGGGCTGTCGGCGCACGGCGAGCGAGATAGCGAATGATACCTACGTGCTTAATTGGCTGGTGGGGGAGTTGGCGGTCAGCAAGACGGCCATCCACAAGGCGATGTATGAGGACAATGCCTATTGGCTCTCCAAGTTCGGGCGCAACACCGGCGACTGGCGGGCGGTGGCAAAGGCCAACGAACAACTTGCCAACATCCACGGGGGCAACTTTGAGGAAGAGGAGAATGCCGTGGACCAGATGCCAAACACCAACATCAACATCACGGGCGACGTGAGCGTGGTGAAGACGGACCGTGTGAACTACACCGACGAGGAAAAGGCACGGCTCAGAAAGAAATACGGCATGACAGAAAAGGAACTTGCACAGGAGTTGGAGGAAGTAAACGGCGTGTGGCAGGCGAAGGAGGAAGAAGATGACGAGACTGATGTTTTTGATGAAAATTTGTAATACACGGCGGAGCCGTGTCATGCGGAAAAACAAAATGAAAGCAAACATAACATTGGAACAAGCAAAGGAGCGTGCGCCCAAATGGCTGTGGCGGAAGATGGAGCATACCATTGAATTGCTGCAAAAGGCGGAGCGGCTGGCATTGACCTACGACAAGGAGGATGGGTTTTATCTTGCCTTCTCTGCCGGGAAAGACAGTCAGGCTCTCTATCACATGGCCGAATTGGCGGGCGTGAAATTCAAGGGACATGTCAACTGGACGAGCGTTGACCCGCCGCAGGTGATACGCTTCAAGAGAAAATACTACCCCGAAGTGGTGGAGCACAAGCCAGAGAAAAGCATCTACGACCTCGCCATCGACCGCGGCATACTTCCGTCGATGCGCATACGTTGGTGTTGCGCCGATTTGAAGGAAAGCGCAGGAGCCGGCAAGGTGACGCTTATCGGCATCCGCGCAGAGGAAAGCACGCGACGAGCCAAGCGGCATGAGGTGGAAGTGAGCGACAAGCGGTTTTCCGGCAACCTCGATGAATTTGAGCAGTGGCGAAAGGCTGAAATAGCAAAAAGGGAGGAACGGCTGATAAAGAAGATGAAGCGCGAGGGAAAGAAAGTCAATGAAGACGAGTTTTCCCTGCAAAGCGACAATGAGGTGCGCTGCATCAACGGCAAGGACTCCATTCTTGTTTCTCCCATATTCAACTGGACGAAGCGCGACGTGTGGACGTTTCTCAATGAGGTGGTGCGCGTACCGCATTGCGAGTTGTACGACCAAGGCTACAAGCGCATAGGCTGCATCCTTTGTCCCATGGCGCAGCATAGACAAAAGGTGCGTGAATTGAAGGATTTTCCTCATGTGAAGCGTGGATGGATAAGAGCCATCAAGGCTATCCGTGCGGGGGTATTCGAGAGAGGGTTTATGTGGTGGAACCTGCCGGACAACGGAGCAAAGGGCAACTACCCCCCCCAAGTTCGGGAGGCGATACAGCAGAGAGGACTATTACAAAGCCAGCCGATGGCAGCGACAAGTGGGAGATCATCAAGAGACACAGAGACGGAGGAATGGCAATCGGACTGCCAGCGATGCAACTTGTCGAAGCGCAATTCTCCTCCCCCCCCCACGACAGGAGAGGACAGTGAAAACACAAGGAATTGCCAAAGCACCCGACAATCAAACTATGGGAGCACTCTCAGAGACCACCAATGGAAATGGGACGACGGGAAGAATTACCCCCCCCCCGCAAACCGTTGGAACAGGAAATGCAACAGCGGAATATGGGCGGGTTTTCGGATAGCCCCTCTGCCAACGGCGTAGCGGGGGGGCAAAACCAAGAACTGACGAAAGACGAAATCGCCGAAAAGATATTCTCATGGTGGATAAGCGGCAAAGCATACTCAAAATGGTATGCCGACGAATATCTGCAAATGAAATTGGACTTTGATGAAGATCCCGAATTAGAGAATTAGAGAATAGCCACGGCAGAGCCGTGGCCTACGGAGAAACGAGATGATGAGGGGTGGCTGTGATACAGCCACAAACGAAACACGGCAAATAATCATATAAATGAAAAAGATGACAAAATGAAATACGGACTACCTTACAAGGGCAGCAAGAACAAGTTGGCGAAGCGCATTCTGGCGTTGATGCCGAGGGCGGAGCATTTCATCGACTTGTTTTGCGGCGGTTGCGCCGTGAGTCATTGCGCCCTGACGATGGGCAAATATCCGCATGTGCATGTGAACGATGCGGACTGGCGGCCCGTGACGCTCTTCATGGACGTGCTGCAAGGCCGCTATGCCGACGAAGACAGGTGGATAAGCCGCGAGGACTTCGCCCGCCTGAAGGACAAAGACCCCTACGTGGCCGTCGTGTGGTCGTTTGGCAACAACATGCGCGACTACTTGTATAGCCGTGACATCGAGCCGCTGAAACGCGCCATCCACTACGCCATCTTCTACAGCGACTACGCGCCCGGCAAGGAGTTGGGCCACGACCTGAGTTTCATCGACTGCATCCCGTCGCTCGACCGCCGCTACATCGCCGTGAAGCGTTACTTCTCGCAGTTCGGGCATTTCCAACAGCAATCATTTGAGGGGGGGGGAATCAAGCAATGCGGCTGCAGCACCTCGAATGTCGGAACAGGGTGGATGCTTGCATCAAAAA
>CACXUB010000191.1:5624-7012 GCA_902770735.1 uncultured Bacteroidota bacterium | reverse complement strand
GGACAATGAATCAGACCAAACCAACATACAAACAGCCTGGAGGAGAACAACCTGATCTTGCATGAGGGCACCATGATAGACGGGAGCTTCGTGGAGGCAACGCGCCAGCACAACACACGCGAAGAGAACAGACAAAACAGGGGAGAGGATTTGTTCGCCGACAGTGCATATATCGGCAAAGGGGTGAAGAGGGTGATGCGGAAGTTCGGGATGAAGGACAAGGTGATCAAGCGGAACACCCGAGGCAAGAAAATCAGCAAATGGCAGGAGACCATCAACAAAAAGAACTCGAAGCTGCGCGTGAGGATGGAACATGTGTTCGGGTACATGGAAGAGTGCCTTCACGGAATGTCCAGCCGAGTGGTCGGCTTTGCGCGGAACGCGGCCTACAACACCCCGACAAACCTGGTCTACAACCTGTGCCGGTACGAGCAAGTCATGCGACTCGGAATGAATTAAACAATTAAAAATCAAATAGTTGAACAAATATAAACAAAAAAAATATCAACAAACTGCAACCTTTTGGACTTTTTTTGTCCTATGAAGAATATGATGAAAGAATTAATTTTGCAGCGTTGTTTGCTTATCTTGATGTTTAACGGACTTCGCACCAAGGTCGTCGGCAACGCGAAGAAGTAAAAAATAGAAGTCCCTAAAATAAATATGACTAAACGTTTCTATATCGCGTTGGCGCTACTGGTGGCGGCTCCGGCACTTGTTTTCGCACAACAGACCCAAAGTCCTCTCACCATCACGGTGAAGGGTGTGAGCTTCAATATGATTCGCGTGCAGGGCGGCACATTCACCATGGGCTGCACCCCGGTACAAGGGAGCGACTGCGAAGATGACGAGAAACCTGCCGACACGGTGACACTCTCCACCTACTACATCGGCGAGACCGAAGTGACGCAGGAACTGTGGAAAGCCGTGATGGGAGACAATCCGTCTTACTTCAAAAGCGGTTCGCTGAAACGTCCTGTGGAGCAAGTGAGCTGGGAAGACTGTCAGACGTTCATCCGCAAGCTGAACGAACTCACGGGCAAGAAATTCCGCTTGCCCACCGAGGCTGAGTGGGAGTTTGCGGCACACGGCGGCACGAAGAGCGCAGGCTATAAGTACAGCGGCAGCAACGATATCAATGCGGTGGCATGGTACGATGTTAACGCCTACGATAAAGGAAAAAACAGCCCGGACTACGGCACACACGTGGTCAAAACCAAGAAGCCGAACGAGTTGGGCATATACGATATGTCTGGCAACGTTTGGGAATGGTGTTCTGACTGGTACGGCGATTATACGAGTGCTACGCAGACGAATCCGCAGGGCGCGCCTTCGGGCTCCGCCCGCGTGAACCGTGGTGGCAGCTGGTACAACCTCGCCGGGAACTG
>CACXUB010000191.1:0-5596 GCA_902770735.1 uncultured Bacteroidota bacterium | reverse complement strand
TCTCATCCCATAGTTTACCATCGTGGATGCTAAGCAAAAAAGCAAGAAATAAAAAGTAGGGTTGTCGCGTTGCGGCAACCCTACAGTGTAATGCGGTAGCCGTTTTACACTATCACCTCGAAAATCCGCTTCCCGTTCCGATGGTCGTTGGCTGTTGATTTGCTGTCGTGTTCACGAGGAGCCTCGACAGGGGCAGAAGCTCGGTAGCGGCAATGGGGATGATGTCATTTTAGAAACCCCACACGAAACGAACGAAGTGAGTGCCGTGTGGGGTTGGGCGTGCGCACACGGAGTCAGCGTGTCGGAGACACGCAACTATTATATGTGCACATCTTCTATTGTTCTTTTTGTTTCTAGAGTGCAAAAATAGTAATTGTTTTCATATTCCGAAGAAATATTTCTAAAAGTTGTATCTTTGCAACCAGAAAATCCCCCGATTTCTTCTTCCTGCCAGAACCGCCGCTAACTACTAACTGCTAACTACTAACTACCAACCTTCAATAACCCATAACCATTAAATGACCTACTACTCTTTCGACAACACCTTTGACGGACTCCTCACCGCCGTTTTCGAGGCTTTCGCCCTGCACGAACAGCCGGAGATGCTGTTGTCGGAAGGCGACCCCGTGCCGTTGTTCTGCGATAGGTTGTATGCCGTTTCCACCGATACGGAGAAGGCCGGTCGTGTGTGGAAGGGGTTGGAGAAACGGCTTCCGAAAAATGTGGTCAGGATGCTCGCCGTCAGCTTTTTGTCGGAAATGCGCGAGCTTAACAACCCGCTGTTCCAATACATCTGCAAGGTGTTCCGGCAGCCGGAAGGAACTGAGGGCATCGAACGCAATTTCGCCGATCCCGACATCCTGGCCGTGACCAACATCGCCCGCAAGGTGAGCCATGAACAGTTGCGCATGGCCGTCATTTCCCCCGACCACAACGTGCTGCCGCTCGTCATTGACCATTTCGCGGACCGCTTCAACGACCAGCCGTGGCTCATCTACGACGCCAAGCGCCACTACGGATTCTACTACGACGGGACAGGGGAACCGGTGCGCATCACTTTCGCCGACGAGTCATCGGTGACATTCAACCTCGCCAACGGCCATCTGAACGACGACGTGCTGAGCGACGACGACCAACTCCTGCAGGATCTGTGGCGCACCTATTTCAAGGCAATATGCATCCGCGAGCGACTGAATCCCCGGAAGCAGCTTCAGGACATGCCGCGGCGGTATTGGAAATACTTGACGGAGAAGCAAAAGGCTCAGTGAAACTGCATCAGGTACGCCTTGATGAACCCGTCGATGTCTCCGTCCATCACCGCGTTCACGTTGCCTACCTCGTACTGCGTGCGCAGGTCCTTTACCAACTTGTAGGGCTGCATCACGTAGCTGCGGATCTGACTCCCCCACTCTATCCGTTTCTTGGAGCTCTCAATCTCGTTGAGTTTCTCGCGCTTCTTCTCCAGCTCGATCTGATAAAGCTGCGATTTCAGCATCTGCATGGCCTTCTCGCGGTTCTGCGACTGCGAGCGGGTCACCTGGCACTCGATGATAATGCCGGTGGGATGGTGGTGCAGGCGCACGGCCGTCTCCACCTTGTTGACGTTCTGTCCGCCGGGACCGCTGCTGCGGTAGGTATCCCATGAGATGTCCGCCGGACTGACCTCGATCTCGATGTCGTCGTTGATGATGGGATAAGCGAAGACGGAGGCGAAGGAGGTGTGGCGCCGCGCCGCGGAGTCGAACGGCGAGATGCGCACCAACCGATGCACGCCGTTCTCGCTCTTGAGGAAGCCGTAAGCGTAGGAACCCTCGATTTCGATAGACGCGGACTTGATGCCCGCCACGTCACCTTCCTGACGGTCGATGAGTTTCACGGAGAAGTTGTGGCGTTCGGCCCAACGCATGTACATACGCAGGAGCATCTCGGCCCAGTCGCAGCTTTCGGTGCCGCCCGCGCCGGAGTTGATGTTCAGGATCGCGTCGAAGGAGTCCTCTTCGTCGCGCATCATGTTCTTGAACTCCAACTTCTCCACGGCCTCCATCGTTTTGTTGTAGGCATCGTCAAGTTCTGCCTCGGTGGCGTCACCAGACTGCTGAAACTCGCTGACTACCAGCAGCTCGTCATTCAGCTCGGCGGCCTTGTAGTAGTCGGCCACCCACGCCTTGATGCCGCTGATCTCCTTCAGCAACTTCTCGGCAGCCTTCGGGTCGTCCCAAAAGCCGTCCTGTTGGGTTATTTCTTCTTTCTGTTTGATTTCCAGTTCTTTGGCATCTACGTCAAAGATACCTCCTTAGCTCACTGAGCCTCGTTTGAACCGCTTTGATTTGGTCGGATGTGGTCATTATCTTACTTTATTTGTTATCGTTGTTGTCACCCCCACACTGCGCTTCGCTTGTGTGGGGTTATTAGCGCTTCGCGCGTCTTGCCCCTTCGGGGCTGCTCAAGGAAGAAATTTTAATACCTAATTTCCCCACGATTCCTGAGTGTCTCACGTCTCACGTCTCACGTCTTACGTCTTAAATAGGCCGCAAAAATACAAAAAATAGGGATTGGTCTCGTATTATTGAAAAATGTGTACTTTTGCCTCTTCTATGAAAGATACAGTTAAAAACGTGCGCGAGGAGTACTATTACGCTTCAGGGGCCATTTCGGGTTCCTTGGATGCTCTGTCGGCGGAGTTCACCGGCTACGAGAAGTTGCCTGGTCGGAGCCGGCAACCCGGCAACGTGCTCTACCGTGCCCGCCGTTTCGGTCGTTACTACGTGCTCAAGGGCCTGACCCCCGAACACCGGAACGACCCCGCCAGCCGTGAATACCTCTCCAAGGAGTACCAGATCGGGGTGCAGCTCGACCATCCCCATATTGTGCGGGTGAACAGCCTGGAAGAGGATCCCAAAGCGGGGCTCTGCATCGTGATGGAGTACGTGGACGGCCAAAGTCTCGATCAGTGGCTGCTTACAAAACCTTCCGCTGCCGCCCGCAAACGGATCTTCCGACAGATTCTGGACGCCATGGCCTACTGCCACGAACGGCAAATCTGGCATCTCGACCTCAAACCCTCCAACATCCTGATTACCAAAGACGGACTCACCGCCAAGATCATCGACTTCGGGCTTTCCGACAACAGCGGCTTCGCCTTCCGGCAGACGGGCGGCACGCGTAAGTACGCCGCGCCCGAGCAACTGGCCGGACAGGTCGCCGACCACCGCAGCGACATCTACGCCTTGGGCGGCCTGCTGAAGCGGATGTTCCCGCACCGTTACGGCCGCGCTGTCCGCCGAGCGCAACGCCAAGACCCCAACAAACGCCCACAGTCGGTGGCGGCATTGGCCAAGGTGATGCGACCGCGATGGGAATTGTGGCTACTGCCAGTGCTTCTCATCGGCCTCTTCTGCCTCTGGATGCACCCCGACGGCAAAAAATTCCCCGTCACGCTGGATTCCGGGCAGACGGTCTATGCCAAGGTGCTGTCGCACTGGCACCGCACCATGGCCCTCGTATGTCCCAACGAGGCGAAGAATTGGAACGGCATCCCCAACGCCCCCTCCGGCGACATGGTCATCCCCTCGCACATCCGATGCCGAGGCGTCCGCTACCGCGTCACCGATATAGACACCTGCGCATTCCAAAATTGTGTTGAACTTACCCATTTGACGCTTCCCGAAGGCCTCCAACGAATCGGGGAAGGGGCTTTCGTCGGAGACAACAGGATTGCGGACACGCTCGTCATACCACGTTCTCTGAAGGTGCTGGAAAACGGCCCCTTTTCAGACTGTCACTCGCTGACCACGCTAGTATGGAAGGCGCTGGACTGCAGTACCGGCAAGCAGCCCCATTTGAACAACCATTTCTTTTATCGTTGCAGTTCCCTGAAAAAAGCCATCATAGACGACTCGGTCTATGTCCTGCCACCGCGCATATTCAACGACATGGGCTGGCTGGAGGTGATTGTGATGCCGAACCATATACGTGAACTGCCCATCGAGTTCGCATCGAACACCTACAATCTCCGCGACTGCCGTCTCCCCGACTCTATATGAGCAGTCTCGAGCGTGTTGTCATCCCCGACAAAACGGAATTGTTGGGAGCCTACAGCTATTCCTACTGCCAGAATTTGCGTGAAGTGGAAATCGGAAGCGGAATGAAGCGGATTGAGAGCTATGCATTCAACGACAATGCAGCCTTACGGACGATGATCGTCCATTGCGAGGAACCGCCCGCGATGCTGCTGAACTCTCTGTTCAACATCCCCGACAGCGCAGTGCTGTACGTGCCCGCCCAGTCGGTGGAGAAATACCGGAAACACGAGGTGTGGGGGAAGTTCAGGAGGATAGAAGCTATTGGCCGTTAGCTGTTGGCTATTATCGGGAGAACTCCCACAAATCAGCCAAAAGCCAAAAGCTAAAAGCTAAAAGCTATTTCCCTGTTTCCACCGAAATTTGTGTCACACCGCTTTTGCGGCCGATTTCGTAGAGGGTGGCGAAGGAGTCATCTTGGACGAGGTTGGAGAGGATGAGGGGGGAACCGGTGGCGAAGAAGGCGGTCTGGAAGGTGTTGCCGGGTTTCAGCTTGGTGCGTTCGCTGCTGACCACACGGTAAGCGTTGCTGCCGAGGTATTCCACGGTGCAGCGGCGGCCGGGGTCCCAGCAGAGCGTCACACGGTCACCGGGACGCAAATCCTGACTGCTCACCACCTTGCCGAGCACCTTGTCGGAGGATTCGTTTCCCTCATCGCCGTAAAACTGTTTCAGATCATCGAAATTGCGGTAGCCGATGGCTCTCGACAGGACATCTAAGGTGAAGCTGCGGGGTGTCACGGGCGTGTTGCCATAGTTCCAGATCCGTTTCAATGTGTTGAGACCGATGTTCTCGCGGGTGCGCTCGAAAACGTATGCCTGCAGGAACACGAAGTCGGAGGAGCGGTTCATCTGCCGTTCCAAGGCCTCGCAAAGGAGTTTTTTCAAGTGTTCGATATAGATTTTGTCGCTGTCGTCCATGAGAAATCCGTTTTTCGGCGGCAAAAATAAACATTTTACGGGTTGTCCGTGTTGCCCATTTTGACCCATTTGGATGGTCTCAAATACGTATGCTTACTTTTATTCCACTTCGCGTCGGAAACACCAGAGTGGCATGTTCTTCAACAAGCAGATGCAACTGTCTCTCACTTACAATGCTGAGATCAACATCGTTTTGCGACATCAGGTCTGATATTGTCGGATTGTCCGCAAGCAGACGCATCCGTTCGGTCATCTTTTGGTCAGCCAATATGGGGGATATGAAGTTCATCCTTTAAAGGCCAGTAGGTTCGACAATTCTTTATCTCGGAAAATGGCAAGCAAGACTTTCGTCATAAAAAAGCAGAACCATCGACTGGATCTGGAACACTGTTCTTTCGGATTCTAACATCAACCTCAGCACATTATTTTGAGAACTCATAATACGAATAATTTGTATTTTCAGTTTGCAAAAACACATTTTATTTCTTAACCATCAAAATCTATTTTTGGTAATTACTACTGATGCAATAATATTTTTAAGAAATTGGAATATGGACTTTGCGTGCCGGAGGCACGATATCTTAATAACCCCACAT
>CACXUB010000190.1 GCA_902770735.1 uncultured Bacteroidota bacterium | reverse complement strand
AGGAAATAATTCCTTTTTTCAAACATATTCAATCATTACACAGTGCGGACATTTGTAATCGGTGGCTCGAAGTGTCGGGCTTAAACACCCCCCCCCATTTCGGTTCTTTCCTTTTTATTTCAAAGGCATGAGAGACGGGATGAACGCCACATGTCACTTTTTTCATCAGTTTAGGGCTGGCGTGACGAACATAGCAGAACCACGGTCGTTGTTTTTGAACTTTTGCGACTGGCAGGGGCATTCGGAAGGGGATGGTTCAGGGGCGATATAGATGGGGGATTTTTGCAGGGCGGCGTAGATAGTTTCGTCGGCGGCGAAATCCTCTTGATGGTTTTGGATGTATTCAATGGCAGACTGAAGAAGGCGCACGGCTTCGTCGTGGGCTACTTGGCGGCGCAGTTTGTCGGTGTTGATGACAAGGGTGCGGTGTTCGGTCATCACGGACATGACCTTACGGAGTTTGTGGATGGTGCGTGTGATGACGTTTGGCGGTGTCGGTTCGTCGGTCAGGGCGAAGCCGAAGTCAACCATTGCTTCGCAGAACTCCTCGCCGATGGCTGGGGCGATGATTTCTTCCTGTATATATCGCAGGTCGGGGAGCATTTGGATGAATTTCTCTCGGCTGTCGTAGATGTTCCAGTAGGCTTGAAGGACGGTGGCCGACGGGATGAGGAGGGTGGCGGCGAGGTAGTAAAAACGAGACTTGCGCCACAGGGTGACGATGGTTTCAAGTTCGGTGGGTTCTTCTTCTGAGGATGAAGATGATGATGCAGCGGTGGAACCGCTGCATACGGAAAACTGCTTGCACCACTCTTCCAAAGTTTGCAAGAGGCGGTTGATGGCGGCGTGGGCTTCCTTGATGCACGACTGCTTGAAAGTCTTTACGGCTTCGAGATCCACCTTGCCGTAGTCATCGGCGGTGGGGATGTTGACACCGGCATTGTTGATGGAAATGATATGTTGGCCGATGGCGCGAGACATGGCATCATAGGCCACTGCACGCTGGGAGAGAAGCAAAAGGCGGTTGAAATAACCGGTGTCTTTTGTTTCCACTCCGTCAGGGTAGTTTTTGTTGTACCAGTCGCACAGGGCATTGTATAGAGGCGTGCCAAGTTTTTCCATCAGGAAGTCGTGCTCGGAGTTGTCGAGGACTCCAAGGAAGGGGTCTATGCTGTCGATGGCATGAGCCGGGAAAAGGAGGCGAAACTCTTGAATGTTGGTGATGAGCATATTTTAAGATTTGAGAATTGAGGGTTGAGATTTGAGGTTTATTTTGGGCAGTGGCAACGCTCATCGAGAACGGCGCGGGGAGGGGTCGCTGTGATATGGCGACATGCAGAACAGTTATTGCGTTTCGGCGGCGGCGATGCCGGTCTTGCTATTGTCGAGAGTGGTCATGACCTCACGCTTGATGGCCCAACGGAGGTGACGGCGGTCCCACTCGTTGTGCGCACTGATGACTTGGAGAGGGTAGAGGATGAGCTGCTGGGTGGGCGACATCTGAATCTGCTTCAGCAGGTAACGCTCGCGCAGGTCGGTACCGCCGTGGGATGATGCGTCGCCGGGGGTGTTGCCCACCAGTCGGCTGTCGAGCGACATAGCAAAAAAGATGATGGAGGATATTTCCTGCAACTCCTTTTGGTTGGCTTCAGCGGTCGATTTGCTGTTGCTTTCAATATCCACTATTTCCCATGCGTTGGTGGTGTTGCCGTTGCCGTCGCGGAACTTGAACGATACGAGCGGTTTGCCCATGTTGTCCTTGTCCTTCAGGAAGGTGTTGATTTCAGTATAAATCTCGTCGCGGAGTTGTTTTTTCTTCTCTTTGGTGTCGCAGTTGTTTTGGTTATACATCTGCATCAAGTAGTCATTGTGGATGTAGATGATGCGCCCTATGACGTTGGAGTTTTTCTTGGCCGTGGCGCGGTCGTCAATCATCGTGTAGGCGTATTCGTAGATACCGCCGGCGAAGATGCTCCACCATGAGGGGATGGGGTAGTAAGGACGGCCAGGAGTGGGGTATTGTGTGGGCAGCACGAAGCGGGTGGGCCGTTTGGATTTTGTCACATTAGAATTTCGGGTTTCTCGCAGAACTCTTCGGAGGTCGGCGACTGGCGACTCGGGGTTGAGCGTCGGGATAGCGTCGATTTTATAATCATCGCCATCTTTCTGTACGGTGATGTCGTACCATTGGTTTGAGATATATACATAATTGATGCGGTTTTGTTCATCCATTCTTTCAATGCGCGTGGTGTGTGCAGGGCGGTAGCGAATGCCCACTGCCTTGGGTTTCCATGCGGTAGTTTTTACGGCACGGTTGGTGGCGTCGTCGATGTAGGTCTGTTGCAGTTCTATTTCCGGGAAGCACATGCCGAGGAGGATTTGGTCGGCTGCAAGGTGGAGATAGGTCTGCAAGAGGTTGTTGCGCTCCAGAAAGTCTTGTATTTCGGCGTTGACGCGCTCCCATTCGGCATAGTCGGCTTTGAGGTCGGCAAGCTGCTCTTCGAGGGCTTTTTTTAATGGCTGCTGTGAAGGCGTGGGTGATGGGGCGACGGTGGAACCGTCGCTTGCGGAGAAGGATTGGTCTATTTGGTCCAGTTGTCGTTGAATGTCGAGCATCATGCCTTTGAGGAGGATGCCTGCGGACTCGTAGGGGATGTCTTTCTCAGAGACATTGCCACCGACGTATTGACAGTAGTGGTACATCGGTTGCGGACCGAGGCCAGTGACGAGATCGACATTGAACTTGTGGCCTGCGGCGGTGTAGGGGAGTATCGACATGAGGAGCGACACGATGTTGGGCAGTTGGTTGTTGCCGCCCCACTGCATGTAGCCGAGACCTTTGGTGCCTATCTTGTCGTCGGTGGGCATTTCCGTGCCGGAGGATGCGAAGACGATGGGGATGCGGTCGCGTGCGGCGCGTCCGGCAGGGTCTTTGGACGGGTCGCTGCATCCGGCATAGATTTGGGAACGGACATAGCCCGCCATGCCTTCGCCGAGGGTGGGGGAGGATTTGGGGGTGGTCCGTCCGAACGCGGCCGGACGATCCATGGGGATATAGCCCTTTGCGGCAAGTTGCTGGTGCGCTTCGGCGGCCTCCTTGGCGTTGTGAACGGTGATTTTCTTATTGTCGCTCATGGTGTGATGCTTTATTTTTGGCAAAAATGGTCGCTGTGGTACAGCGACAAACGGGGCGGGCCGCCACGGCGGAACCGTGGCCTACGGAGAACCGCTCACCCGGTGTATTTATTCATGAATTTCAGGCCGCTTTGTACTTCGTCGATAAGACCGCCGGGGGCGTATTTGTTGATTTTCGCCTCGATGGGCTGAGACAGGCGGGCTTGCAGGGCGATAACGGCGGCGGTGAGGGCTTCGAGTGTTTGGCGGGTCTGCTCGTCGGTACCAGACTGCTGCGATGCAGGTTGCTGTGATACAGCAACATACTTTGACAGGTCGGACAAATTGCCGTCATCATAGGGGCGGTAGCGGGCTGCTGTGCGGTGACGGTCGAGGTTGGCGAGGTGCTGAAGCAGGGATGGCTCGTTGAGCATGATGTGAGCTTTCAGAAGAAAGTGGCTACGAGCCTGATAAGGATCGATTCGGGAAAGTGATCTAGAAAATTAGAAGAATTAT
>CACXUB010000189.1 GCA_902770735.1 uncultured Bacteroidota bacterium | reverse complement strand
ACCGTGATATGGAAGACGGTGTCGTATTGGCAGCCGAAATCGTCGATGAAAGTCGCCCCAAACGAAGGATTCCCTGTTGTCATCGGTTGGATAGTATTTCCATTAACAATCTGGTTTCCTGTAAGATAGAATGTGTCTATTCCGACCGAGTACTCCCAAATGGAAGGCATCAGGTCGGGATTCAGCGCCAATTCCCACTCCACGATGTAGCCGTTGTCCTCCGGCAGCATGTCCTGCACCTGGATGTACCAGTTTCCGTTCAGCGGACAGCCGACCAAGGAGTTGAAACTCTGGTAAGGATGGTAAATCTGGGTCATATTGGCCACGTTGGAGGAGTCCACGCTGTAGGAATGGTTCATATCGCCGAAATATTCGGAGTTGGAGGCGTCCCAGTGTGGATTGTAGTGGGCGTGGAAGTTGGCGGTGTTGTAACAGCTGCCGTTGCCGGGGGCGTATTGGTAGCCGAGAGTCGAATTGTTCGACCAAACGTAGTTCCACGGGTCGCCCATCGGGTTCAGCGCGGCGTTACAGGAACCGCCGTCGGGACGGTACGCGCTGCCCAAGTTGACGCGATAGTAATGGAATATCGAGTTGTCCCAGTTCGGGTTGGGCAGGATGGTGCTGGAGCTGCCGTTCGGACAGAACAGGTCGATCTTGAGGTCCTCAATAGCGGAATGTTCCATCTTGATGCGCACGTAGAGGATGTCGTTGGCACTGCTCAGCGTGGCGCCGGGGGCAAATTCGGTGAAAGTGACGGTGGATCGGTAGTAGAGGCCGTAAGGCGGACAGTAGTCACCGTCGGGCAGGAACACCGTGTCGCTGACCGTCAGCGAGGCGTGCTGGGCGTGACCAACCTCCTGCAGTACAATGTCGTTGCTGTTGGTGTAGCCGATTTCGGGGACGAAGGTCTGCCCTTTGCACATCGGGGACATCGGAGGAATTTGATACACAGGGTTTTCGGACACGCGGACGCGAAAATTGACAGACTGGGAAGCCGGACAGTGAAGCGTGTCTGTCGCCGTGACGGTCACTTGCGAACCGATGCCGGGGGTGAACGTGTGCGTCACCTGGTCCAGTCCGGTGCCGCTGAGGGTGACATCAGGCTCCAATTCCCAAACGAAGGTGCTGTTGGCGTCGGTTTGCGTGTAGCCGGCGGCTTGTTGGTTCGAATAAATCCCGTTCACGGCCAGCTGCACCGCTTCGCCAGGACATACATCGACGTAAAGGTAGCCGTCGTCGGGGTGCAGCACCGGAGTGTGTGAGCAATGGGCGGTGTCGAGGACGATTTGGAAGGGGTTGCAGGGGGCCACGCAGGAGGCATGCAGCGAAAAACCCGCCCCGTGGTTTGTAATCAGCGAGATGAAATAAGACACCTTGAACCGCAAGGTCAACGCCCCCGACGTGTTGCTTTGGGAGGCCATGTACGTGTTGAAGTTGGTGACGGGATTGTAGGTCATATCGTTGAGCGCCGCGATCGGTGTGCCGGTGGCGGTGGGACCGTCATAGATGAACAGCGTGTCGTTGTGGTGAATATCCAACGCGTTGATTTCCAAGAACACCCGGCCTTGGTTAGCCGTAGGATAGATAGTGAGGGTGTAATTATGGTTGGAACCGTAGGCTCCGTTAGGGCCGCCGTCGTCATAGATGTTGATGTCGCAGCCGGTCACGGTCGTCTGACTTCCCATGTTGACGTTAGTCTGCGCCCGACCGCCCGACCAGAGCAGCCCGACCGACAAAATGCAGCACAACATGACGAATCTTTTCATTACGACGACCTCTTTTTTTTGCAAACTGCAAAGAAACACAAATTTTGCATACATCCCAAATTCTTTGGAAATAAAACTTTCTTCCTCACCATTCACTAATCACAATTCACTAATCACTAATCCCTCAAAATTTGTACCTTTGCCGAAATGAATTTTCACTGCAAAAGACAATTTATGATTTTGATTATAAGAAAGATAGCGCTATCGGCACATCATCGATTCGCGCTCGCAGATCTCTTTCTCCTCATCTTTTTGGCTGTCGCGCCGCTGCACCGCGCCGCCGCTCAGAACGACACGGTACCTTCCAAGCCCAAACGGGAGCGCGAATGGAAGCTCAGCGACTACCTGCAGATCCACGGATTCGTGGACACCCAATACGGTCACGAATGGCAGCGCGAGAACGCCGGGGCGCTGACCCAGAGCGATGTCATCATGCTGCGCCGCGCCCGTTTCGAATTCTCCGGCAAGTTCCATCCGATGCTCGATTTCCGGCTGCAGGCTGACTTGGCCTTCACCCCGCGCCTGCTCGACGCATGGCTGCGCGTGAAATTCTGCAAGTACGCCCATCTGTGGATAGGCCAAATCAAGACCCCTTACACGATGGATAATTTCCTGACCCCGTTGGACTTGGAATTCGTGGAGCTGTCGCAGTCGGTGGCGGCCTTGGCGGGGTTTGTTGACGTATCAGGGATACCCGAGTATGCCAACGGACTGGAAATCGGGGCGATGTTGTCGGGCACGCTGGCCGACTACGAGCGGAACGGAGAGCGGATTCCCATCCTGAACTACTATGCCGGGATTTTCGGCGGGGCAGGCATCAACATCCGCAAAGACAATCTGAGCAAGGATTTTTCGGCGCGTCTGGATTTCTACCCGTTCGTGAAGAATTTCCGGCTGTCGGGATCCGTCTATTACGGCAATTACCCGCTCTTCCCGGAGCGCAACGCGCCGCGCCACCGTTGGTCTGCCGGTGCCGAATATTCGGGAAAGCACTGGACCGCACGGGCGGAATATCTGCAAGGCAAAACAGGTGTTGAGAATCAACAATTCACATTCCCGGAGGATTCTGTCTATATCGTGAACACGCAAGGGCTCTACGCCTTTGTAGGCTACTGGTTCTACACGGGCTGGGGGAAGAAGAGCGCGATGACCCAGCGCATCCGCCCGCTGTTCCGTTACGATTACTTCGTCCGCGACAGGCAGATTCCTTCCACCACAGCGCACTATTTCTCCTTCGACCTCGAATGGTGGCCCGAAGAGCACGTGCGCGTCCATTTAGACTACACCTTGAAACGCCGTGCCGAATATCAGAAGCTGGGACACGCCTTGGCAGCGAAAGTAACGGTAAGATTCTAAGGGGACGTTTCCGGGTCTCCTTTCCAGGCGGTACATATTTGCCCGGTCGCTGTTCGCCATCTTGGCAAACTCGCTCACCAAAATGCGCTTCTCCGCCAGCACGCCCTTTATGATATTACCTATATGCATACTCCCCTTTTATTCATTTTCACAGAACAGCCCCTTCGTGCCAGAACAGGCCATTCCCGTATCAATTCGCTCTTTTAACTCCAAATTAACTTTAAAACGACTTCTAAAAAACTATTTTCGTCCTTTGCATCCTCTCATTAAAAGCACATAAAATAATAATAATCAATACTTTATAATTTAATCTCCGCAAAAGAAAACAAAACGCAAACGATTATCGTATATCATTTGTGAAACGAGGAAAAATATGGCAGTCAATGAAAAGCATGTGGACTATTTGGAGAGTAACATTGCAAGAATGAATCAATGCTCTTTTCAGATGAAAGGGTGGGCGATTACTGTTGTATCTGCTTTGATCGCGGTATACGTTTCGACCATTTCGGAGAGCAATCCGGGAAATAAAATGTATATTTGGATTGCTATTGTTCCGGCGGTTTTGTTTTGGATTTTGGATGCCTTCTACTTGTCTAAAGAATACAAGTTTATCGGCATCTATAATGACGTGACCGGAATTACGCCGGAAGATAAGCGAATTAAAGTTAAGGATTACGATATGCCGTTGAAAAAGTACAAGGGATGGAAGTATTCTTTTTGGCATGCGTTCCTTTGGTCTGCTTCCACGACGCTTCTTTATGGAGCCATTGTGGTTGGTCTTGTACTGTTTGGTATTATAGCATGAAAGTATTTATCAGTTATCACCGTGCAGACACGCGGTATCGCCGTGATTTGGGAAGAATTCTATCAGAACACGGTATAGATTATTATGCGGTGCCTGAGGACGCGGATTTTAACGGGAAGAAAAACGAAACTATCCGAGCTTTTACATGCCGTCGTGTTCAAAGATGTGACGTGCTTATTTGCCTGATTGGAAAAGATACATATAGCAGACCACATGTTGATCGAGAAATCCACACCGCGTTAAAAGGAAATGTCGGTAAACGTTTGGGAATTGTTGCGGTATATCTTCCCACACGCAATGATTCTTTGAAGCATGCTGATTTTTCTACGCTTTCTCCCAAACTGCTGGATAATCGAGATTATGTTGTATGGGCAAATTGGTGTAATTTGGGGCAAAACATAGAATCGCTTATTCAAGAAGCTCTTGATAATGCCAACAATCCCAGAATACAGACAAATCACAGTAACCCTTGCATGCCGATTAAGAGTAAAGTTTATTATGAGAATTAACAGAGGTGAACTATGTTTTCTAAATTCAATTATTCTCCATCAGATGGTTGAAGATGCCCGTAGGACTCTCATCACCATTATTCTTTGTCAGTACATTCTCGTAAGGGTTGTCTATGATAAGCTCTGAATCCCAGCAAAGGAATCTGAATCCCTGGCTCTCTTCACCTTTCCTTCTGATTGCATACCAGTTGTGATGATCCCAGTCGGTATTGCCGGCATACTGATTAATAAGCATATAGTCAATAAAGTTGTCAATATCGAGCAATGCCTCCTGTGAAGGATCATCATTACCATCAGCATCCTTACCCTGAAGAAGGTTGTAATATATGTCATCAGAGGCTTGAGCAGCAGTCTCAACCATCTTTATCCATGCTTCCAGGTCTCCCTCTGAAGCTTCAATGTGGTTACCACCCTCCTCTTCAATCTTTATCACGTCAATATCTTCTTTCTTGCCTCCAAGATGATCCTTGCCGTATTGGTCATCCACTCTCTCTG
>CACXUB010000188.1 GCA_902770735.1 uncultured Bacteroidota bacterium | reverse complement strand
ATTTCCGGTGGATTTTCCTTTACACCCTCATCCTCACGGCGATTTACGAGGTGACCTACGTGCTGTTGGAAACCAGTACCTTCCGGAATTTCGGTCACACAGTCCTCGTCATTCTTGGAAACATCGTGTTTTCCGTGTTCGTCATCCTGTGCATCGAGTACATCTTCCATTCCCGCACGAAACATGAGGCATAGCATCCGTACTTTCTTGTTCTTGATTATCAGTGGAATATGCCTGTATTCGTGCAGTTCTGTCAGGCATCTCCCGGAAGGGCAGACCATGCTGGTGAAGAACGAGGTGAAAGTGAAAGATGCGAAAAGTCCTGATTTTGACAACCTGAAAACATACGTGCGCCCGGTCACCAACAAGAAATTCATGGACTTGTTCCGGGTGAAAACGGTGTTTTACGACCTCGGTCAGCCCACTTACAACAAAAAGGGGGAGACGAAAGACGGCAAATTCCGTAAGTTTCTGCGCGAAAGGGTGGGCGAGGCGCCGGCTCTGCTCGACACCGCCGAAATCGTCAAATCCATCGACCAACTCAAAATCGTGATGAAGCAGCTCGGCTATTTCGATTCGGAGGTGGACTATCGTGTGAAATATATTGGCAAGAAAGCCAAAAAAGCCGCGGTGAACTATCTCGTCACGGCGTACGAGCCTTACACCATCAGCCGCATCAGCTATGACATCCCTATCCAGGAGTACAAGCGGATTGTGGTGCTCAACCAACGGAAATCAGTCCTCTATGAGGGGATGCAATACAATGAAAGACTTATAAGCGATGAACTTACGCGCATCATTAACCTGATCCGCAATGAGGGTTACTATTACGTGGAGAAGTCGCTCATTCACTGCGAAGTGGAATACGACAGCCCCGACAGCTTGGGCAATGATCCTAAGTCGGTGGGAATCACCATCATGATCAACATACCGCAGAACGAAAACGCGTCAAGGTATTTGTACAAATATTATTTCAATGATGTTTACGTGAACCCGGACGCGCAGTCGCTGACAATCGGCACACCTGTCTATGACACAAACTATTACCAGTTGAAAACGCGGAGTGACACCGCCAATTACTATTTCATCGAGGAGCGGATAGACAATCGGATTTCGAAACCTTATTTTTCCTACAAGGTGCTTTCGAACGCCATCTATACGCGCAGCGGAAACCCTTATACCCAGCAGATGCGCGGCCTCAGCAGCCGGGCGTTGAGCAGCTTGGACAATTTCGATTACACCAGCATCACCTTTCGCGAGAACGAATCCCTTTTGGATACGGTCAACAAGATCGGCTATCTTGACGTGGTTTATTCGATGATCCGGAAGAAACAGCATGTTGCGGGCGGTCAGATTGAGCTTCGAAACGATAAATCGGCTGTTTCGCTGACGTACACCAATAGAAACCTGTTTAGGGGCGCTGAGCATCTAAATATCAATCTGTCAGGTGGTTACTTCTACTATTCGTTGAATAATCTGTTCCATCACAACAAGACGTACTCCTATCCGGAATTTGGTCTTTCGGCGTCGTTGGAGTTCCCTAACCGGCTGTTCCTGTTCAACCGGCACGTCAGCGAGAATTCCGTGTCGCGAAGCACCGCCGTCACGTTCGGGGTCAACTATTCGGGCCTGTATCACCGGCTGATGTACAACACCGCCCTGACATACCGTTGGGCGCCGTCGTATTACATGTCGCACAGCGTCAGCCCGATCGATGTCAGCACCATCAACAACAGCGACAAACGTTACTCCCGCCTCTTGAATTACGATTCGTATCCGGTGTCGTACCAGCACAAGTTCGGCAAGTTTTTATTGCTGTCTGCCAAATATACCTTCAATTTCCTGATTCCGAAATTTGTGGAATCCAGACGGCACAATATGCACCTGAATGTCAGTCTTGAATCATCAGGACTGTTGCTCAAGGGGGTGAACGCGATATTCGCACCAAACGAGCGCTGGACGCTTGGTAAGAATCGTCTCGACACATTGGGTTATGATTATTCCACGTTTGAGAAACTGAATGTGCTGTGGAATTACACGTTCACCATCAACAACAACAATGCGTTCGCGATGCGTGCTGACATGGGAATTATGATTCCTTTGGACATGGGATCCTGCATCCCGTACGAAAAAGGTTTCTATTTAGGCACCAGCAGCAGTATGCGCGGTTGGGGTTACCGTGGCCTGGGTCCGGGCAGCTATGTGCATGGCAGCGACACGCTTTACACCGGCGACATCAAGATGGAATTTAATATTGAATATAGGGGGACGCTTTATCGGTCGTTCAAATACGGTATTTTCGTGGATGCTGGCAATATATGGCTGGCGCGGAAAAGCGAAGACATGCCGGGTGCCGAGTTCTCGTTCAAGCGTTTTTACAAGGAGTTTGCCGTGGATGTCGGTGTCGGTTTGCGCTTGGACTTCGACTTTTTCGTCATCCGTGTGGACTGGGCGTTGCCGATTTACGATCCCACGCGCAGTGACGCGCAGGGTCGGGTCATCAACTCAGAATGGATGCACAGTCCGCACCGTTTACGTCTTGCCAACGGTCTGAAACTGGCCATTGGGTACGCGTTTTAGCAACTCCTTTCCCGCAGATTTGATGGCCTGCGGAAAAAAGCACTGGCACGCCCTTTTGTAATGTAGAATTAAGAATGCAGAATTAAGAATGCAGAATTTAATCGCGGAGGCAGCACCATAGCGGTTCTTCCTCCCATCTATTCGGAAATCCCATGGCGGTGGGGTCAACATTGGGATAATCTGACAAAAGGGATTTGAGTTTCTGCACCATGTCATTATCTGGAGATATTATATTGATGAAATACTTGATGATACAAAGGTTGAAGTAAATCCGAAGAGGATCGGTGTTGCTGATTATCCAAGGGTTAGATAAACGATTAGGCAGTGTTGGTCGAATTGAATTGCGCTTGTTCCAAACACGCGCATGGTGACAGCAAGCGTTGCGAGTCAGAGTCACTATGGCTGACTTCTGAGTCTATTAGGGCTAATGTGTGATTAAATTTTGTAATATCTTTGAAATTCGTTTGATCTGTCATCCAAAAGGGATTGTTTGTGAATTTACATCCTGATTCAACAATAGCACAGCGCACTGCGATTTCGATTTTTTCGATTTCGTTGAAAATTAAAATGCGCAACTTTTTGTCAAAACGGTACAACATCAATACTTGGTCAAATGATGTGCCTGCTTTGTAACGATGATTTGTCTATGTTTTCAACTAAAAAAGAACGACCCGCACATTTGAGCATCGTAGAGAGGCTTGGCGGGTTCTAGGGCTGCAAAAATACACTTTTTTTAATATCAAAATACTGCTCTGTATTTTTTTAATCGTGAATTTCGTTTGTTCGCGGCTGAGGTTCTGCAATACCTTTATCGCAAATAAGAAAGCTTAATCCTTAATAAGGTGTCTTCCAGCATCTCCCACAACAACCGTGTCGGCAAGCCCATGACGTTGTAGTAGGAGCCCCGCACCTCGCGGATGCCCACGTAGCCGATCCATTCCTGCACCCCGTAGGAACCCGCCTTGTCGTAGGGCTGGTAGGTGTCGATGTAGTACTGGATCATCTCGTCGGTCAGTTCGTCGAAGACCACCTCCGTGGCGCGGTAGTCGGTCAGCGATTCCTGCGGCGTGGCCACCGTCAGCCCGCTATAGACCGTGTGCGTGTTGCCGGAAAGGGCGTGCAGCATCTTCCGGGCCTCGGTTTCGTCTTTGGGCTTCCCGATGATCCGGCCGCCCACGACCACGATGGTGTCGCACGCGATGAAGAGAGTCTTCGGGTCGTACTGCGCCATGTCGATGGGCGACAACTTGAGCCGCGACAGGTGCATCACGATTTGTTCGGGAGACCATGACGGGTCGTAGGTCTCCTCCACATCGGTCGTCATCACCTCGAAGTCCACACCCATGCCCGCCAGCAGCTCTTTCCGGCGAGGGGATTTCGAGGCGAGGTAGATTTGGTATTGCTGTAAGTCGTTTAATAGCATTGTTCTGGTGTTAAAATCCCAGGGCTCGCTGAGGCTCACCCTGGGTTGACACGTATCGGGCTTGCAGCCCTTATTGAAATAATCTTCGTAACAATCTTAAGTCTCAAATCTCAAATCTCAAGTCTCAAGTCTCAAGTCTCAAGTCTCAAGTCTCAACTCTTTAACCTTCCAATTGGATTTTCACGTCGTTCAGCACGTTCATGTAGTTGATGAACGCCTGGTACGGGGAGGAATAGACCTCGAAGTTACGTTTCACGAAGCGGTGGCCGAACCATTTGGAACTCATGAAGTTGAAGTGGTCGGCGGCCTGCAGGCGCAGCCAGCTCAGCTTGGCTTCTAAGTTGTCGGACTTCTGGTAGAGCGGTTCCAGTTTGAACAGCTGGTTGAAGGCCTCCTGCTGGAGTTCGTTGCCGAGCCATTCGTTGGTGTCCTTCTCTTCGCCGGAGCAGGAAATGGGCCATGGAGCGTGCATCGTGGCAGGACTCAACTCCAAGTTGACAGCCTCCGAAGGAGTCATGAACTCGTAGTTCTCGTGATTGCCCAGCGCGTTGACCAACGATTTGAAGAAGTCGAAGATGCCGGTGTCGGCGGTGTAGTGCTCGCCGATGGTTTCATAGTCCCAGAACAGGTTGATGAGCGGCGTGTCGC
>CACXUB010000187.1:3398-8559 GCA_902770735.1 uncultured Bacteroidota bacterium | reverse complement strand
CAGATGAGCTGTTTGATCTGTGGGCGGAAAACGGTGTCGACGGCCTCCTGGATACTCAGCTGCAGGGGCCTACCCTGACCCGGTTCGGGATCATCCCCGACGACAGACGCAGTGCAGACCGGATCGTGAGTCTGCTGCCCACCTACAAGGCGATCTTC
The DNA here is from genome assembly GCA_902770735.1 of uncultured Bacteroidota bacterium. Lineage (GTDB taxonomy): Bacteria > Bacteroidota > Bacteroidia > Bacteroidales > WCHB1-69 > F23-D06. The sequence goes on along the minus strand of CACXUB010000187.1, from coordinate 8,401 downwards.
AACCGCAGCGACATCCAGGTATATCGGGCAGACGGACACATCTATATCGATGTTCCCTGGCAGACAGATCAGGTCTATCTGGGCGATATCCTGCTGGACAATGAGTTTGATGAGGTACAGAGCCTCCCCCAGGCGATCCCTGTCGCCATCGGAATGGATATTTACCGACAGAGCTATTTTGCCGACCTTTCGCGGACACCCCACCTGCTCGTCGCAGGCGCCGGGCGAACCGCTTTTTTGCATGGAATCATCATCAGCCTGCTGCTCTCCCATGCCCCGGAGGAGATCGAAATCTATCTCTGCGGGCAGAGACGCAGTGAATTCGACCGCTACGACCCCATTCCCTACTGCCAGATCTCGTCCGACCCCGGCGAGGAAATGGCCCTGCTCGAGGACCTCAACGCCGAAGTAGACCGCCGCTATGCGGCCCTCTACGACAGCCGCTGCCGTACGATCTACGATTTCAACCGGAAAGCGGGCATGATGAAGCACCTGATCGTTATCATCGAGGAATATGCCAACAACGGAGGTGAGCAGTATGGCCATCACCACTGGGAGCAAATACACCGCTACACGCTCAAACGCGCCCAATAGCTGATTCAAAAACGGCCGCCGACCGTTACCCGCATCCGATATGTCATGTCTCCTGAGACGGTAGTGCCGTAGTCACTAAGATTACGCACCTGCAGGTAGCTGTAACAAAAAAAATATCCCCATGTAATAATTCCCATTCTTTTGTTGTCTAACATGATGAACGTTGCAACGAAAGTAATGTATTATGAACAACGACAAAGAATATCAGTTTGAACAGTTGGTGCGGCAGCACAAGCGGACCATCTACACGGTGTGCTACATGTTTTCGCACGACAAAGCTGAGGTGGACGACCTCTTCCAGGAGATCCTCATCCGGCTTTGGAAAGGTTACGACACCTACGAGGGTCGCAGCGACGCCAAAACATGGATCTACCGTGTGTCGCTCAACACCGCCATCAACCAGGACAAGAAGGAACGCCGGCGCATCGAAACGGTGCCGCTGACCGTCGATATCGACCCTTACGAGGCCGACGACCCTTCGACACATCAGATCCGGGAACTTTACGACCGTATCTCGCGCCTCGACCTCATCGACCGAAGCTTGATACTGCTTTGGCTGGAAGGGGTCAGCTACGACGAAATCGGCGCCATCATCGGTATCACGCCCAACAATGTGGGTGTCAGGCTGATGCGCATTAAGGACAAACTGGTGAAAATGTCAACAAAAGAATGAAAGGAGATCATCATGGAAAATCAGAACAACCATAATCTTTCCGAATTGGACCAGCTGAAGGCCCAATACGAAACGCTAAAAGAGCAGTTCGACCAACAGGAAATCGTCAACGACCAGCTGATGAAGTCGTCCATACGTCACAGTACCGATTTTTACAAGCGGTATCGTTGGACACAATTCATCCTTTACCCTTTAGCCGCCATTATCGGCATATTGTTCATCAAATGCTTTCAAGGCAATAACCTTTCGTTAAGTCTGTTCTGGCTATCCTACTGTGCGGTTTGCTTTGCCTTGGAATTATGGATAACACGGAACATTCATACCAAGTCTTCGGAAAACAGCGATTTGCTGACACTTTCCAACCATGCTCGAACGTACAAGAAACACTTCTCCCTTTTGGTTGACAGAAAACCCGACAAACAAGAAAACGGACCTCAACAGGAAGCAAAAGTGGTTCCGTTTCGCTATGATTGTCGTGTTTGTCGGTTTCGATATTTGGGCTTGTCTCATTGTGGCCAAATACATCAAAACACCTCCTGAGTGGCGTTTTTCGGATTATGTGCTGGAATACGAGCGGGGAACGGACAACTTTGTAACGGAAGAGAAACTGGAAATTTGGGACGTGGATGCCGACACGTTGGCCATCAGTTCGGAAGTTTTGGGTGGCAAGCCTATGGTGCAACATGTGGAAGTGACGGTGCCAAGCAAGAAAAGTGACCCCGACATGGTGCAAATCAACGTGACGTTGACCCCTGAGGCGAGTCTGCAATGGTATCGATTCACCAGCGAGATAAAGGGCCACCATGCCGCACTTTACCTGAACGGCAACCAGATTCAGGAGTGGGAAATCAAATGTGGAATAAGCACCGGTGGTTTCTTCATCATGAAGGAACGTTCATCGAAGGAGGAACTGGGGGCCTTCTGCGAGCAATTGGTGCGGCAGTAACCAGCCGCTGTCCAATTTCTAACCTCTGTCACCACTGGGAGCAAATACACCGCTACACGCTCAAACGCGCCCAATAGCTGATTCAAAAACGGCCGCCGACGCCGTCTTACAATTCAAAACAGTAAAAAAAAATCAACATACTGCAACCTTTTGACTTTTCGGTGTTATACGTATAGGTAAAGTTGCAGATTTTGTAACGTCATGCCTTTAGATCTTGTTCTACGGACTTCGCAAGGTATAGAGGTGTGGCGCGGTAATGACAAAATTAGAAGTCCCCTTGATAATTATGGTAAAAGGCTCCTTTTCGTTTTTTGGCCGATTCATTGCTTTGATTACTTTCGTGACGGTCAGTATCATTACAAACGCTCAGACAACATTGCGTTTTTCAGGGAAAGACACCCACGGGAGTTACGTCCAACCCAGTTTTATCATCATTGAAAACATCACCCGTAATTGGTCGGACACGCTGTTCTATCCTGACACAGTACTCAACCTGTCGGGGGTTGGAATAGATGACCATACGGCCAATACGGCTTTTTCGCTGTCAAACAATATCCCGAACCCATTCCACGGAACAACGGCTTTTTCGTTGTTTTTAACTGAAAATGAGAATGTTGAGGTTGCGGTTTTCAGCGTTTTTGGCAAACAAATCCTTCATAAGAGCCTGACCCTTTCCTCTGGCACTCATCGTTTCAAAGTGTGGGTGAACGGCTCGGGCTGTTACCAGCTTTGCGTGAAAGCCGGAAATGAAACGACTTGCATCAAGATGTTGAATGTTGGAGAATCAGGGAAAAACAGCATAGAATATTTAGGGGAAGGTGCGGGTGTGACCTATTCACTTAAGTCATGGAAAGGAAATTCCGATCAACCTTTCGCTATCGGGGATGAAATGCGATTCACCGCAAGAACGGTTTTCCAGAATGTTCAGTTCAGTAGTGATACCCTACAGCAGGCGGTCATGGGCGATGATTTGTTTTTGCTGACATTTTCACTGCCAGACACTTCTGCTTTTGCCAACCATTGTCCTGGAATCCCCTTCGTCACGGATGTGGACGGGAATATCTACAACACTGTGCAGATAGGGGAACAGTGCTGGATGAGAGAGAATCTACGCACCAAACATTACGCCAACGGATATGCCGTCAAACAGGGAACAGAGCTTACATCTGACGATGTTTTCTACTATTATCCACAAAGCAACTCGTCATTGGTTAATGAATACGGACTATTGTACAACTGGATTGCAGTCATGCATGGTTCTGGCCACAGCTCAACAAATCCGAGTGAAGTACAGGGATTGTGCCCTGATGGGTGGCATACGCCAAGCGGGTCGGAATGGACTCAACTCATTAACTATGTATGGAGCCATGGGGAATACAACTGCTGTGGATGTGACTACTTCACGGCAAAAGCGCTATCTGCAAATTACGGATGGAATCCATACTCCGACAACAATTGCCACCCTGGATATGGAGTGACAAACAATAACAGTACGGGATTCAGTGCTCTTCCTGCCGGTTTGTCAGGCACTGCCATTGGAATGTCAGCACACTTTGCATCAACTTCTTTCGAAATATCATCATCTTTCATGTCCCGTTGGGTCTTTTTCTCCTTTGATGACGAAGTGAGTTCCTATCCAGGAAGTTTCTATGACGGATATTCTGTTAGATGTGTCTTGGGAAGTACGTCGGGAAGTGGAACTGCTGTGTCTGAAACCAATTGTACTGTGATTTCGGATTCAACCGTAGTCTTGCAGAGTCATGTCACCCACAATGGGGCAGGCGCATTAACCGCGACAGGTTTTTGCTGGAGCGAATCCCCATTCCCTGAAATATCGGGTAATCACGGTGTCAGCGGGGTTGACACTGGAGATTTCCAATTTACTTTGGGAAATCTCCAACCCGGACAGAAATATTATGTGAGAGCATACGCCACAACGACAAATGCCACTGTTTATGGTCCTCAAATGTACTTTTGGCTTGGTTTTCTCCCCACGGTAACCACTGGTTCAGTGACGGAAATAACTGGTGTTATGGCCTTTTGTGAAGGTGAAGTGCTTAACGATGGAAATTTATGGACACCCAGAGGTTTTTGCTGGTCAACGTCTCATAATCCAACACTCTCTGACGCACACGCAGAATGGGGGAGCGGAACAGGATATTTCAGAAGGCCTCTTATAAACCTCATGCCCAACACCACCTATTATGTCCGGGCATACGCGACCAACCAGATAGGAACTGCATACGGCAATGAAGTGTCATTCACCACCATCTCGATGCCTTCACTTGCACAACCCTGTTCATCAACACCTTCCCTGACAGACTATGATGGTAATACTTACAACACTGTTCAAATCGGGACACAATGCTGGATGAGAGAAAACTTGCGAACGACGCACTATTCAAATGGGGACGAGATTCTGACGGGAACCAACAGCAGTTACGACACCGCTTACCGATATGCGCCCAACGATGACAGCAGCGAATTGGCTACACACGGCTATCTTTACAACTGGGCGGCCGTCATGCATGGGAGTTTGCCGTCAAATGACGTTCCGAGCGGTGTGCAAGGAATTTGTCCGACAGGTTGGCATGTGCCCTCCGATGCAGAATGGGACACCCTCGAACAATTCGTATCCTTCAACTTATACCCTTGCCAGTACGATGATATAGAGGACATAGCAGTGCATATCGCTTCCCAATCGGGCTGGCAAAACAGCCAAACCACTTGTTCTCCAGGCTATAATCCGAGCAATAATAACCAAACAGGTTTTTCCATTATGCCTTCTGG
>CACXUB010000187.1:0-3340 GCA_902770735.1 uncultured Bacteroidota bacterium | reverse complement strand
CCCGTATCCGGCTGATAGAGTATAACCATGAAGATACGGAGAGTGATTCTGCTGAAAAATCAATGGGGTTTTCCGTCCGTTGCATAAAAGACTAAAAATACGCATTTCCTATTTCCCCGTCGTGAAATTGATTTCCGTGTTTTTGCCGGCACTATGGCCATCTTTGGTGGGGAACTCGGTACCCACGACAACATAGTAGCGCACTTTCCTTTAATCTAAATGGCGATTTTTATTGTCTATAAACAACAAAAATTACATTTTTCTGTTTTTATTGTCTATGAACAATAAAAAAACACTATCTTTGCCGCGGTTATAATACAAAGGAAAATGGAAGTACTTACAAGAAAACACTATGCGGAAATTGTGGATTCGTGGATAGGCAAAGGCAATATCATCGCTTTGGTTGGCTCGCGTCGTGTCGGCAAAAGCTTTGTTCTCAAAGACTTTGTGCAGCGTCACGAGGAAGAGCCGGATGTCAATATCATTTTCATAGACAAGGAAAAGAAGGCATTCAAGGACATCAAAACCAAAGATGACCTGGACAACTGGATTGAGACCCGCTTTGTCCCGGGAAAGCACAATGTTATTCTCATCGATGAAGCGCAGGAAATTGAACACTTTGAAGAGAGCGTTTGCAACTGGTACTCAGAAGATAATACGGATGTCATCATCACCGGCAGCAACTCCAAAATGCTTTCCGGCGAGTTGGCCACCTTGATTGCCGGACGACATGTGGAAGTGCGCATCCATCCGCTCACCTATTCCGAGTTTCTGGAATTCCACAATCTTCCCGACAGCGACGAAACCCTCATGACTTATCTGACCTATGGCGGTCTTCCCGGTCTCAGGAAAGTGGGTCTTGACAGTGACGAGCAGGTGTGGGCCTACCTCACCAGTGTTTTCAACACAATCATGCTCAAGGACATCATTGAACGGCACGACATCCGCAATATCCCCTTTCTGAACAACCTTATCGCTTTTTATGCCGATACCACTGGCAAACTCACCTCGGCCAACAGCATTGCCAAATACATGAAGTCGCAACATGAGAACGTGTCGGCCAACCTTGTCCTACTCTATCGGGGGTTCTACAACGAAGCATACCTGATAGATACCGTGCCTCGTTACGACATTCACGGCAAGAAAATATTCGAGTCCAACGAAAAAGTCTATTGGGACGATTTGGGGCTTCGTAATCTCAAGGCGGAGGGTGGCATGGATTCCTATATTGAAAAAGTGATTGAGAATGCCATTTACAAGCATCTGCGCTTTCTCGGCTACGACGTGAAGGTGGGAGTGCTGAATGCGGGAGAAGTTGATTTCGTCTGCACCATGCCTGGCAAGACCGTTTACATTCAAGCGAGCTATATCATTGCTGATGAGTCCACCCGCAAGCGGGAATTCGGTCCTTTGGAAAGGATCCGCGACAATCACCCGAAATTCGTCATCAGTGCGACGCCGTTGTTGACCACAAGAGACGAGAACGGAATCACTCACCTTTCCTTAAGGAAGTTTCTCAAGGAAGGGTTGCCGTCGTTGTGACATAACTCGTTGTTTTTGACCCCGCAAAAATAACGTTTTTTTCTTTTCCTCAAATTTTTTTCCGCCAAAAACCACAAAATCCTCAAAATTTATTTTGGCGGATTCCGCAAAATTCTCAAAATGTAGGAGGAAAATCTGTCAACTTTTTAGACACTGCCGTCTCATATTTGGACACCGCACTATTTTTCCTCCCGCGATAACCCGCTGGTATGGAAATATTTCCTATTTTTGGCGCGATATTTGACGTCGAACTTTCGTGCTCTACCAAGCTCTTGCCCCTGTCGGGGCTGCTTAAGGAAGTAGTTTACCCCCCTGCCCTGCGGGCATCCCCCCTGAAGGGGGGAATTGAGGCTCTTCCGTCCCAACTGCTAACTACTAACTACTAACTGCTAACTGATAACTCTGATTATAACCAATAACCATTTAAGATGCTCAACACCATCCTCATCGTCGATGACAACCGCAACGTCCTCGCGGCGCTGAAGTTGCTGCTGGAGCGCGAGTTCCGGCAGGTGGTCGCGCTGCCGTCGCCCAACACCCTGCTGCGGCAGATCGAGCAGTGCCGCCCCGATGTCGTGCTGCTCGACATGAACTTCTCCGCCGGACTCAACACCGGCAACGAAGGCCTTTTTTGGCTTCGCGAAATCAAGCGGCTCTACCCGCAGCTCCCCGTGGTGCTCTTCACCGCCTACGCCGACATCGAGCTGGCGGTGGCGGGCATGAGGGAGGGTGCTGCCGACTTCGTGGTGAAGCCGTGGGACAACGACCGCCTCATCGCGACCCTCACTCGTGCCTGCACTCCCGAAAAGGAGACCGCGAAACGCTCTGCCACGCCGGACAGCCCGCTCTTCTGGAGCGACAGTCCGGCGATGCAGGAACTGCGACTTATGGTGGAGAAAATCGCCCCCACGGACGCCGCCATCCTCATCACGGGCGAGAACGGTACGGGCAAAACATTGTTGGCCAAAGAGATACATCGTCTGTCCACCCGTAACGACAAACCGTTTATGACCGTTGATTTGGGTGCGCTCACCGAAACCCTTTTCGAGAGCGAGCTGTTCGGGCACGTGAAAGGCGCCTTCACGGACGCGAAAAGCGACCGTGCAGGCAAGATCGAGGAGGCCGACGGCGGTACCCTTTTCCTCGACGAGATCGGCAACCTCGCCTTCCCGCAGCAGGCCAAGCTGTTGACGGTCATTCAGCAGCGCACGGTCACGCGGGTGGGCAGCAACAAAGCCCTCCCCGTCGATTTCCGGCTCGTCTGCGCCACCAACCAGAAACTCAACGAGAAGGTGCTGCGCGGCGAGTTCCGTGAGGACCTCTACTACCGCGTCAACACCATCCATCTGGAAATCCCGCCCCTCCGCGACCGCCGCGAGGACATCTTGCCCTTCGCGGAACGTTTCCTGACGGTTTTCGCGGAGAAGTACCGCAAACCTGCGCTGAGGTTGAGCTCCTCAGCCGCCCTCAAGCTGATGGGACACCCGTGGTACGGTAACATCCGTGAGTTAGAGCACGCCGTCGAGCATGCGGTCATCGTCTGCGACGGCCCCGAGCTGCAGGAACAGGACTTCAAGCTCACGACCCCGATACAGAAGGATAATGCGCAGGAAGTCACCACCTTGGACGAGATGGAGGCCGAGATGATCCGCAAGTGCATCGCCAAATGCGCCGGCAACCTCACCGCCGTGGCCGCCACGCTGGGGATTACAAGGCAGACGTTGTATAACAAGATGAAAAAATACGGAATATAGTTAGTTAGTAGTTAGCAGTTAGTAGTTAGCAGTTGGAACGGAAG
>CACXUB010000186.1 GCA_902770735.1 uncultured Bacteroidota bacterium | reverse complement strand
GTGCCACCAGTGCGCCGAGGACTGCCCCGTGGACATCGACCTGATGAGCATCCGCCGCATCTCCCGCGACAAGGGCGACACCGACATGGCCGACAACTACCGCTACCTGGACACCGTGAAGGGATTCAACGCCATCGGGCGCGTGGCCTATTTCGGCGGCTGCATGACCCAGCTCACCCCGACCATCTCCGAAGCGATGAAGACCATCTTCGAGGCCGCCGGGATCAAATACTGGCATCTGGACGGCGACCGGGCCATCTGCTGCGGCCGTCCGCTCCTGCAGCAAGGCTTCAACAAACAGGCCGCCGACCTGCGCCGCAAAGTCAGCGAACTCATCACCGCTTCACACCCCACCGCTCTCATCACCTCCTGCCCCATCTGCTACAACACCTTCAAGCACGAATACAACCTCAACATCCCCATCTATCACCACACCGAGTACCTCGACATGCTGATCAAGTCCGGCAAACTTCCTGTGAAACAGATGGATACAACGTTCACTTACCACGACCCGTGCGACCTCGGACGCGGCTGCGGCATCTACAAGCAGCCCCGCGAAGTGCTGAAGGCCGTCGGTCAGCTGAAACAGATCTCCGCAGAGAAGGAAAACAGCGTCTGCTGCGGCATGAACCTCGGCAACACGGTGCTCTCCCTCGACCAGCAGACGAAGATCCGCGACAAGTCCCTGCAAATCCTCACCGAGCCGAACCCCGACGTGGTGGTCACCGCCTGCCCGATGTGCAAGAAAGCCTTCCGGCACGGCACGGAGGCGAATGTGAAAGATATCGCGGAGGTGGTGGCGGGAGCGATTAAGAATTAAGAATTAAGAATTAAGAATTAAGAATTAAGAATTAAGAATTAAGAATTAAGAATGATCTATGTAATTTTCGGGATTTTCGTCGTCTGTGGGATTGTAGGCACCGTATATTTTAATAAGATGGTGAATATCCTGCAGGAGGAGAATGTCCCTACGACTTTCGCGGATAGATGTTTTTTCCCGTTTAATATGGGGATTAAAAAGAACAAAAGAGGATGTGGAAACGAGTACATAGTGTGCTTGTGGCGTTAGCGGGAGTGGTGTTGGCGCATCCGGCTTTGGCGCAGAATTTGCCCGACAACATAGTTTCTTCGGACTGCTCCGCAGAGGTTGAGGCGATGAGTTGGGGCGTGACCAACGCGTGGTCGTCAAACACCATTGTTTCCAATCTGAACATCCCGCTTGTAGGGGATTTAGACGGGGACGGCCATCCGGAGATAGTCTGTTTTTCGCTTGCCGGGCAGTCGCATTATATGAACGACGGGTATAACGGCAACGTGGGCTATGAAATGCTGGTTTTCGACGGTGTGACGCACCAACTGAAGGCGACGGTGACGATGGATTCGCCTGTTTCAGAATATGATGCGGCATCATACGGGCTGGTCCAGACTTCCGACGGCAAAGGGCTTATAGTGGTGGCGAGCTGCGACAATCGTTTGCGGGCCTACGACATCACTTCGGCAAATCCTAACACGCCCTATTGGGTGTCAGATGCGGACTACACTTCGGGGACGAACAACTACGCCGCGAATGTGAGTTTCGTGGACTTCAACGGGGACGGGCATCCGGAGGTATATGTGCGCAACAAGGTTTATAACGCCGAAACCGGCCATTTGTTGGCGGAGGCGGCTACCACGAACACCGGGGCGTCGTATGCGCACTACACCCAGTTCACTCACAGGAAATTGTCATCTCCATTTGCCGCCGACGTATGTGGAGACAGCCGTCCGGAGCTGATACTGGGAAACGAAATCTACGATGTCTCCATCACCAACCTGAACGGGACGGCAGGCAACACCATCACGTTGACGCAGCAGATCACGCCGCCGGGAGGCACACCCGTTGACGGCAATGTGCAGGTGGCCGATTTCAATATGGACGGCTACCTTGATGTCCTCATCACCATCAAGAACACAGAGGGGCAATCAGGTGCAGTATACTGCTATGTGTGGGACGTACACAATGGACAGGTTGGCAATCCGCTCAATATCAATATAATCCGTTCGGGAAAAAGCATACCCTTGATAGCGGACATCGACAATGACGGCATGTTGGAGATGGTGCTGCAGTGCGGGGCGGCGACGAATCGGCAAATACAGGCATACAAGTATAACCCGGGCACACAGTCGTTTTCTCTGATGTGGGATATGATCCCCGATGAAGACACCTTCTCGAACAGTTTCACGGCTTTCGATTTCAATCAGGACGGTTTGCTGGAACTGATCATCTGCGACCAATCCACATTGAAGATAGTGAACGGCAGCGGCAAGAGCCACCTCACCCACAACGATACCGTGCCGATGTACGTGTTGAACACGTTCTCCTATTCGGAAACCACCATCATGCAGTATCCCGTCATTGCCGATGTCGATGCTGACGGGTCGGCGGAAATCGTTTCCGTGGGCAGCTCAAAGTTGAACATCCTCAAGTCGTCGGGACAACCTTGGGCGCCGGCGCGACCGGTGTGGAACCAATACTTGTACAATGTCACCAACATTAACAAGGATCTGACGGTACCTTCGACGGTGTTTAACAATGCTACTGAGTTTACGGATCCGGACGGGGTGGTGCGCCGCCCGTTCAACAATTTTCTGCAGCAAGCCACCACGTTGGATCAGTATGGTAGGCCGTTCATGGCTTTGGCCAATGCCACAGCGGTCATGGGAGACATCACCTACGAGGATGAAGTATATACGTTGACCTATCAATTGTGCAATACGGGTGGCCAGACCTTGTTCCCACCCATACCTTGTTCTTTTTATGCCGATGAGTACGGCAGTGTATATCTTGGAGGTTCTCCATACAACAGTCCTATCGAACCAGGAGAGTGTGTTTCTTGCACAATGACATTCACAGAGGACTATTTAAATCAGCACAGCGCATATCCAGATTTGGATTCCATCATTTTGGTGGTCAATGAGGACCGTCAGGGCATAGCGCAGAACGGAGGGCTTCAGTCGGAATGCGACACCACCGACAATACACTTGCATTTCACGTTAACCCCTGTCAGATTCCTAAAGATACGCTCACAGCGGACATTTGCGTTCGAGAAACCTATTCCGACGAGAACTTTGACATTCCAGCAACGGAAACCGAGACGGCGGGCACATTCTATTTCAGCCGTGTGTTCCAAGTGGATGACTGCGACAGCGTGATCGTGTTGAAACTGCGGGTGCATCCCGAGTATGACCTGCATTTCACAGAGACCATCCCCGAAGGAACATCTTATGACCGCCACGGGATTTTCCTGCACGAAAGTCAGCTGGAAGGCGGTGACAAAGCGAGTTTGGCTGCGACAGTGTTATCCATGTCTCCATACAAGTGGCCGTGGCGGACATCGCCATATATCTCCCCAACGCCATCACCCCGTCAAAATCCGACGGTTTGAACGATGTTTTTTCACTTCCCGAGATAATACAAAACCAAATTACCGACTTTGAGATTATGATCTTCAACCGATGGGGCGAAATGGTGTTCTACTCCACGGACAAAGGTTTCCGGTGGAATGGGGAATACAAAGGGAAGACGTTCCACGACAATGTGTATCAGTATGTGATTTATTATACGAATCCGTTCGGAAAAATGTTCACCAAGAAAGGCACAATCACGGTGTTGTGAAGCGGGGACTGTCAAACATATTAAATTCTTTATAAAACAATGTAACCAGCTAAAACTCAAATAGTTAAACGAATAAAAACAAAAAAAATATATCAACAAACTGTAACCTTTTGGATTTTTTTCATCCTATAAAAGATAAAAAGAATTAATTTTGCAGCGTTGTTTGCTTATCTTGATGTTTAACGGACTTCGCACCAAGGTCGGCGCCAACGCGAAGAAGTAAAAAATAGAAGTCCCCCAAAGAACACACCAAACTATAAGGCTATGAGAAAGTTATTGGCATTGCTTTTGGCATTATTGGGATTCGCCGCCATATCATGTGACCGAAACGAAGATTACCAATGCTATTACGGCACGCGTGTCGCCACTTTCGAAGAAAAAGAGACAACGGATGATTATCTTTCGGAGATGCCCTCCGGACAGGCAATGCGGGACGAGGATTTCGTAGAAGAATGCGTGGAGGAATGAAGATAGGATTCCGTAAACGTCTTGCACTGAACCTGTTCGCCAAATACGGGCGATTGGAGGTCCGCGACCACGAGCTGCGCCAACTCTTCTGGGAATCCACCCTGCGATGTTGTCTCAACTGCCGGCACTGCGGCAGCGACTGCACGGCACAGGAGACAGCCCCCGACATGCCGTTGGATGATTTTCTGAAGGTGGTGGACACGCAGATCACCCCGCACGTGGACCCGCATCGCGTGATGGTCATCATTTCCGGCGGGGAACCGCTGATGCGCCCCGACTTGGAGACTTGCGGCATCGAACTCTACAAGCGCGGTTATCCATGGGGACTGGTCACCAACGGCATGCTGCTCAACCGCGAACGCTTCGACGGGCTGCTCCGGGCCGGGTTGCACTCCATCTCGGTCAGTTTGGACGGCTTCGAGTCGGAGCACAACGCCTTGCGCGGGCATCCCGACAGTTTCCGGCGCGCAGTGGAAGCCATCCGCATGATCGTGAACGAACCCTCCATAATTTACGACATCATCACCTGCATCACCCCTGCCCTCTTCCCGAAACTGTTGGAGTTCAAGGAATTCCTTTTGTAATTCTCTTCAAGAACGGAGAAAAAGTTCATGAATTCACTGGAAATAAACCAGAAGCTATTAATGAAGCTGTTGAAGTCGCAAAAAAAAATTAAATAATATTAGTTAAATATTAAATAAGAAACAATAAAGATTAATATTAAGAAATATTATTAAAAAAATGTATCTTATGAATATGAAAATTTAATTTTCACTTTTATAAATCATGAATCCATTTTATTTATTAAATAATGCATTATTATCAATACAATATTTA
>CACXUB010000185.1 GCA_902770735.1 uncultured Bacteroidota bacterium | reverse complement strand
TCATAATTTTAATTTTTTATAAGTTAGACACTAAAAAATTTCGGGCTGCAAAAATACAATAATTTCTTTATAATCCAACACTTATAGAAATTTTTCTTGAATTTTCGCAAAAACCTTTGTGGCGAGGCGGCTTGTGCCCACCCTGAAGAGGTCGGGATTCACCCACTCACGACCCATATTACGCTTCCAAATTCGCAAATATGTGTACGCTTGCTGCAATTCCGAGACGCCTCCGGCCACTTTTATCCCCACCTTTTTGCCTGTGTTCTGGAAATGCTGTTTGATGGCCAGCATCATCACCCAGAAAGCCTCCGGGGTGGCGTTGACGGCGATCTTGCCCGTGGAGGTCTTCAGGAAGTCGGCGCCGGCATGGATGGCCAGCTGCGAAGCCCGGAAAATATTCTGCGGGGTCTGCAACTCGCCGGTCTCGAGGATCACCTTCAGCTTCTGATCCGGACACGCCCTGCGGATGGAGGAGATTTCGTCGAACACCTGCTGGTAACGGCCTTCGAGGAACGTCCCGCGCGAGATCACCATGTCGATCTCGTCGGCACCCTCGGCTACGGCGTACAAGACTTCCGAGACTTTCAGCTGGAGGGGCAGCTGTCCGGACGGGAACGCACCGGCCACGGACGCCACACAGATGCCCGTACCCGCAAGCTTCTCCTTCGCCTGGCGCACGAACGGCGGATAGACGCACACCGAAGCCGTGGACGGGATCTGTTTCCCCTCGTCGCGGAAGGAGATGGCCGTCTCGCAAAGTTTGTCGATCTTTTCGCGGTTGTCGGAACCCTCCAAGGTCGTCAGGTCGATGCAACCCAGGATCGTACGGCACATTTCCAGTTCTTCCTCGGACGAGTACGTGAACGTGGAATCGGATGCGACCCGTTGCTTGAACTGGGATTCCGAAAATGGAAATTTTTGAATGGTAATGGTTTTTTGATTGTCTTGCATGATGTTATTTTTTGAATTTATCGATGGCAACTTTCAATGATACAATATGAGAATACTGGGCGATGGACAGGTTGCCCAGGTCGGTGAAGGCGTAATCGATGGATACAATATTCTTTATACACAACCCTATTCCGAAATTGATCTGGAGGGTGGTCTTCATCTTGCCGTCGTAGTCGGGTTCCCGCTGGAAATTGCCGATGCCGGCGCGCAAGGCCACGATTTTCTTGTAGTCGAACTCCATGCCGAAATGCGGGTCCATGCTCATGAAATTGCTTTTGATCAGCGAATTGCGCTTTCCATCGAAGGTGCAGTCCAACCCCAGGGCAAACGTGCCGTGGAAGCCCTTGCCGAAATGGACCGTCTTGCCGCCGCCCAACAGCAACGCCGGCACGGTCAGCTCGAGGTCGTTCTTCGGGATCTCGTTGCCGGTCTCCTCGAACACGGCGATGACATCGTCGGTGAGCGAATACCGCCACGCGTTGAACGTGGAGGTGCCGTCGCGCAGCATCGCGCCCGCCTGCCAGCCCTTGCGGTGGTACATCAGCCCGAAGTCGAGCCCGAAGCCCCACGAACGGGCGAATTTCCCGATCTTGCGGTGCACGATTTTCGCGTTCGCACCCACCGACAACCCCGGTACCTGCGGAAACGCATACGCGTAACTCAGCAGGAACGCGTTGTCGGCCGCCGAGAAATAGGTGATCCGATCGTAATCCACATTTCCCTGGTCATCAATCAATTGCGTGGTGTTCATGATATTGTCCACCCCGAAACGGATGTAGGAGAACGCGACAGACTGGTTGGAGTCGATTTTGAAGCCGAGGCCGCCGTAGTCGTATTTGGCGATGCCCGCGAAATATTCGGCGTGCATCAGCGCGAGCTGGTAACGCTTGTCCATACGGGTCAGCCCGGCAGGATTCCAATAGGCCGAGGTCACGTCATCGGTCAAAGCGCACATGGTGTTGGCCATGCCGAGACCGCGAGCCCCCAATCCCAACGACAGAAACTCGTTGCTGTACTTCTCCTGCGCGCGGACGCAGAGGGTCAAAGCCAGCAAAGCCAGCATTATGAGGATGTTGCGTTTCATTCCCGATGATGTTTTTGGGTGACGAACTGCTTGCGGTCGCCGGAGAAGAGCTCGTATTCCTGGAACAGGCATTCCAGCGAGCCGTTCAGCATCGGCCATTTCCGCGACGGCTTCAGCCCTACCCTCTTCAGCGCATCCTTGTCGGAACTGATGATGTAGGCCTTGCACCCGGCGTAACGGTTCTTGAGCGTGTCGCCGATTTCGCGGTAGAGGTTTTGGATGTCGTCCACAGAAAGCCGCTCGCCGTACGGCGGATTCATCATCACCACGGAGGGACGGTTTTCCGGGTTGGAATAGCGCATGTCCTGCCTTTCAAGGATGATGAAGTCCTGCAGACGGGCTTTCTGCACGTTGGCGCGGGCGATGTCGAGAAATCGCCCGTCGATGTCGGAACCGTAGAAGTTGACGGACACGTCGTCCTTGATGTCAGCCTCGTCACGCACCTTTTTCCAGAGCGCGCGGTCGAAATTCTTCCACTGGTAGAAGCCGTACTCGCGACGGTAGAAGCCCGCCGGGATGTTGAGTGCCTGCATAGCCGCCTCGATGAGGAGCGTCGCGCCACCGCACATCGGGTCGATGAAGTCGCAGGAGGCGTTCCAGCCGCTCATCCGGATCATGGCGGCCGCCGTCACCTCGTTGATCGGCGCGGGATGGTTGCGCACCTTATAACCGCGCTTGTGCAACGACTCGCCGGAACTGTCCATGAAAAGCTGCGCCTCGTCCTTATAGACATGGAGATGGAACTGCACGTCGGGGTACTCCTTGTCCACGGACGGACGGCGGTCGTATTTCTCGCGGAAACGGTCGCAGATGGCGTCCTTGGCGAGCACGGAGGCGTAGAGCGGCGTGTTGAAGATGGAATCGACGATGGTGGCGTGCACCGCCAGAGTGCCGTCCGGGGAAAGGCACTCCTCGGCGGGGAAATCGTAGATCTGGTCGTAAAACTGGCGGTTGTTCTTGAACGTGAACCGCTTGCGCCGCCAGAGGATGCGCAACGCCGTGCGACAGAAATAGTTGGCGCGGTACAACATCGCCAGGTCGCCCTCAAAAGCCACGGCTCGACTCAACTTCTCACAGTTCTGCGCGCCCAAAGCATGCAACTCCTTGAAAAGCTCGGTCTCAAGCCCGGCAAACGTCTTCGCCACGAAATATTCCATCTTGTAATGGTTATTGGTTATGGGTTATTGTGAATTGTGAATTGTGATTAGTGAATTGTGATTAGTGAATTGTAGTGAAGTACGTATCCTCCATTCATAATTCATAATTCATAATTCTTAATTCTTAATTCTTAATTCTTAATTAGTTTCGCGCGGTTGTCAACGCGTTGCCATTTGCGGAA
>CACXUB010000184.1:1273-4716 GCA_902770735.1 uncultured Bacteroidota bacterium | reverse complement strand
TTAGGGGAGAATGTGCCGTGGTCGGTGAAGTCGGATGAACACTTGGCGGTCACAGCAGTCCAGCTTGACCGGCCCACATACAAAGATGATGTGCAGCATCTGAGCAGCATCCACATTTTGGCGCAGAAACGGAAATTCGACCGATGGCTTCATTCGGGGGATTCTATCGTAGAGGCAAATTGCTTGCTTGTCCTCTGCCACCGACTAATCCTGATGCTAAACAAACAGCTGGCGAACTTGCTGACCACGTTCAAGGAGGAAGGTGGCTTCACCGAGACCCTGACTGCAGAACGGCTTGCCTACCGCACGGAGCAAAGCATCAAAGCTGATGCGCCGAAATGCCCTAAATGCGGCAAGCCCATGATTAAGCGCGTTGCCAAGAGAGGCCTTAACGCCGGAAACGAGTTCTGGAGCTGCAGCGGATACCCAGATTGCAACGGGACAAGGAACATGTAAGATCAGGAGTTGTTTATGTCGACATGGTGACATATCAACACGTCAACATGTCGGCATAAAAAAACGATCCCGTCTTACATCTTCTCCGGCACCTCAATCCCCAGCAGTCTCATGCCGCTGCGCAGCACGAGTGACACCCAACGGGAGAGCTTGAGGCGCAGCAGCCGTTTCGTCGCGTCCTCCTCCTTGAAAATCGGGGTGTCCTGGTAGAAATGGTTGAACTGCTTGGCCAGGTCGTAGCAGTAGTTGGCGATGAGTGCCGGACTGAAGTTGTCGCCCGCCGCCAGCACTGTCTTCGGGTATTGGTACAGCAGATTGATCAACGTCTTTTCTTCCTCATTCAAGGAGAGTTGCGGCAGTTTGGCGGCCAGGTCGATGCCGTTTTCCGCGCCCTTGCGCAGCATCGAGCGGATACGGGCGTGCGTGTATTGGATGAACGGTGCCGTGTTGCCGTTGAAGTCGATGGATTCCGCCGGGTTGAAGAGCATGTTCTTGGCCGGATCCACCTTGAGGATGAAGTACTTGAGGGCGCCCTGACCGATCATCTCGTACAGTTTGTCGGCCTCCTCGGGGGTGAACTGGAACTTGCCCAACGCCTCGGTGCTGCTCTTGGCCTCGGCGTACATGTCGTCCATGAGGTCGTCGGCATCGACCACCGTGCCCTCGCGGGATTTCATCTTGCCCGACGGCAGCTCCACCATCCCGTATGAGAGGTGGTAGATGAAGTCGCCGAATGTTTTCTCCAACTTCTTGGACAACACCAACTTAAGGACATCAAAGTGGTAGTTCTGCTCGTTGCCGACCACGTAGATCATCTTCTGCGGGCGGAACTCCTCATAACGCAGCTGCGCGGTGCCGAGGTCCTGCGTCATATAGACGGAAGTGCCGTCTTTGCGCAGCAGCACCTTCTCGTCAAGGCCCTCGTCGGTGAGATCCACGCGCACGGAGCCATCCTCGTGTTTGTAGAATGCACCCTTGTCCAGACCTTCCTGCACCAAACTCTTGCCAAGCAGGTAAGTCTGTGATTCATAATACGTTTTGTCGAAATGGATGCCCAACCGTTCGTAGGTTTGGTCGAAGCCGGCATAGACCCAGCCGTTCATCTTCGCCCACAACTCGCGGACTTCTTGGTCACCCGCCTCCCACTTGCGCAACATCTCACGGGCTTCCAAAATCAGGGGCGCTTTGTCTTTTGCCTCGTCTTCCGTAAGACCCTGCTCCACAAGTTCTTTCTGTTCTTGTTTATAGTGTTGGTCGAAGACGACATAATACTTTCCGACGAGGTGGTCGCCCTTCATGCCGGAGCTTTCCGGGGTCTCGCCGTCGCCGTACTTCAGCCACGCAAGCATCGACTTGCAGATGTGGATGCCGCGGTCGTTGACCAAGTTGACCTGCACCACCGGGTGGCCGCACGCTTTGAGGATCTGCGACACGGAATGGCCGAGCAGGTTGTTGCGGATATGGCCGAGGTGCAGCGGCTTGTTGGTGTTCGGTGAGGAGTATTCGATGAGCACGGGGGCTTCCTCTTGGGTCGGATTCAACCCATAACCTTCATTGTCGGACTCTTGCTCCAACAAATCCATCCAGAACGACTCTTTGATCTGCAGGTTCAGATACCCCTTCACCACGTTGAAATCCTGGATACAGTCCAGGTTCTCCAGCAGTTGCTGTCCGATTTCGGCACCGAGCGCGTCAGGCGACTTGCGGGCGACTTTCACCCACGGGAAGACGACCACGGTGAGGTCGCCGGTGAACCCCTTGCGGGTGGGCTGCACGAGGGCGGGATCGGCCTCTATGTCGATGTTATAAAGGTGTTTCAAGGCGTTTTGCAACGCGGTGGCGATTTGGGATTCTAGTTTCATGTTAAATGGTTAAAAGGTTAGAAGGTTAGAAGGTTAGAAGGTTAATATAACGATAGGGGCGAATAATTATTCGCCCCTACATTTTAAATTTTTAATTCTGAATTCTGAATTACTCGAAGGAAATCAGTTCCACGTCGAAAATCAGGGTGGCGCCGCCGGGGATCATGCCGCCTGCACCGTTCTCGCCGTATCCGAGGTTGTAGGGGATGAAGAGACGGTATTTGGAACCGGGGGTCATCAGCTGCAGACCTTCCGTCCAGCCGGGGATCACCTGGTTGAGGCCGAAGGTGATGGGCTCGCCGCGCTCCACGGAGGAGTCGAAGACGGTGCCGTCGATGAGTTTGCCAGTGTAATGGACCGTCACCTTGCTGGTGGCTGTCGGATGTTCACCCTTGCCTTCTTGCAGCACCAGGTACTGCAGGCCGGAAGCGGTTTCCTTCACACCGGGGTTCTTCTTGTTCTCTTCGAGGAATTTCGCGCCCTTGGCGATTTCGCCGGGAACGGCTTCTCTCTGCTTGGCCTGCTCTGCCTGCTGTTTGGCTTGCAAATCAGCTTGGAGCTGCATGAAGATTTCCTGCATCTGCTCGTCCGTGAACTTGTTGGTTCCGGCGTAGGCATCTCTGACACCCTGCACGAATTGTTCGTAATCCAGTTCGATGCCGTCACGGCTCATACCGCCACCGACATTGACACCGATAGCATAGCTAACTTTCTGTCGTTTTGTCATTTCAGTTTGTGATTTTGCGGAAAAACCCATGCCAACGAGCACCAAAGTCATTCCAATTGTGATAATTTTTTTCATTTCTATACTTTTTTTTATAATTTCAAACGATGCAATGGACGGTTTTCGCCTCATGAGGTTTAGCCTTCCCAAAAGCGGCCGCAAAGATACATTTTTTTTCGGTTACACGGAAAATGCCGTGAGCCGTCTTTTTCACCGCTTCTTCGCCACCACCACGGAGTGTCCCAGACCGAGCAGGTCGTGAATTTCCTCGACTTCCAGTCCGGCCTCGCGGACAAGGCGTATGAGGTCGTCGGAGTGGTACATCTTGCTGTTGCCGTTGGCGATGGCCGTGAAGTAGAGGCTGGTTTGGGCGAGGCAGAGGGCCGCGGTGTCGAAACGTT
>CACXUB010000184.1:0-1251 GCA_902770735.1 uncultured Bacteroidota bacterium | reverse complement strand
CCAGAAGGTCTCCATGATGTAGAGGCGTGTGCCGGAGGTCATCGCGGTGGCGGCACGGCGCAGGATGCTCAGAATCTGCGGCTCGCTGAAACAGTCGAGGAACTGGCTCATCCAGATGGCGTCGAAAGCGGGTTCTGAAGGCAGTTGGCAGCTGTCGTCCAGCATGTTGGCGGCAAATCCGTGGATACGGTCGGCGCCGGGCTGTCCTGCCGTCTGTTCCTTCATCATCCCGATCTGCTGCGGCAAATCGACGATGGTGACCTCCACGTCGGGGTTGTGTTTCACGCATTGGAGCGCCCAGCGGCCGGTGTTGCCGCCCACGTCCATGAGCGTGCGCGTGGGACGCGAGAACACCAACTCCAGCGCCTGCTCGAACGAGCCGTCACTGTAGAAGTGGTCGAACGCGAACCAACTCTTCTGCGCCTGCTCGGGCAGCGTGGAAAGCCCTTCATAGACCGTCGGCCAGTCGCCCAAGCACTTGAGCCCGGCGGGTTTTCCCTCGCGAAGCGCCTCCTCCAGATAGAACATTCCCTGGTAGTTGACGTCGTGGTTGAAGTCGAGGTTTACGCGGGTGGATTCGTCGTGCTGCAGGAACCAGCCGGTCTTGGCAAGCGCGTAACGGCCGGTCTCGGGATCGACGGTCACGGTGTTCATCGTCAGCGACGACTCCAGAAGGCATTTGGCGGCGTAAAGGGAGATGCCGGCCTTCTCGGCCACCTCTTCGGGGGTCATCGGGGTCTCTAACATCTCGAAGATTCCCCATTTCACCATCAGTCTGGCCGTCTGGAACGTCATCGGCCCGAAAGCGTAAATCTGCGCGAGCCGCTGCGCTTCGTAGGCGCTGAGACTGTCGTGGGTGTAGTTTTTCTTTAGGTTGTTGTCTAAATACATTGCAATTTTATAAAAAATCGGGCGGCAAAAATACGAAAAAAAGTAGAGAATCCGACTCTCATCATTTCATATTATCCATCCGAACCATTATCCCCATTTTTGGGTATGCTTCCGTCGGTGCTGTTTTTACACTTTTGCGACATTAAAATGTAGGTTATGCGAAAAAAGATACTATTTGCTTTGGCAATAGCGCTAATATTTGGTTTTCAAACAGTTATGGCTCAACAGGCCGACACCGCCAGCGTCAAAGAATCGGAGCCGGCGAAAGGAAAATCGCTCGGCACGCTCACCGTGGGCGGCTATGGCGAGGCGGTTTACAAATACAACTTCTTCAGCGACAATGTTTTCCGCTATTCCCAT
>CACXUB010000183.1 GCA_902770735.1 uncultured Bacteroidota bacterium | reverse complement strand
GCTTGGTTGTCAAGCTGGGCTCTGCTTGCAAACTGTTCTCGGTAATAGTGTCGGCTGGAAGGCTTACTGGTGATTCAGCGGGTGCGACAGGCTCTTGCAACGGATTGTTATCCAGCGCAGTACGACAAACCTGCCAGAGGCAGACTCCGCCGACAATCCCCGCGATGGTCGCGGTGGCTAATGCCGCGCGGTGCGTTGCCACAAAGACACCCGGACTGGATGGTGCCTCCGCGGCTGCCTGCCGTATCTGCGTGGTAGTGAGCGGCTTCGCAGGCACGTAGGTCAGTTCGGAAAGCCCGTTCCGGAACATCTGGTCGGTGCGGGCGGCCTCGGAATGATGTAATAAGAATAGTAGTATCATGACAAAAACTCCCTTTTTGCGTTTTTCTTTCTCTTGAGCCTTTTGGGTGAGCAGCTGCCGCAGCCGTTTGCGGGCGCGGTAGAGTGTCTCCTTGGAGCTGGCGATGGAGATGTTCAGCAGGTCGGCAATGTAGGCATGCGACTGGTTGTCAATGACATAGAGGTTAAAGACGGTGCGTTGCGGAACCGGCAGCTGTTGCACGGCTTCGAGCAGTTCCTCCTGCGTGAAGTCCGTCTCCCAAATGGATGTCTCCTCGGGGGCGACATCCGGTGTCTCCTCCTCCACAATCGGCACGGTATCCATGCTTTGTCGCAAGTGCTGGATGGCGTGGTTCACGGTGATGCGCATCAACCAGGCCTCGAAGCGGCCGGTGGCGCGGTAGGTGTCGGAGCGCTCCATCGCCTTGAGGAATGCCTCGTGCGCCAGATCCTCCGCCAACGCCAAGTCATTGACATAGCGGTGGCAAGTGCCGATCATCCGTCCGATGTTGGCCGCATACATCCGTTCCCAAAATGCTGCATTCTCCATTTTTTCGCCTTGTTCATGATGATGACGCAAAAATAGCAAAAGGTAACACTCGCAGAGAAAATTTTTTTTCGTTGCAGGTTGTGGGGATTAATCTCCGCAGATCGCGAGGTGGTTTTATCGGCTTGCCTCCTGCTTGCGTTCCAATTCCTCCAAACGTTCCTTCAACGCGCGGATTTCTTCGTCATTCTCCCGTTTCACCGTGTGCTTGAACTTGAACATCGCCAAGTTCAACTCAAAGGAGGTCTCGCTGCTCTGGACCGGCATCACATCCGTCAGCAGGTCTTCCACCAACTGACCGCCGCGCTGCAGCAACGTCTTCTGCTCCGCGGAGTTTTCCTCTTGCTGCGGAATTTGCGTTATCACCCGAGAAAGCTCCTTCAGTTTCGCATACGAGCTCCTTCAGTTTCGCATACGCCTCCACGATAGCGATGGTGGTCTCCACAGCCTGCGGACTTTTCAGAATGGTGGCCAACATATAGAGGCCTTTCTCGGTGAAGGCTTTGGGAGGATATTTTGAGTGTTGTCCTCGACCAAGATTCTTTAAGGTCAAAATTTTTGACCTTAAAGATTGTGTCTCTTCGGTTGACAGTTCCCAAATATATCCTATCGGAAATTTCTCGGGATTGTTCCTCACCGCTTGGTTGATTTCCTTTGTCTGTACACCGTACAGTTCCGCCACGTCGGAGTCCAATATCACCTGCTGGTCTCTGAGGGTGATAATTTTGTTTTCAACTTCTATAATGTTCGTCATAACACTTTATTTTGATGATTAGTAAATGATATTTCCGTCTGCAAATATACAACGAAAACGAACCCTTGTCAAGGGTTTTGTGAAATTTTTTAGTCCTTGACAATCAAGATATTGGAAAAATTATTTTAACTATTCGGTCTTGATTAGTTAATTATTCAAATCAGATTTCGCAAGATTTTCGGGGGGATCGATGCGAAAAGGAATCTTCCTTTTCCCTGTTGTCTAATACCTCATTCCGTGAAATAACGGATGTGGATTCCGGTGTCGTTCACTGTCATCACACCTTGTATGCCGTCTCTTTTACATAGTCCAAAACATTTATTTTTAGAATCTCGATAATAATAGTCAATATAATCTACAGGATACAAGTCTTTCAAAAAGAGTAATTCTTTAAGTTGATTGTCAATGATTTGTGCGATATACGTTTGGTTCTTTATAGTAACAATAAAATATATTTGGCCGCCAAGACAAAAGGCATCATGGTATGTCGTGTCACTTTTCATCCACCAACCCTCTTTTTTTTGCAAGCCGATTAGATGCTTCACGTCATCAGAGTCGTTCAAGGTATAATAGCCGTTGTGCCATGGGAACGCCTCTGCATTATCGACCCAAACTACATCCGGGAAGGCCGTTTTTCGCAACTCCAGACCGGGTCGTTGCCTCATATTGACTGTATCAACCCCACGTCCATAGAGGAAATAATAGGTGTCACCCAACCGAACAATTCTGTCAGGATCATAATAGACAATATATCGGCGATGATAAGGTTCCATTTGCAGACACCCGTTTTTGGTCTCCATATAAAAACTGCCTTGCTTTTCAGTGAAACACATATACTTCCAGCGCTTTCCATATACGTTCTCTTTCCTGACCACAAAAACATCATCCTCATACACTGCTCTGTCAACATACGACAAATATTTCCATGACCAGGATTCTTCATCAAAAAAATATCCAGAAGAATTGTTACCAAGAACATTTTCAATCCTATAAAGAGTGTCATGATTGACAAAAAACGTGCCCTGCCATAATGCACTTTTATCCCAGTCCAGCATTAGCTTTCCCGCAAATTTCACGTCCTTTCCATTTTCTGAAACCACAACTATGGTATCAAACACTCGCTGGTCATCAAAGCAATGAAGAGCCAAATAGTAGTGATCGTGATACTTCACCGCATTTCTAATATGTATCGAAGAAAAGTAAGGTCCCTTTCCCACAATGTTCAACGCCACGGTGTCCACCGTCACCGAGAGCTGCTGCGCCCGCACGGGAAGCACCGTAGACAACAGCAATGCGAAAACCAGGAATGGAATAAGTTTTCTCATATAATTAAGAATCAGTAATTTAGTCCTCCGATACCTATTAGAGTTCCGGACTTGTCGAAGGTGTAGTACAAGTGAAGGTGGTCCGCGCTAACAGGTCCGAAGTAGCGAACCGACAGCACATAGTACTTTCCAACGCGTTCAACCCAATTTACAAAACCGTATTTTAGGAAATTGCGGCCTCGCTCGGTCATGTCTTGATTCACTGCTGCCAGCATCTTGTCCATCCCAGAGAAATGGTTCAGAGCTTCCGAGGTCAAACGGCCTTCCCACTCATCCCTATGCCCGACATACTGCAATCGTCCTTTGGCATCAAATCCATAGCAAAGAGAGTCGGTATAAACGCGATAGAAATAACCTGGTTTGTGTTTTTTTCTGATATTGGTAATACTTCCATCTCTGTTTTGACGATATTTCCAATAATAGGGAGAAAAGCGCCTAAAGGTTTCGATCTTTGACGTATCAAATTGCACTGCGACAGCCCGTAAAGCAGAAGGCAATTGCCCAAAAGAAATTTCCTTTTCCGTATGATAATAGTACTTGTTAAAAAAAGCGTTCCTATATAGTCCTTGAGGCACCTTGCTGCGCCCATTCACGAAATAAATCGTGGGACCATTGACATAGTAATCGGTGAGTCGAGCTTTGGTCAAATTCAAATCCGCTTGCCAATAAGAATCGTCACCGTCACATTGATCGAGATATCTTCTATCCGGGAACAATGAGCGGTCATCTTGCATAATGAAGTTGACATGTACGCAGGTATCGCCTTCGGGATTGATGAAAAAGAGATATTGTCTGACGTACTGGTAAAAGCGCGGGGCTGTCAATGCACGTTGTATATTCTGCGCCGTATCGGCCAAGAGATCCAATGTGCGGGCGAGGAGCGTTTCGGTTCGTTGCACCTCAACCAAACCGGCATTGAAACCCGAGTTTTCCTTGCCAACCCTTCCCCAAAGCACAGCATAACGGGGATCCTTCGGTTCCATCACATAGCCTACCACCCCGGTGTCATTTCGGCACTCGAAGAACCGCCAGAGAGTATCGGGACGTTGCATTTGGTCGGACGCAGCGAAATCTGCCGGATCGTATTGCACCCGTTCCATCATCGTCACCTTTACTGCCCTCAGGTGCTCTTGTGACACAGTAACGGGTCCTTTCTGTGCACCGACATTCATCAGAAACAGCAAACAAACGGCAAATAAGGCAATTTTTCGCATCATAATGTTTTTTTGTCGCTATTATTCCAATTTATGACGTTGTCGCTCTCCTTGTTGTAAACACCATGACAAGCATACAACGCTGCAAAGATATACAATTTCTATATATAGGACGCAGAAAAGTGAAAAGGTTGCTGTTTGTTGATATTTATTTCTATTTGTTGTTATCAATAGGCTCCCTACGAATTATACGTGCTCGCCACTAATTTTGGTGGTTTTTGTTGCGTGCTTTCCTTTAGTTTTTCTCTTCAGTTCTCTCCCCGCTCCAATTTCTCAACCCGTTCCTTCAACGCGCGGATTTCTTCGTCATTCTCCCGTTTCACCGTGTGCTTGAACTTGAACATCGCCAAGTTCAGCTCAAAGGAGGTCTCGCTGCTCTGGACCGGCATCACATCCGTCAGCAAATCCTCCACCAACTGGCCGCCGCGCTGCAGCAACGTCTTCTGCTCCACGGAGTTCTCCTCTTGCTGCGGAATTTGCGTCATCACCCGCGACAGCTCCTTCAGTTTCGCATACGCCTCCACGATAGCGATGGTGGTCTCCACAGCCTGCGGACTTTTCAGAATGGTGGCCAACATATAGAGGCCTTTCTCG
>CACXUB010000182.1 GCA_902770735.1 uncultured Bacteroidota bacterium | reverse complement strand
AACCACGCACACATTGTTCTCGCTCATCCATACGCACACATCCTCCGGCGTGTCGAGTTTCGGGGTGAGGATTGTCCGCTTTTTGTTTAAGTTCGTATAGGTGACTTTCGCCTGGTATTTCACCTCTTTCATCCTTCTAACCTCCTTTCCAAGCACTCCCTCACCACCTTGGCGTAGGGCCTGATGTCGTCAGCAACTTCGTTGTCGTTGATGCAGACAATGCTCACGTCGGGGCGAAGGAGGGCTTCTTTGATTTCGTTTATGTCGTTTTTCTTTACGGACAAGAATTTTCGCGGCGGCGGGGTGGGGATGTAGTTGCCCGAAAAGTGCTGGTGCCAACCGTAGATGTATTGGTTGAAATTGCGTGCGTCGCGGAAGGGGGTGACGCTCCCCTCGATGACTTTAGGAAACCGCTCCCACAGGTGGCGGCAGGTGTCGAGCAGGATGGGCGCGATGCTGTGCCCGCCCTTCAGCCAGGTATGCGTGTAGTGCTTGCCAAACTGTGCCGCCACAAAATTGAGACCGCCAAGGCACGCCCGATGAAACTGGTTGGGCGTGTCGGGGAATGGCTTCACGGTGAACCGCTGGCAGGGGATCGGCCCCACAAAGAAGTTGGTTTCCTTCAGGGGCGAGAGCGGAAACATGTCATCATTGCCGTAGAGGAACCGCTCGGAGAGACGTAGGATGCGATGCAGATACATTTCCATCGCCCGGCTGTTGAAGGTGGGCAGTTTGTCCTCCGGCATGAAATCACGGTGATATACCACGCGCACGCCCTCGGCGTCCATCCAGGGCTGCCGCTGACTTTCCTGCGCCAACAGTATGATGATGTCATGCAACCACGGCATGAAACGCTTCACACAACGGATAAGCAGGTGTTCCGTTCCCCAAGTGCGGTAGCGCACATCGGCCATTGCCGAAGCCGCGTTGTAGGTGCGACCGTACAACTGCCGGAGATTTGCCTGCCATGCTCGGTCTTGCGGGAAGACCATCGGAACTATGTAGTCGATCATTTAGATTTGAGATTTGAGATTTGAGGGTTGAGATTTATTTCTTGCGCCTTATGAAGTACGTGTATTCGGCAAAACCCGCCGCACTACGGCGGCGAACCAGGACAGGACGCGCCACCTGCTCCGCAATGACCTCTTCGGCAATGCGTGCAACGATACAGCTGAGTAGTCGCTCGCGTCGCTGCTGCTTTCGGTTTGGAGTTGTCTTATCCTGTCGTTGATATACCATATTGCCTTGCGTAGATCTTCTATTTCCTTATCACGGTCGGTCATTCCTTCCTCTGTTTTCAGTCCGGCCCGTCTCATAGCAGTAATGCCGGATGATGTCGATGCTCTCCACGCCGCTGGGATGGCTGTTGTAGTGCTTAGGGTGATTGACGCTTTCCTTCTCTTTCATACTTCAAATATAGTGATTATGGTTGTGACGTATGTCATATTGTAGCGACGGCAAAGCCGTCACCTGCGGAGAACGGTCACTGTCTTTTCAGTTGTTCCAGCCTTTCCTCGCGCTTCTGCTGTTCGATGTCCTCTATGGCGGCGGTGCGCATTTCCTTCAGTTCCTGAATGCTCTTTCTGGCCTGTCGGGTGGAGCGGAAAATCTCGTCTTGATAGTCCTCCACGGCGGCGATGGTGGCATCAAAGGGCAAGTCGGGCGAAATCAAAAGTTCGCGCAGTTGGTTGAGTCCGATGGCGATGTTTTTCTCCTCAGTTTCCTCCAGATGGTAGTTCTCCGTTTCGGGAGCCAGTGCCCGACAAGCCTTATGCCATGCCGTCGCCACCTGCTGCATGTTGAACGGCGCATAGATGCTGTTGATGGTCTTGACAGGCAGCACGGGGACGGCTTCATGGACCGAGTGCATGGACCGCTCCCAAGTCTCCACCGCCAACTCCAACACCGACGAGCCTACCAACCCCCATGCCGTCCTGTCGGGACAGGGCACGCCATGTTTCAAGAGCGACAGGCGGAACTTGTTCCACAGCGACGTGATCCACGGTCGGCTCTTGTCGTAAGCCAGCCCCCCCCGTTGCCTCCCAGAACTCGAAATACTGCTCGTCGGTAATCGGCGCACCGTATTTCCTTCGTGCTTCCTCCGTCAAGTCAGCGATATGGAAGAAACGGATGTCATCGCCCATCGGCCAACGGAGACGGTTGCGGTATCGCTTGTAGAAGTCGAGTGCCGAATTGGGCTTGCCCTCAAACAGCCGCTTGATGTTCTTGTCGGCATAACGCGGATGCTTCCTGATATGGTCGAGCGCGTCCATCATCACATAGTAGGCGCAATTATTCGCCACACCGCACATCATCTTCACAAAGCCGGAGCACTGCGCAATGTCACGCTCCACCTCTGCGACAGTCATGCCGGTGGGGTTGTTGACATAGGAGATAAGACTAAGTTTCATTTGCAAAATCCAATAATCCTTTTCCGATATTCCTTAATTCTTCCTCGCTGTCGAGATACCATGTGCGGTGTCCTGGGTCATCGTAATTTTCGTGGTCTATCAGACTCACTTTGTATTTCGTCTGCGGCGGTCCGACAAGATGGCCGAAGTCATCAATTTTCTCGACTTCCAATCTCCACCGCTTGCTTACAGGATATGCGTTTCTAATCATAGAATATCAACTTGTCAGGATATATGACTGTTCACCCGCTGCTCCACAGGGTCAAGCGTGCCATAGACAGCCTTGTATTTCTGGAAGTCGCAGGTCTTGAGCTTCGTGATGATGCGCTCGCCACGACGGTTGCACAATCCTATGTCGGTGCGGATGACCAAACCTTCGGCCATGAAGTCCTTGTTCTCGGCAATACGGCTCTTGAAACCCTCACGAACGTAAGCAATGGCTTCGTCAAGCGTCATATTGCCGATGAACGGCACGACAGGAGCACCCAACTTCGCGGCAATCTCGTCGCGGTCATTGGTCAGCAGGTAGAGGTCATCCACCTTCACATCGAACACCGCGAAGCCGTTGCCATGGCTCAGGTAGTTGCCGCCCGCCTTTTGAATTTTCGCGCCATAGCCCTCGCCATAGATGGTGTATGTCTTCGGGATGTCCTCATACGACTGCCATTTGTGGTCGGCAAACTCCTCCTTGGGTATGAACCGCTTCAGTCCCAACGCCTCCAGCACCTTGTCCGTCGGGTACTTTTCCTGCAGGTGCTTCATCAGGTTCGGGTGGATGTTGGCATTGTCGGTCTTACCTTTATAATACACATGGAACTCGGCACCCTTTATCTGGTCGAGCAGGAAAATCAACTGGTGGTCGTCTTCGTCGCAGGTCGGCGACATCCATTCGCCCGGCTCGTTCTCGACCACGATGACGCGCAACACCTCCAGCCGTATGTTCGTGCCGTCAATTTTTTCCTCACAATGCCACGGCAGCGAGCGCAGATATTCAAAAGCAGGGTCAGTCAACTCGTCATAAGGCATGATGACATTTTTCTCGTCTCTCTTGAACACGGTCTGAATCTTCTGATACGTGTTCTCACTTCTTTTCTATTTTCCCAT
>CACXUB010000181.1 GCA_902770735.1 uncultured Bacteroidota bacterium | reverse complement strand
TCCCGCAGCTGGCGGCTCACTCTATGTGCAATATGCCCCCACCACTGCTGGCACTAACAACGGCACTGTGACCCTCGCCTCCACTGGCGCCACGGATGTCACCGTCTCCGTGTCCGGCAACGCAATTGACTGCAGCAACATCACCGTTCCCTTCACAGAAGGCTTTGAGAGCTCTATTGACTGCTGGACCATGGTCAGCATGGATCCCGCCAACGATGACCGCTTCGGTGTCTATGCAGATGCGGAAGCCTACGAAGGCAGCAATGATTTCCGTTTCAGCAGCTACAGTTCTGCATCGGACTACAACCAGTACCTCATCACTCCCCAGCTGACTCTGACCCCCGGCCAAAACTACATCGCCACATTCTACTACAAAGGCTATAACGCCAATGAGAATTT
This sequence comes from uncultured Bacteroidota bacterium, assembly GCA_902770735.1. Taxonomy (GTDB): domain Bacteria; phylum Bacteroidota; class Bacteroidia; order Bacteroidales; family WCHB1-69; genus F23-D06. The sequence goes on along the minus strand of CACXUB010000181.1, from coordinate 6,128 downwards.
CAAAGTGATGTACTCCACCACCAACACCGACATCAACAGCTTCACGGTGCTGGCCGACTACACCAATGTGGCCACTACCTGGACACCTGTTACTGTTGAACTGCCCGCCGGCACGAAATACGTGGCCATCGACTACTACGGCAACTATCAGTTCTACCTTTACGTTGACAACTTCAGCGTCATGCCTGCCACTGCTTCCATGGCCCTTAGCGACAGCACCTTGGACTTCGGCATCAACGAGATGGGTTCCACCTCTGACGCCCAATATGTGGTGTTGAGCACCGTCAGCGTCAATGAGCCTTTCACCCTGACCACCACTGCTCCTTTCGAGGTTTCCCTCAACGGCACCACCTTCGCCGCCACGCAGACCATCCCGGCCAACGCCTCAACCGTGGTTAACGACACCATCTATGTGCGTTTCGCTCCCACAGCTGCCGGTACCTTCAACCAGAACCTGACCGTCAGCTCCACCAGCTACAACGGCACCGTTGCCCTCACGGGCGAGTCTGTGGACTGCACCCCTGGCATCACGGTTCCCTACAGCAACGACTTCAACAGCGGTCTCGTTCCTCCCGTTTGCTGGTCCGTCGGTGACGATCCCGAGAATTTCTTCGCTGCCGGCACTGGCGCTGAAGGCGACTACGCCATTGGCACTGAAGCCGTCGATTTCATCATCACTCCTGAAATCCACAGCACCGACGCTCTCTTAGTCTCTTTCGACTACATCAACTACTTCGGCACTTCGGCAAACGCCCCCACTTACTTCCACGTTGGTTACTCCACCACCGACAACAACGCTTCCAGCTTCACCTGGCAGGGCGAACAACTCAGCGCTGTTGACGCTTTCACTCCTTACTCCACCGTTGTTCCCGCCGGCACGAAATATGTGGCCGTCGGTGTCTCTCAACTCGGCAATGGCCTGTATTATGGCATCTTTGAAATGGACGACGCTTTCTATATCGACAACTTCGCACTGGCTGCTCAAACTGAGCCTTTGATGAATGTTTCTCCCACAAGCATGTCCTTCGGCAGCGTCAACATTGGTTCTACTGTTCCCGCTAAGACCGCTTCCGTCGTCGGCGCTCTGCTGACCAACGACATCACGGTCACTGCTCCCGCCAACTTCGAGGTTTCCACAAACGGCACCTCTTATGCTGCCACAGCCACCATGTCTCCGAATGGCGGCACCCTCTATGTGCGTTACATCCCGAGCGGCGCCGGCTATCACAGCGGCAATATCACGCTGACCAGCGGCAGCACCACGAAGACCATCGCTGTCTCCGGTAGCGCAGTGGATTGCTCACAACCTCAAACACTTCCGTTCACGGAGAATTTCGACAACGGAATGCCCGCATGCTGGAGCGTCATCGACGCTGACGGCGACGGCTATACTTGGGAACCGAGCACGGAGCCTTTCTCCTACTATGACGGCGTTGACCTTTCCGGCACCGGTTACAACGATTCCTACGGCTTCATCCTCTCCGGATCATTCAGCAACGCTCTGGGCGCAGCCCTTACCCCCGACAACTGGTTGATCACGCCCGCTCTCGTGATTCCGAGCTCCGGCGCTACACTTACCTTCTACGTGGCCGCTCAGGATGCTGGCTACGCTAACGATCACTACGGTGTGTATGTCTCCACCACGGGCACCAACCCGAGCAACTTCACCCTCCTCTATGAGGAAGACCTCGACGCCGATGGCGGTCCCCGCGCTGGCGGCACCTGGAAACAGAAACACGTCAACCTGCCCTACGGCAATCAGACCATCTACCTCGCCATCCGTCACTTCAACTGCGAAGATATGTTCCTGATCGACATCGACGACTTCAGCGTCACCGCCGGAGTGGGTGTTGAGAACCACGAGATGGACGCCACCATCTATCCGAACCCTGCCAACAACGTGCTGAACATCAACGCCAACAGCAACATCAACCGCGTTGAGGTTTACAACATGATGGGCCAGATGGTCGGCAGCTACACCGCCAACGACATGAACACCCAAATCAACACCACGAGCTTCGCCAACGGTGTTTACACGGTGAAAATCTCCACCGAGAACGGCACGACGACCACCAAATTCACGGTCGCCCGCTAATCATCGGTTTCTTTAACCCTTACGAAAATCCCGGACCGGACGGCCCGGGATTTTTTTTACTCGTTCATTACTCGTTCATTTCATTCACTCGTGGGTTCCCAGGGCTCACTGCGTTCACCCTGGGCTACCGGTACGGCCATCGTGCACGACACGGGACGCGCGGCAGGACTCCGGTTAAAAAAAAATGAAAAAAAATTCAACAGCGAAACAACAAAAAAATATATCTTTGCGGATTGGTTAAATTAAGCCGATAGAATAAGGTATTCTCGGCGAAAACCGACTGAAATAAGATAATCACCAACAAAAAAAAGAGACATATAAGATGAGTTATATCGCATTTGACAAGGAAAAACTGGTGAACATCAACTTCGCGAAGGAACGGGAGATCCTGCGGTGCAGCCGCAGCGGCGCCTTCGCCACCACCACCCTCTGCGGCCTCAACACCCGCAAGTACCACGGGCTCTTCATCGTGCCGCAGGACAACCTCGGCGGCGGACGCCACCTGCTGGTCTCCGGCCTCAACGAGAACATCGTGGTCAACGACATGGACTTCCATCTCGGCATCCACCAGTACAAAGGCAAAGTCATCGACCCGAAAGGCAACAAATACCTGCAGAATTTCTCCGCCGACAGCGTGCCGGTCTATGACTACCGCGTCGGGAAGTTCAACTTCCAGAAGTCGATGCTCTTCCAGCACGACGCCGACCGCATCATCATCAAATACACGTTCCTCGACAAGGAGGACAACCTGGCCCTGCAGGTGGAACCGCTCCTGGCTTTCCGCGACATCCACCAGCTCACCCATGCCAACAATGACGTGCACACGGACTTCGAAACCGTCGAAAACGGTGTGGGATTCTGCATGTACAACGGCTACACCCCTGTCTATTTCCAATTCTCGGAACCGATCCAGTACCAGCATCACCCCGACTGGTATTACAATATTGAATACGAAGAGGAGCTGAAGCGCGGCTACGAAGGTCACGAGGACCTTTGGCGGCCCGGCACCCTCACGGCGAAAGTGCAAGTCACCATCGGCACCGAACCGATGAACCCGGCCGAAATCGCCAAGCTTTACACCTCCGAGGCGAAGAAGCGCACGCCGCGCTACAATTTCGCCAGCTGTCTGAAGAACGCCGCCGAACAATTCCTCGTGCAGCGCAACGGGCGCACCGACATCATCGCCGGCTACCCGTGGTTCGGACGCTGGGGTCGCGACACCTTCATCGCCCTGCCCGGCCTCACCTTGGCCATCGGCAAGACAGCGCTCTTCGAGGAGATCGCCGACTCGATGGTCGCCGACCTCAAAGACGGTCTCTTCCCCAACATCGGCACCGGCGACAACGCCGCCTACAACTCCGTCGATGCCCCGCTCTGGTTCATCCGCGCCCTGCAGATCTACTTCGAGCACGTCGGCAAACCCAAGAAACTCTGGACAAAGTACGGCGACGTGATCAAACAGATCCTCAACGCATACCGCAACGGCACGATGAACAACATCCGCATGCTGGACAACGGGCTGATCTACGCCGGCGGTCCCGGACTCGCGCTCACCTGGATGGACGCTGTGGTTGACGGTCGCCCCGTGACCCCGCGCACCGGCTGCCAGGTGGAGATCAACGCCCTCTGGTTCAACGCCATCAAGTTCGGTCTCGACCTCGCCCGCGTGAGCCACGACAAGACCTTCATCGCCGATTGGGAACCCGTCGTCGCCGACTTCCCCAACGTCTTCAAAGAGACCTTCTGGTCGAAGGAAATGGGCTATCTGGCAGACTACGTCGATGGCGACTACAAGAACTTCCAGGTGCGTCCCAACATGCTCATCGCGGCTTCCCTGCCCTTCTCGCCCATCAGCGAGCGACTGAAACAGCTGGTGCTGAAACGCGTCACGGAAGAGCTGCTGGTCGACAAAGGCATCCGCACGCTGTCGCCCAAGGATCCCGAATACAAGGGGCATTACATGGGCAACCAGGCCGAACGCGACGCCGCCTACCACCAGGGAACCGTCTGGCCGTGGCTGCTGTTCCCCTACACCGACTGCTTGATGCACGTCTATCCCGAAAGCGCCCCCGAAGTGCTCAACCGCATCCTGTACCACTTCGACGGCTGCATGACCTACTACGGTGTTTCCACCGTTGCGGAGATCACCGACGGCGACCCGCCATTCAAGCCCAACGGCTGCATCTCGCAGGCTTGGAGCGTCGCCGCACTGCTCTACATGAAATGGAATATCGAACAAGTAAAAAAATAGAAGACAAAACGCACTACTATGGCCATAAAAGTTTTAATGTTCGGATGGGAATTTCCCCCTCACATCTCGGGAGGGTTGGGCACCGCCTGCTACGGCCTCACCAAGGGCCTCGCGCTCAACGGTGTCGAAGTGACCTTCGTCATGCCCAAAGCATCGGGTGACGAGGATCTCACATACGTCAAAATCGTGAACGGAAGCGACGTGGAAGTGGACACGCGCACCTCGGAATATTTCTTGCATTCCGGCCAGACCTCATACATCCAGGTGAACAGCAAGCTCATCCCCTACGTGGGACTCGACGACTACTACAACGTCATCAGCCAGATGGAGAGCGGCGTGTTCGAGAGTGAATCCGGCGAGAAGCGGAAGTACGTCTTCTCCGGCAAATACGGTCCCAACCTGATGCAGGAGGTCAACCAGTATGCCAGCATCGCGGCGGAGATCGCCAAGCATGAGGACTTCGACTTGATCCACGCGCACGACTGGCTGACCTACCGCGCCGGCATCGCCGCCAAGCGCGCCTCCGGGAAACCCTTAGTGGTGCACATCCACGCCACCGAGTTCGACCGCACCGGCGAGAACTACAACGACATCGTCTATGGCATGGAGAAAGAGGGCATGAGCGCCGCCGACGCCGTATGCGCCGTCAGCGACCTCACCCGCAACATCGTCATCAACAAGTACGGCATCCCCGCCGAGAAGGTCTTCACGCTGCACAACGCCGTGGAACCCAATGAGAAAAAAGTGGAACGGGAGAAGTTCGTCAAAGAGAAAATCGTCACTTTCCTCGGCCGCGTCACCTTCCAGAAAGGACCCGACTACTTCGTGGAAACCGCCAAGCGCGTCATGGAGAAAGACCCCAACGTGCGCTTCGTGTTGGCCGGCGACGGCGACATGATGTCGCACGTCATCGAGCGCGTGGCCGAACTCGGTATCTCCGACCGTTTCCATTTCACCGGATTCCTGCGCGGCGACGACATCAACAAGATGTTCGGCATGAGCGATGTGTACGTAATGCCTTCCATATCAGAACCTTTCGGCATTTCCCCGCTGGAGGCCATGCGCGCCAAAGTGCCCGTGGTCATCTCCAAACAGTCGGGTGTCTCCGAAGTGCTCACCCACGCCATCAAGGTCGATTTCTGGGACGTTGACGCCACCGCCGACGCCATCTACGGCCTGCTCCACTACCCCGCCCTCTCCAAACTCTTCGCAGAGGAAGGCGCCGCCGAGGTCGATAACCTCAAATGGGAATACGTGGCCAAGAAATTAGTCAAAATTTACGAAAAAACGTTGCATTATGAATAAGATATGTTTCCATTTTCAGATCAGTCAGCCGTACCGTCTGCGCACGTACCGCTTTTTTGACATCAACCAGGACCATCACTATTTCGATGACTACCAGAACCAGTATCTGACGAAGCGTCTGGCAGAGCGTTGCTACCTGCCGGCCAACCGGATGCTGTTGGAGCTCATCAAGCAGAACCCCGACAAGTTCCGCTGCAGCTTCAGCATCGCGGGCAGCTCCATCATGCTGTTCAAGAACTACTGTCCCGAAGTCATCGAGAGTTTCAAGGACTATGTCGAACGCCACGGCTACGATATTGTTTTTATCTCCAACAAGGTCGGAAACTTAGGTCTTTCTTATTTAGGTCACTGCCGTTACCGTCATGTGGACGGCATCTTCATTCTGAGGCCTGCCATCGCGCCGTCGACACTGTTCCCGGGTCTTGAGACTGACGGCGCGCACATAAAGGTGGGCCGCAGCCAGGAGACGAATTATAA
>CACXUB010000180.1 GCA_902770735.1 uncultured Bacteroidota bacterium | reverse complement strand
ATATAATTTAACCATAATGTCATCAAAAGCAACAGCAAAACCCAAAGAAATAATCGAAGAAATAAATAAGCTTAGAGCTGATCCAATTCTTTATTCAAAAAAAGTCGAAGAATATTCTCAATATTTCACCGATAAAATATTAAAATTACCGAATCTTAACGTCAAAATCAGAACGCAAGAAGGTTCCGCACCTTATTTAGACACAATTGAATATCTCAAAACAAAAGAAAAGAAAAACGCACTTGTGCCATCAAAAGCCCTTTGCGAAATAGCACAAGAAATCGCGGATAATTTAATCGATTCAGAAACTGGAGAAATCGATGAAGAATTACATGAACAAATTATTGATAAACATGGCTCTTTTAATGGGAAATTCACAAGGGCTATGGATTTTGGCGGATTCACTTCTGAACAAGTTGTTATTAATTTAGTTGTCGGAGATGGAGATAAAGGACGTGGACTTAGAGACGCCTTACTTCTTAAGGATTTAGCAACTGTTGGTGTTGCCTCAGGACCTCATGAACAAATGAGAAGTTGTACTGATTGTCAGATACAAAACGACGCAACTTCTTATAGTTCTGCAGCTGGTCATGGGTAAACTGAACCACCTCTTTGCACTTGTCAATAACCTCACGAGCTTCTTGCTGCTTATCAATATGGGCGATCGCGAGTCGTTTATGGTTCACCCTGATTTCTTCAAAAGCGCAGACGAATGGGTCATCAACGGACGGGGGAAAGTCACGATTGACAGCACTTGGGTTTGGGATAACAATGATCCCCCCGCAAAGTTGTCCAGTCCTGTATTCCATATCCAAGAGGGTGGCGTCTCTTTCCGCAAGGCCAATTTCCACCCCGAAGGCGAATTGACTATTGAGAAACGTCGTATCTGGTCTTTTATCGACTGGACTGTTGAAGGCAATGAGGATTTTGCCACTGGCGAATTGCAGAAGTACGCTTTGGCCTCCCAATACTATCCTTTTCCACAAATCCTCTCCATTTATAACAACGAGATGTCGTTAGCCTTCACCAACGACAGCACCATATACAATCACGGTATTAACACACTCGTTACCACTGAACTGAAGCGCATCTTGAAGAACCTGCCCTTCGCCTATCGCGGCTATATCTTCAAGAACAAAGAGTTGCAAAACTACTTCGAACACACGGATTGGTACGTTCCCAACCCCGACTACGACGGGAATATGGATGTTTTCAGCGCAGAGGACAGGAAATGGGTGGAATTTTGGAAATAACCCTAAACCTTCTAACCTCCTAACCTCCTAACCTTCTAACCCTTTAACCCCAACCAAATGGAATCCATCAAGAAAATATTCAAAATCGGCTACGGGCCGTCCAGCAGCCACACCATGGGACCGCACCGCGCGGCCGAGATCTTCAAAGAGAGAACCCCCGACGCCAACGGCTACCGCGTGACCCTTTACGGCAGTCTGGCGGCCACCGGCAAGGGCCACTTCACCGACAAGACCATCATCGACGCCCTTTCGCCGAAGCCCACCGAAATCGTCTGGAAACCCGAGATCCAGCACAAATTTCACACCAACGCCATGCTTTTCGAATCGCTCAAGGGCGAGGAGGTGACCGACCAGTGGAAAATCTACAGCATCGGCGGCGGCGAGATTGCAGACGAGCACTCCGTGATGGACCACGAAGAGCGCTACGAGGAGAACAGTATGTCGGAAATCGTGAAGCTGGTGGAAAAATACGGCATGAACTTCTGGGAATACGTGGAAAAACACGAGGACGCCGATCTTTGGGACTTCTTGGAGGAGCGTTGGAAGGTGATGCAGTCAACCATCGAGAAAGGGCTGCAGAACGACGGGGTGCTACCCGGCGGACTGTACGTCAAGCGAAAAGCCACGCAATATTACGTGAAAGCGCGCAGCTACAAGGCATCGTTACAGGGCCGCTGTCTTGTGTCGGCCTACGCCTTGGCCACGGCGGAGGAGAACGCCTCGGGCGGCAAGATCGTCACCGCGCCCACCTGCGGATCGTCGGGCGTGCTGCCAGCGGTGCTCTACCACCTCAAGCACAACCACGACTACAGCGATAAGTTCATCCTGAAGGCGATGGCCACGGCCGGACTCTTCGGCAACATCATCCGCACCAACGCCTCCCTGTCCGGAGCGGAAGTGGGCTGCCAGGGTGAGATCGGCTCCGCGTGCGCCATGGCCGCTGCCGCCGCCAACCAGCTCTTCGGCGGCTCGCCGCAACAGATCGAATACGCCGCCGAGATGGGCTTGGAGCACCACCTCGGTCTCACCTGCGACCCCATCTGCGGCCTCGTGCAGATCCCTTGCATTGAACGCAACGCCTTCGCCGCCCTCCGCGCCCTCGACGCCAACCTCTTCGCCATGATGTCCGACGGCAAGCACCTCATCAGCTTCGACAAGGTGGTGAAAACGATGAACCTGACGGGCAAAGACCTGCCGAGCCTATACAAGGAGACGGCGATGGGGGGACTGGCGGTGGATTAAAGCCCTACTTGGATACGATAAAACAAATCAAGCATAAAAAAAAACAGCTTCCTCAGAAGCTGTTTTTTTGTGGGACGTACTGGACTCGAACCAGTGACCTCTGCCGTGTGAAGGCAGCGCTCTGAACCGACTGGGCTAACGTCCCTCATTTGCGGCTGCAAAAATACATTTTTTTCTTTTACCAGCACCTTGTTCGAAAAAAATAATTTCCAGTTGCATAACAAACTGTATTTCAGCATATTCGCTGTTACTTATTCTTCATTCCACATTCTACATTCTACATTTCCGCAAACATCTCGTCATTGAAACCGAGCAGATAGACCCGTTCCGTGCCGCGCGTGACTGCCGTGTAGATCCACCGAAGATACTCCTTGTCGGTGCTGTCGTCAGGCAGGTAACCCTGGTCGATGAGCACATGCTTCCACTGGCCGCCCTGCGTCTTGTGGCAGGTCAGCGCATAGGCGAACTTCACTTGTACAGCGTTCAAGAAGGGATCCTCCTTAATCTTCAGGAAGCGGGCTCGCGGATTCAGTATCTCCATATAATCCTCGGCCACAGCCTGATACAACTTCTGATTGGCTTCGTGCGAGAGCGAGGGCCCGTCACAGTCGAGGCTCTCCAAGATGATTTTGATGTCCACGTACGGGTGTTCGGGATAATCGCAAAGCCGCACGGTGACATCGGCGAAGTGGAAACCGTAGATTTCCTGCTGTTTGTGGATGGACATGATCTCCATGATGTCGCCGTTGGCCAAGAAGCCCGCCTCAGAGGTCACCTCGTCCAACCAGTAGTAGTTGTTCTTCACCGCCATAATGTAATCGCCTGTGGCAATGATGTTTTCGCGGAAGAGCACACGGCTTCGCACGGCGTTGTTGAACTGGAACGCCCGCTTGTTGGAGCGCGTCACAATGACAATCTCGTCGTGGTCGTGGTCGTTGTAGAGCGTGTTGAGCAATTCCTCCATCTCGCCACCGCTGATGCGCCGGAAATCCTCGAAGAGTCGCCCGCTGAACAACGGCGGATAGTAGTCGCCGGCGTTGAGGGCACTTTTCAGGTAGTCGGCGTCGAGCGCGGGACTCTCGTCCGCGTGGACCGGCGGCAGCTGCGCGTCGTCACCCACAAGCAGCATCCGGTTGCTGTCGCCGAGGAAGACGAACTCCATCAGGTCGTCCAGCAAACTATTGCCTGTCAGGTCGTTGACGCTCCCTTGCGCGGAAATCATGGAGGCCTCATCGACGATGAAGAGCGTGTGGGCGTCCTTGTTCTCGCGGCGCACGAACTTGCGCACCCCGTCCTTGCTATAGACGCGGTAGATCCATTTGTGGATGGTGTAGGCTTTGCGTCCGGAATACTGCGACAGCACCTTCGCGGCGCGGCCCGTGGGGGCGAGCATCACGATGTGCACCCCGATACCGACCAGGGTCTTCACCAACGCGCACACCAGGCTGGTTTTGCCAGTGCCGGCGTAACCCGACAGCTGGAAGAGGAAGTTCTCGCCCTTGCCGTAGATGAAATCGGCCAGCCGGTCCATGGCCACCGCCTGGCTGGCTGTCGGCTCGAACCCGAAATTCTTTCTTAAACCTTCACTGAATGCGCTTCTGCTTCTGTCCATCGTTCCTTTTTTCTGTTCTCATACGTTTCTCTCCATTTAATATCTCACGCCGCAAACATACACAAAATATGGACACCTCCGCCGTAAAAAAAAAAAAAAAAAAAATG
>CACXUB010000179.1 GCA_902770735.1 uncultured Bacteroidota bacterium | reverse complement strand
TTAGGAGAGGAGACGGTGAGGTGGTCGGGCATATTGCCCCAATCATAAGTCGTGGCGCCGAAGTTGGCCGTTTGTTCGCCAAAAGTATAACCTAAGCCAAAAAACGAGACCGAGTTGTAGGTATGGGTGCCGGTGCCGCGCTCGGGGTAGTTCCAGTATTTCATCACCTGGGCCATGGCCGTGGCCACGCAACCCGTGAGGGCACGCGCGGTTGCCCCAAACTCAATGCGGGTAGGACAACTATCGTTGTATGGCGTATCCTGACCCCACTGGGTAGTCAGCATGGGATCCACCACCGTCAGCGGCTGCGGAATGCCCTTGCCCTCCAACAGTTGTTTCCACTCTTTGTTTCTCTCCCCATCTTTCTCCTTCCTCAACTCGTCGATTTGCTGTTGCCAGCCGTCGAGCCACCAACTCATGGCGGGTCCCACCGTGCCACGCATGGCGTTGTTGTGGAACGAATAGGCCAGTACGGGGCGCACGCGGTCGTCGGCCGCCACAATCACGAAACCCTCTCCTTCGGCCGGAGCGAAGAGGTAGAATGCGTCCCAACGGGTGTCGAGGCGGACCATCGGGGTGCGCAGTTCCGCCACGTCCTTGTCGTGGTGGAGATTCCAGAAAGTGCGGGCCACCTGCTCGGCAGTCTGCGGAGTCACTTCGGCGGCCTGTCCCGCAAACGGGAGCATCGCCAAAAGCACAGTGAAGGCCATGCATATTCTAAACACCGTTTTTTTCATCATTTTTTTGATTGTATAAGTTACCATCTTTACTCTTTTTCAAACTGAATCAAGATATTGACATTTTGTAATACGTCTTTCTTATCACCACCAACCGTACCAGCCAAATCGCGAAGAAGACCGTTGATGAAGACCGCGTGCGGCAGCTTCGGCTCGTACCAGTGGCGGATATGACGGACGGTCAACATGATATCTGAAATTAGGCTTCTTTCACAAACAAGTCGTCCATCTTCACCTGCGTCTGCACGATGCCGCTATGGGCATTCTGCCTGATTCCGTAAGTGGTGATCATGACCAACTGCAAGGCTTTGCGCGTATGAGTGGCTTCGCGGAACACCTGGAGTTTCTTTCTGAGCCTCTCTTCATAATCCTTGTCGATGGCAAACTCATCCACGGAGAACTTGATTTCGCCAATGTTGATCGTACGGTCGCGACGGTCGATGACGAGGTCAATCTGCGCCTTCCCGCTTTCCGAAGAGCCTTGCCAAGTGGAAATGTCCGTCAACAATGCGCTGATTCCGATGGCTTTCTTGATTTGGCTGATATGATCTTTGCATACTTGCTCAAAGGTCTGCCCCGCCCAGCTGCTTTTTGCCGGGTTGTCGAGAAAGTGGCTCCAAAAGTGTTCGTCGGGATTTTGTTTCCCTTTCAAAAAGCGAAGGTAAAACAGCGTGAAATAGTCGGAGAGCTGGTACACCACGTTCTTCTCATTATAGCCAAAGGTGTTGTATGTCCTTGCGAACTGACTGTCTGACAGGTTTTTCAGCATTTCCGTGAGAAGTCCGTTGTCTTCTAAATGTGTTTCGTTGACGATCTCTTTCCGGGTGAGGCCCGATTTCTTCGTGGCCAACGCTTCAATGATTTTCAGGTATCCTTTCGAGGTACCGAACAAGGTCGCGTAAAGGTGGTCGAACTCATCCCACAGCGGGCCTTTGGGCTTGAAGAGCACCGCATCGATATTGGCGAGGTACGAGAGTTCATTGTCGAGAAGCTTCAGATAATAAGGGATGCCGCCCATCGTCATGTAGCACTCCACGATGTCGTAGCGGTTCCAATGGATGCCCCGCGAGACCAGATATCTTTCCGTTTCCTCGAGGGTGAACGGCTTCAGGTAGAGCCGTCGTGCGGCACGGTTGAACAAGCCACCCTTGTCGGACAGGATTTTTTTTGTGATCCACGTGGTAGCGGAACCGCACACCACCAGCATGATGTCGTTCTGTTGGGCGCCCCAACCGTTCCAGAAAGATTCGAAGGCCGCCAAGAACTCGCTCTGCCGGGTGTCCAACCACGGAAGCTCGTCGATAAAGACGATTTTCTTCCTGTCTTCGTTAATGTTTTTCAGGAGTTTCTTCAGTTCGGCAAAAGCCTCCAACCAGTCCGTCGGCGCCTTCTTCACGTCTGCACCGTATTCCTGCAAGGCGAGGTAGAAGTTCTTGAGTTGCGTCTTCTTGGGTTTCTTGTAAAGTCCCGTGACCTTGAAATCGTACGTGTCGTCGAAGAACTCCTTGACGAGGAAGGTCTTCCCGACGCGGCGGCGACCATAAACGATGACGAACTCCGACTCTTTGGAGTTGCGGTATTTTTCCAACTGGCGGATTTCATACTCACGCCCGATAAAAAGGTTCTTGTCCATAACGACTGCTTTTTCGGGTGCAAAAATAGAAAAAATATCATATCAAACTCAAGTGCGGAAACATTGTTTTTTTTATAGGTTTTCGCACCCGAGTTTTATGCATATAACGAAAAGTGAATGAACTCAGGTGCGGAAACAGCATATTTTTATATAGTTTTCGCACCTGAGTTTAATATAATTTGGTCGACCATTGTCTCTTTTATTTTGGTTGCAAAGATAACGAATTGTTGCGCACAGGCAACACTTTCTCAAAAAAATGTCGTTTGCGCGCAACAGTTTTATCGTAGCTTCTGTCGCGGGTTGCCATACAACCCGTGATTTCGGGCGATTTCACTGATGGTCTCTTCGGGCAAACGGCTGTAAAAATGAAGAACACTCTTCATCCTGTTTCACAGCACTCTCCGGCCACACTGGCTTGCCGTCTTTTCTGTTGTGTCCCATCTTACGCCCAGTGGTATAACCCCACTGTCTCCCTTCGCACTATCGGAATTGAAAATGTAACTATATGATATTCAAAAGAAAAATTTCAGAATGGATTCAGGGTTACGGTTTACACATTCGTTCAATCAATTCACCGTGCTGAGGGTACAACTTCAGCAATTCCTCCTTCTTGGCTAACTCGAAATTCTCGAATCGGAAGGCTGGACCGACGGCACAGCCAACGAGACAGAACTCGCGTTTGGAGGGAATTTCGGCGGCAAACCACTGCTCCGGCTGAATAATCACCTGCATTTCGTCCTGTTCGGAAAGCGTATGGACGGTCAGTGTTCCGTCCGGGCCGATTACATAAATATTGAGGGGCTCGCCTGCGTGGAAATACCAGATTTCCACCATATTGTGCAGACGGTGGAACGCCGATATGTCATTGGCGGTCAGCATATAATAGATGGTGGAGACCGCTTTGTCACCTGTTTCGTCGTTGCCGAACAGCTGTCGGTAATAGCCTCCCTCCGGGTGTGGCTCAAGACCAAGTTTCTGAATGTATTCTGTAGCGTTCATATTTATTGGGGATTCGTACAACATATCTTATAATACCGCTTTCTTATCACCACCAACCGCACCAGCCAAATTGCGAAGAAGACATCGGACAGGATTTTGTAGAGCGGGGGCATCGTGACGAACCAGGAAACGATCCAAAGGACGAGGTCAATGTCAAACAGGATGTTCCAGAGTCGTTCGCGGTCGTGGAATGTGCAGAGGACCTCGCCGTTTTGCGGCACCTCCACCTGCGCGGTGGATGACAGCGACAGGTCGATGCTCTTGCCGCTT
>CACXUB010000178.1 GCA_902770735.1 uncultured Bacteroidota bacterium | reverse complement strand
CAGGGGTATAGGTTCCCGATGCGCTGTCCTTGTAGGCCAGAGCGCCAAGAGCGGACAGGTCGCCAAACTCCTGCCATGCAGAGCCGTTCCAGATGAACTCGGCGGAACCGTAGGTAACGATCTCGCCCTTCTTCGCGGTTACGGACTGGCCGTTGATGATAACCGGGTTGGTGGTCGATCCGTCGGTCAGCTCTGTGCTGGTAACTCCGATAAACTCGGAATATGCCTCCAGAGCGGAAATCAGCTCCCGCGCCCCAGCGTCAACAAGATCATAAGTTACGCCACTCGGTAAGGTAATCTGTTTGATGTCTGCCATGATTGTTACTCCTTTCTTATATAAGAAAATTTTGTTGATCTATGATAACCCTTATGGGATATCACCTAGTAAATGAATATCAGGGTTTGTCCGTCAACCGATACGTCAACACCCTTTCCCCCGCTCCCCTTAAGGTTTGGGGTAATAATGTCAGTTTCGCCTACCTTGATTTCCAGCTTGTAGGTGTCGGCTGTCTGTTCCGCGACGTTGATTTCTGGCGTGTCTCCCGGTTCACCCTTGTCCCCGGTTTCGCCTTTGTCGCCTTTCTCCCCATCCCACACAATGATGGAATCGGTTCTTGCGACCGTCTCACCGTCCTTGTACCATGAAAAGGTTATCAACCGTCCTGTGCGGCCCTCTTCCTCGACCTGTTCAATCGAGGCAATCTGGCAGTTCTTTCCCGCCAGAACGCCAGAGGTTCCTTCAATGGATTTGTCGGTATAGCGTTTCGCCATTATGTACTGTTTTAAGTCCATGCCGACACCTCCTATTGCTCTTTCCACTGCCCTTCTTCATTGAGGGCATATACTGTAGCGTCGTTGATAACCCAGATTGTAGAGCCGGGTAAGAGAATGTAGTTCTCACCCATGCCGGGGATATCCTTGCCCGTGGTGGGCCATACCTCCGGCACGGATGAACAGGCAAGCTGTGCCACTACCTTCTTTTTTGTCCCGGTAAACTTGTTCTGTGTACCGTCATAACTAATTAGTCTCATAACACTCCCTTCCGCAATAGTGATTCTTGGAGTCTTTCCAATTCGCTATACCTTTCTATCTCTGCATCAATAGCTTGGTGCTGTGACAAAACGTTCAATATATTCTTTGTAAACGTATGGTATAGACAAATAATCTCTGTCAAATTCTCCATAATATCTTCTTGCCGAATAAACAACTCACTTACACTACCGTTTTCCCGGATAAGTTCGGCTTTTAATTTTGCCGCTTCATTGATCTTTTTCACTGCTGGAAGATCATCAACGCTGTCCGTATATTTCACAAGCTCCCGAAACAGTTCGTCAATCACGTTGGAAAGAAGATCGACTATTAAAATCAATGTCTGGAAAGCGTCCGAGTTATTCATAATCCTCGCCCGTGATTTCTTTGTATTCTTCAGGCGTAAGCCGTCCAAGTTTTACGATTTCAGCAAGCTGTTCTTTTGAACACCATCCTTTATCGTATCTTTCCTTGTACATTTCAAAAAGTTTGCTGTGCGTTGCCTTTGCCATTGTCAACCCTCCTTCACTCTGCTAATTTGTCTTGGAGTTCCATTATGGCTATCTCCGCGTCGGTCAGAGCCTGCCCTAACTCCATATCCGCGATATTTAGCCCTGTTATCTCCTGTTCAGTCATGCGTATGTTGGAAGAAAACTTGTCTGTGATCCTGTAATGCTTATCAATGTTGTACCAATCGTAACAGTTCCCCTCTTCATCTTCTTTGCTGTCGTATTTTCCTGTGATTCGATAGCGGTCGGTAACTGTCTGGTCGGGGTACTCAACAATATGCTCGTAAAATTCCCCTACGATTAAGGAAGAATGTTTACTGCCTTTTGTTTTGAGTATTTCTTTTCCCTTATCAGTTCCAAAAACGTACTCCATTTAAGGTTCTCCTTTCTTTGGTTTGTTCTTACTATCCTTTTAAGCGGCCTAGATATTTTACCGCCCTTATAGAGTATTTTATAAATATTGCAGTTGTTACAATGATTGACTTGCCCTAACCTTGACAATAGCCCTGCGGCTGTTGTGTGGTGAACGGGCTTCCCGCATCGAATCTTTTTATGGTAAACGGCGACCTTCCGTTTTAGTCTCAAAAAGTTAAATTTACGAGGTATGACAAACACATTCCCCTTTTTATCTCTCCCGTAGCGGTAACCAACCGCGTCAGGCGTTCTTCCTGTTTGGCTTACGCCTCGTGTTGGAAATATTTGCCAATTTCCTTTCAGCTCCAACTGGTGATTTCGCAACCATATTTCTATCAAAGCCTTTAATCTCTTCAAGCTTCTTTTATTCGGCCCGAATATTGTCAGGTTATCCATGTATCTCATATAGTGCGAACATAAACCACTTTGCCTTATCAACATATCTAACGGTTGCAGAACCACGTTAGCGAACCATTGAGAGGTATACGCGCCAATTAAAACTCCGTCTTTTAAAACCCTTTGGATAAGATCGAGTACACGAAAATCTTTAACCAATCTTTTCATTCGATCCATAACCACATCCGTCTTTAAACTGTCATAGAAATGGCGTATGTCCCCAGACAATTCATAACGTGTGCTTTTCGGATTTTTAAGCCATTTTTCAATCGCTCTTTTTCCGTAATGTGTTCCACGGTTTCTTATGCTCCCGCAACAGTAAGCGTCCATTCCTCTCATGAACACGGGGTACAATACTTGTATTAACGCATGGTGCACATATTGATCCGGCCATTGTTTAGGTTCCGAAATCATCCTGATTTTCCTTGCGCTTGAATCATACCTTTCAACAATTCTAGGATTCTTTTGTACAAACCCGGATTCAATAATTCTCCTTAAGTCTTTAATACGATCTTTCTTTGTAATTTCCACCCATGCCGATGTTGGATTTGGTCTATGTTTTGATCTCCAATGGTGCGTCCTGTTTACTTCATCTATCGCCTTTCCAAGGTTTTCATCTGATACCAACTTATCATATAAATGTCCGACTCTTTTCAAAGGGGATCGTTCCTCCTTTTTGACAATGCAGGATTTCCAACGTCCTTTTCGGATGTACTAACCCGCCCCCTGATAGTCAATCATTACCAAGTGGTAAGCGGATACCCGCGCCCCTATATCAAATAAAAGTGACATAGCTAATTGAAGGACTAATTCTTTCCGCTAGGTGACGACAGCCGATGTTCGCGTTCGTGTTGGTCGCCGTATTGTAGTTCACGTAGAACAAACCGTGATTGCCGCTCTGACCATAATTACCGCCCACGTGCAAGCAAGGGTTCGATGCATTGAAGTTCCAGTTATCGCACGAAAACACATCGGGCTCGCGCAGGTAACCCCTAAAGCGTATCGTTTCGCTTCAACGTGTCAGACATAATCTAGCCGGTATCAGATGTTCCTACCACCATGATGCAAAGGGGGATAGCCCCCTTTGCGAACCCCCATCAGGGGAGTTCAAGGAGACGACAGCCGATGCCCGCGTACGTGCCGGTCGCCGCATTGTAGTACACGCAGAACAAACCGCGATCGCCGCTCTGACCATAATCACCGCCCACGTACAAGCAAGGGTACGATGCATTGAAGTACCAGCTATCGCACGATATCGTGCTATCGCTCCCGGAAGATGCTGACGGGATAAAGCACTGGAATGATCCGCTCACATTCTTCATCGTGAA
>CACXUB010000177.1 GCA_902770735.1 uncultured Bacteroidota bacterium | reverse complement strand
GACTTTTGGGTTCTCCTGCTCCCCGAGCGTGGCATCCATCGCGTCCATGGCGCGCTGGTAGAGGTCGTCTCCCGCATCGCGGACAACGTTGTGTCCCTCCCGCGGCTCTTCCAGGACGTTTCCGCCCTTTGCCTGCCGCTGGAAGTACGCCTCGATTTCCTCGCGTACAATTCGCCGTATGTCTTCCTCGGTGAGGGTCATTGTTGGTGATTAGTGAATAGTGATTAGTGAATAGTGATTAGTGAATAGTGAATAGTGATTAGTGATTAGATCGTCCAATCAACCATTCATCATTCATAATTCATAATTCTTAATTCTTAATTCTTAATTGTTAAAGGAGTCCCAAGTCTTTCTTCAGTGCGGCAAGGCGTTCTTCCAGGATGCCGTCCACTTCTTGCATCGTCTGTTCGTCGCCGATGGTTTCGCAGACGCTGAAATAGAACTTGATCTTGGGTTCGGTGCCGGACGGGCGGACGGTAACCTTGCTGCCGTCGGAGGTGATGAACTGCAGCACGTTGGAGGAAGGCAGCTCGATACGGTCGTCCGTTTTGGACTGCATCTTGCAGGTGTGCTGGCTCTTGTAGTCGTGGACCATGATGACGGGCTGTCCGCCGAGGGTCGTGGGGAATTTCTCGCGCAGGTCGCTCATGCGCTGCTGGATGGCCTGCATTCCCGCCTCGCCGGGCTCGGTCAGCGACACCATGCTCTCCTTGAAGTACTGGTATTCGCGGTAGATGATTTCCAGTTGGTCGATGAGGCTCCGTTGGTAGGTGGTCTTGTAGTAGGCCGCCATTTCGGCGATCAGGCAGCAGGCGGACACGGCGTCTTTGTCGCGCACGAAGTCGCCGACGAGGTAGCCGTAGCTCTCCTCGCCGCCGACGAGGAACTGTTTCTTGCCCTCGAACTGGCGGATCTTCTCGGCGATGTATTTGAAGCCGGTGAGCACGTTGTAGCACTCCACGTTGAAGTCGGTGGCGATTTGGTCGATCAGGTCGGTGGTGACGATGGTTTTCACCACGAAAAGATTGTTGTCTAACGGGTTGATGCGGGTCTGCGAGAGCATGTAGTGGAACAGCAGCGTGGCGGTCTGGTTGCCGTTGAACAGCTGGTATTCCCCGTCCTCGCGGCGCACGGCGATGCCCACGCGGTCGGCGTCGGGGTCGGTGGCCAGCACGATGTCAGCCTTCTCCTTCTTGGCCTTTGCGATGGCTAACTCCAAAGCGGCGTGTTCCTCGGGGTTCGGGGATTTCACCGTCGGGAAGTCGCCGTCAGTGACGGCCTGCTCTTTCACGATGTGCACCTTCTTGAAGCCGTAGTCGGCGAGGGCTTGCGGCACCAAGGAGACTCCGGTGCCGTGCAGCGGGGTGTAGACAATGCTGAACTTCTTCGCCGCGGTCACCGCCTCGGGGTGCAGCGACAGACGGCGCACCAGCGTCAGGTAGATGTTGTCCACGTCTTTGCCGATGATGCGGATCAGGTCGGGGCGGCCTTCCCATTTCACCTGTTCCACCGCTTTGATCTTGTTCACCTCGTTGATGACGTTTTTGTCGTGCGGGGGCACAAGCTGACTGCCGTCGTTCCAATAGACTTTGTAGCCGTTGTATTCCTTCGGGTTGTGCGAGGCGGTGATCATGATGCCGGCGTTGCACTGCAGGTGGCGAACCGCGAAGGAGAGTTCCGGCGTCGGGCGCAGCGCGTCGAACAGATAGACCTGTATTTCGTTGGCTGCCAAAATGTTGGCTGCGATTTGGGCGAATTCGGTGCTGAAGTTGCGCGAATCGTAGGAGATGGCCACCTTGATGTCCTGCTTGAAGCATTTGATCAGGTAGTTGGCCAGTCCTTGCGTGGCGAAGCCGACCGTGTATTTGTTCATGCGGTTGGTGCCCACGCCCAGGATGCCGCGCAAGCCGCCAGTGCCGAATTCAAGGGTTTTGTAAAAAGCGTCCGACAGCGCCGCCGGATCTTCCGCTTGCATTCTCAGAATCTCTTTTTTCGAGTCCTGGTCGTAATTGCCGTTCAACCAGGCGTCGATGTTCTGTTGGGTGATATCTTTTGCCATATTGGGTGGTTTTATTGTTTGCAGTTTAGAGTTTACAGTTTAGAGTTTAGAGGGGTGCTAAAAAGTACCGGTGCTCATCATTTTTAATTTTTAATTCTTAATTCTTAATTCTTAATTGTCCAACGCGTGGAGGGCGAAGCAGTAGGCGCCGATGGCGGTGGCGCGGGAGGTGCCGAGTTGGGAGAGGGTGATGCCGAGACGGCGTTGTGTGTCGATGCGAAGGCGTTCGCCGGTGCCGAAGACCTCGATCTCTTTGGTTTGGCCGTGGACGAACTGCTCGAATTCCTGTGGGTCTTCGAGGTTGTAGATGTGGGAGGGCACGCGCGGCAGGGTTTGTCCGCCGAGAGTGTGCATTTCGGTGCGGAGTTCTTGGAGCAGGGCGGGCATGTAGAACTTGGCTGCCTTGCTGACGCCGCCTCCGAGCACGATGATGCCGTCGAGCATGCAGGCGGCCTGCGCGATGGTGTAGCCCGCCGCCTCCCCGAATCGTCCGAAGGCTCGGAGTGCGGCCTCGCGGTCGCCGGCGAGGGTGCCGTCGGCGATGCGGAAGATGTCGTAGGAGTCCGTGTATTGCGCGGCGTTGTCGTCCTTGGCCAGCTCGCGGTAGTAGCGCAGCACGGCGCGGAGGGAGACGCCTTCCTCGGCGATGAGCTCATGTCCCCACTTGCTGGGGGAACAGTAGATCTCCGAACAGCAGTTGTCGCCCATGAACATCTGGTTGTGGGTGGTGATGCCGATGCCGAAGCCGGTGCCAAGGATGAATCCGATGAGGTTGTGGTATTGTTTCACGCCGCCGGCATGGCGGATTTTCTCGTTGAGTTGCGGAAGTGCGCCCGCCAACGCCTCGCCATAGGTGAACAGGTCGGCGTCGTTGTTGATGAAGACGGGCAGCCCGAACTGGTGCTTCAGATAGGCGCTTAACGCGACGCCGCCTTCGAAGCAGGGGAAATTGGTGAGACGGCTCGGGAACACGCCGTTGGGGTAGTCCGCCGGTCCGGGGAAGGCGAAACTGATGGCCACGGGCCGTTCCGGAAGCTGGT
Organism: uncultured Bacteroidota bacterium; assembly: GCA_902770735.1. Classification (GTDB taxonomy): domain Bacteria; phylum Bacteroidota; class Bacteroidia; order Bacteroidales; family WCHB1-69; genus F23-D06. Next base: position 1,474 of record CACXUB010000177.1, on the reverse strand, counting down.
CGATGATGTGCTGGAACCCGGTCCGCAAATCCTCTAGCAATTGAGGAAGGTCGTTGGGGTGGGTGGGGAGTTCGAAGGTGTTGGTGACAGCTTCGCAACCTCGCATGGCCGAGAAGCGGAAATGGGTGCCGCCGGCATCCAGGGTGATGACTGTTCGGGTATCGTTGTTATACATTGTCCGTAAGTTTTTACGGGGCAAAGATACAATTTTTTTGTGAACAGTGAATAGTGAGTAGTGAGTAGTGAATGGTGAGTAGGGAATAGTGAGTAGGGAATAGGGAATAGGGAATAGGGAATAGATGTCATAGTCATAGTCTAAGTCTAAGTCATAGTCTAAGGTTCCATGTCTCTCGCCAGTGAACAGCTAACAGCCAAAAGCCAATAGCTAACGGCCAACAGCCAATAGCCAATAGCCAAAAAAGGAAAACCACCCCGACTCCCCATCATTCTTAATTCTTAATTCTTAATTCTTAATTCTTAATTCTTAATTCTTAATTCATCATTCGTTCACTTCACGCGTACGCCGGTGCCGGGCACAGCTTCTCGCAGTGGTCGATGATGGCGTTGGCGTATTCGAAGCCTGCGTCGCAGACTTTCTTGCTCTTGTTGCCATCGTAGCCCATGCACAGATGCATGGTGTCGTATCCGACGACGATGGCGGCCAGCAGTTTCTTGTCTCGGTTCTTGGCGGCCTCCTTGTACTTGTTTATTGACGGACGGCCTTTGCCGTTGCGGACGCCCAGAGCCGCGTCGAGTGCGACCAGGCAGCCGTTCCACAGGATGTTGCCGGCGGTCTTGATGTACTTGCTGTCCGTGTAGATTTTCAGTTCGGGGTCATAGTTGGCTTTCTTGATGACCTCCTCCGCGTTGGCCACATACCGTCTGGCCTCTTCGATTTGATTTTCTTTTTCCATACTTTTCGTTCTGATGATTGAACAAATTAACGCCGCAAATATACGATTAAAAAATTGTTGATGAAACTTGTTTTTAAAATTTTGTTTAATATTGAAAACCAATGTGTTATGATTTTTGTTTAATAATTAATTGTAAATATTGATTTTCTCATTTCGCAAAATATCGGTCTTTTGCCGCGAGTCGTGCATTAGACATTGTTTTGTGGGCGTGAGTAGGGAGTAGGGAGGTGAATAGGGTCAAGAGCCAAGTCTAAGTCTAAGTTTAAGTTCAAGTCTAAGTCTAGGTTCAAGTCTAAGTCTAAGTCTAAGTCTAAGTTTAGGTTGGTGGTTTCTCACAAGTGAACAGCCAACAGCTAACGGCCAACAGCCAAAAACCCAAAAGGGGAAAACCACACCGGCTCCCCGTAATTCTTAATTCTTAATTCTTAATTCTTAATTCTTAATTCTTAATTCTTAATTCATTCACGCGTACGCCGGTGCCGGGCACAGCTTCTCGCAGTGGTCGATGATGGCGTTGGCGTATTCGAAGCCTGCGTCGCAGACTTTCTTGCTCTTGTTGC
>CACXUB010000176.1 GCA_902770735.1 uncultured Bacteroidota bacterium | reverse complement strand
AAAAATTAATTGTTTAATTAATCGGGACTGCCCCGACAATATTAAATAAAAAATAAGCTTTGCTTCTCTGTTACCAGCTTGCCTTCTTCACACCGGGGATGAGACCTGCGGAAGCCATCTCACGGAACTGGATACGGGAGAGTCCGAACTGGCGGATGTATCCTTTGGGACGTCCGGTAATCTTGCAGCGGTTGTGCAGACGGATGGGGTTGGCGTTGCGCGGGATGCTCTGGAGCTTGCGTGCAGCCTCGTAGGCCTCAGCGGGATCGTCGGTTGTGGCGATGATCTTCTTCAGTTCAGCACGCTTGGCAGCATACTTGGCCACCATTCTGGCTCTTTTGACCTCACGGGCCTTCATTGATTCTTTTGCCATATGATTTATGCGTTTTTAGCGTTTTTGAACGGTAGACCGAAAGCCTTGAGCAATGCATATCCCTCCTCATCGGTCTTGGCCGAGGTGACGAAGGTGATGTTCATGCCCTGGATGCGGTCGATGGTGTCGATATTGATCTCAGGGAAGATGATCTGCTCCTCGATACCGAGGGTATAGTTGCCGCGTCCGTCGAGCTTGCTCTCGATACCTTTGAAGTCGCGGATACGGGGAAGAGCCACGCGCACGAGTTTCTCGAGGAACTCGTACATGCGCTCGCGGCGCAGTGTCACCATGACGCCGATGGGCATCTTCTTACGGAGCTTGAAGTTGGCCACGTCTTTCCTTGAATAGGTAGCGACGGCCTTCTGTCCAGTGATGGTGGTGAGCTCGTTGATGGCCACATCAATGATTTTCTTGTCCTGTGTGGCATCACCGAGACCCTGGTTCACGACGATTTTCTTAAGGACGGGCACCTGCATGGAAGAAGGGTAGTTGAACTGCTTCTTCAGGGCAGGAGCGATGCTCTCCTTGTATACTTTCTTTAACTGTGCTGTTTCCATTATTTAATCTCCTCTCCGGATTTTTTAGCGATTCTGACCTTCTTGCCGTCGACGACCTTAGTGGCGACGCGGGTAGCTTTTTTGCTTTTGGGATCTATGAGGCTGAGATTCGAGATGTGTATAGGAGCCTCAACCTTCTGAATACCACCCTGAGGGTTCTTGGCGGAGGGCTTTGTGCTCTTTGACACGATGTTCACACCCTCTACGATGGCACGCTGTTTCTCAACGAGTACTTTCAGCACCTTGCCCGTCTTGCCTTTATCCTCACCGGAGATCACAACGACGTTGTCGCCTTTCTTGATATGTAGCTTTACCATTGAATTAATACTTGTTTAAGATTTAAAGCACCTCGGGTGCCAATGAGACCACCTTCATGTTGACGGCGCGCAGCTCGCGTGCCACGGGGCCGAAGATGCGGCTGCCGCGGAGTTCGCCGGCATTGTTGAGGAGAACGCACGCATTGTCGTCGAAACGGATGTAGGAGCCGTCGGCGCGGCGGATTTCCTTTTTCGTGCGGACGATAAGAGCTCTGGAAACGGCACCCTTCTTCAAGTCGCTGGAGGGGATGACGTTTTTCACGGCCACCACGATGATGTCACCGACACTGGCATAGCGACGGCCTGTACCGCCGAGCACGCGGATGCAAAGAGCCTCGCGGGCACCGCTGTTGTCGCATACTGTGAGTCTTGATTCCTGCTGTATCATAATTACTTGGCCTTTTCAATTATTTGAACTAATCTCCATCTCTTGGTCTTGCTCAAGGGACGTGTCTCCATGACAAGCACGGTGTCGCCCACGTGGGCCTCGTTGTTCTCGTCATGAACATGGTACTTTTTCGTTTTCTGGACGAACTTACCGTAAATGGGGTGCATCTCTTTGAACTTAGCTGCGATAACAATGGATTTTTCCATTTTGTCGCTGATGACCACACCTGTTCTGGTTTTTCTTAAATTTCTAGTTTCCATCTGGACCATTGTTATTTGTTAAGTTCTCTCTGACGCAATTCGGTCTTCATACGTGCGATGTCGCGACGCAACAGCTTGATCTGCGAAGGATTCTCAAGCGGAGCAACGGCGTGGTTGAGTTTCATCTGATGCAGACGTCCCTCTTCAGCCTCGAGTTTCTCCTTGAGCTCACTGGTCTCTATTTCTTTCAAATTTACAGTTTTCATAGCTTATGCGTTTTTATCGTAATCACGTCTGACAATAAACTTGGTTTTCACGGGCAGTTTCTGTGCTGCGAGGCGGAGAGCCTCCTTTGCGATGTCGAAACTCACGCCCTCTACCTCGAAGAGGATACGTCCGGGTGTGACAGGTGCCACCCATCCTGCGGGGTCACCCTTACCTTTACCCATACGTACATCAGCAGGCTTGCGTGTGATGGGTTTGTCCGGGAAGATGCGGATCCAAACCTGACCCTCGCGCTGCATGTATCTGTTGACGGCTACACGAGCGGCCTCAATCTGGCGGCTGTCAATCCATTTGGCCTCAAGGGTCTTGATGCCGAAGGAGCCGAAAGCCAGCTGAGTGCCACGGTGGGCGTTGCCTTTGTTGCCGCGTCCGTCCTGAGGTCTTCTATATTTTACTCTTTTGGGCTGTAACATGATTTCTTCTTACTTTTTTAACGGTTATTGTTTCTCTTGCGGTTGCCCCGGTCGTTGCGGCGTCCGCCACCCTGACGGCCCTGCTGCTTGTCCTGAGCGAAGTTGGGCGCGAGGTCCACCTTACCGTATACCTCACCGCGGCAAATCCACACTTTAATACCGAGAATACCCACCTTGGTGAGTGCCTCGGCCTGGCAATAGTCTACGTCGGCGCGGAAGGTGTGGAGCGGAGTACGTCCCTCCTTGTACATTTCCTTGCGGGCCATTTCAGCACCGTTCAGACGGCCTGTGATCTGGATCTTGATGCCCTCGGCGCCTGCGCGCATGGTGTTGGCCACAGCCATCTTGATGGCACGGCGGTAGGCGATTTTGCCTTCCACTTGGCGGGCCAGGTTGTGAGCCACGATGTTGGCGTCGAGCTCAGGCTTCTTCACCTCGAAGATATTGATCTGGATCTCCTTATCATAGAGCTTCTTCAGCTCTTCCTTCAGTTTGTCAACATCCTGACCACCCTTACCAATAACGATACCCGGACGGGCTGTGCAGATAGTGATGGTAACGAGCTTCAGCGTGCGCTCGATAACGATTTTCGAAACACTTGCCTTAGCCAGACGTTCGTTGAGATACTTACGGATTTTCTGGTCTTCTACCAGATTATCACCGAAGCTCTTTCCACCGAACCAGTTTGAGTCCCAACCGCGGATAATGCCCAAGCGGTTGCTGATTGGATTAACTTTCTGTCCCATTCTACTTACTTATTTTTCGTCATTAGTTTTAGCGTCAACGAACAAGGTGACATGATTAGAGCGCTTGCGGATGCGATAGCCGCGACCCTGAGGAGCAGGGCGCATGCGCTTCATGGTTACACCTTCGTCAACAAACACCTTGGAAATATACAGCTCACCATCCTCGGCCTTGCGGTCGTTTTTCTGTTCCCAGTTGTTGATGGCTGAGCGGAGCAACTTCTCTACATCAGCTGCGGCATGCTTCTTGGAGAATCTCAGCACGCCGAGGGCGCGGTTCACTTCCATACCGCGAATCATATCTACGACATAGCGCATCTTGCGAGGTGAAGAGGGAACACCCTTCAGTTTCGCAAAGTACAATGTCTTTAGGGCCTCTTTTCTTTTCTCAGCCGCTAATTTCTTTCTATTTCCCATTATTACTTCTATTTAAAT
>CACXUB010000175.1 GCA_902770735.1 uncultured Bacteroidota bacterium | reverse complement strand
GCTCCATCTCCGCAAGATACTTGGGATTCATGACGTACGCAGAGCGCTCCGCCCCCGTCTTGCCGAGGGCGGACGCTTTCCGTCTGCCGTTGTGCCTTGCCTTCGTCATGTTTTTCTCGCTTTTCGCCCGAGGTACTATGTCCCCAAGCACTTTGAATTATACACTATTCTTTGTTTGTTTGTCAATGGGAACGCAATTTACGGTCACGACGTTCAGCATTTCGTGTATCCCGTAGCAGAGGTAGATGTAGGCACAGCCGCCCGGCGAGTACATCACGTCCGTCCGCGCCGTGCGCCCCTTGTGCGCATGGCAGGCCGTGTCTTCTTCGCCGCAGTACGCCTCGGTTTCGGTGATGCGCCGCCGCATGACGGTCCCATCCTCCAGCCGACGGCACAGCCACGCGCCGACAAGCGCCTTTGCCGCCGTCACCGCGTCAACCGCATAATCGTTTGTCGTTAATCTGCGCATGACTCTAGTCCTGAACATCCATCATTCGCGTTTTCATTTCAATTTCTCTTTTGAGGTTTTCAACGTTTCACGTAACCATCCCTCAACCCAATGATAGAAGAGCGGTGGACAGTCGCGGAAGGTACGCCTCATTTTTCTTTCGCCCTTGACGCAAATAACAAATGCGTTGGGTATCGAGGCGTTTCTGTCGAGAAGCGAACCGCGATGTGTCACACCAACATCGCCAATCGAATCAAGCGGCAATCCCCAACGCCGCCCAATCTTGCCGATTCCGTGGAAGTACGTGAGCCACCCGTCTTGCGCCGTGATGCGATGAACGCCAAAACGACCGACAATCGCCGAGGCCACGAGACACACAGGCACCGCCGCCAGCAACAGCAGCAAAATCGCTATGGGAATATAGACCCATGGCGCAGGCAGCTTCTCAAAAAGTCCCGCCAACGAGACTACAATGAAATAGACGGCGACATAGCGTGAAAGCGCCGCGCCCAGTGCCCCGCTCCACCACCTTCTCTCCCGCAATTCAAAACCACTGGGAATATCGACGACGCCCTGCGGACGGAATCTCATGCGGTAACGAACAATCCTTGCATACTCTATGGTTCCACAATCAGTCTTCGTGCCGCAGCTCTGGCAGACAAGCGAATCGTTGCGCATATCGATGTCCTGGGGATGGAACTCTGCACCGCACTTCCCACAAAGTAATGGTTCCACGTTCATTGCGTCGACCGTACCCAGCGACAGTAGATTCGCGTCAATGAATTCCGATTCCTCCTTGCTGCGCCCACGCCAGAATTCGCGGCGATCATAACCGTTGGTCCAGACAGCGAGGAAGTCCTTGCCTTGTTCCTGTATGCTGCCGCTCGTAATCTCCGTTCGCTCGAACGCGCGGCGGCACATCGGGATACAACCAAGCCAAAGCGATTCTGTCATGAGCCTATCACTGCTAAGCCGATACCGCCGCGCGGTCAAGCGACACAGCGCTAATATCCAGGTGAGGATTCCAAGCGCGAAACCAAGCGTTGCGCAAAGTGTTGCAAGTACTTGCACCCATTTCTGACTGTCCATGCAAAACAAATCGAACGACGTCGCCATACACACGCAAAAGACGAGCAGCACCAACCCAACGGGGAACGCCCACAGCCAACGAAACGGAACGCCGCGTCGCAACTCCAGCGAGCCGTCCTCGCACTGCCGCCTCGACCACCCCCTTGGAATGCGCAGTCTCGCATCCGCTATGCGCTCGCGGCAGGGCTTCTCATCCTCGCCAATAGGCACGGTAAACGCATTGCATCGCTCGCAATAACCAATCGGCACAACCCCGTCACCGTACTGGTATTTACCGAGGTGCCGCGCATGAATCTCCACCACGACGTCCCACATAAACATCATCCGCGTTTTCATTTCTTTGCGTCCTTTGTGTTCTTTGTCGCATCCATGTGCGTCATGCAAGCAGTTTCTCCGCTACGGCAGACAACTTGCGCGTAGGCCAGAAGCACCACGCTTCACCGTCACAAACGCCTAGGATCAGATAGAGTGCAGAATCAAGCAACTCGAAAAGTCGATCGTTGCTGACATCCTTGTACAAATCTGACGTTCTCAGACTCACTCCGCTTATTGCCGCTCCGACAGCCACGGTTGATGTTTCCGCATCGATAAAGGACTGTAGAATCTGCGCCTCCGAAAAGCCATTGAGCGCCACATGCACTACCTTATCCGCATTGAGAATTCTGTCATGATAATAAAACACATTCACGTATTGAGAAATGCAAGAGTCTTGCTTTTCAGCGCATGTATTGAAGAACAGCACGCAAGAATCACCGTTCGCAGCGAGGAAATGCCCTATCCAGTCGACCAAAACATCTGTTCGCCGCGGAAACATCTTGCCGAAATGAAAATCTAGATTTTTACTTTTTTCTGACTTCGGAATCGTTGACAGAACAGATGCGACCGAAACATCCAGATTGCTCAATATCCTTTCCGAAAACTCATCGCCGGTTAACATCTCCGAGAGATAGCCATGATGCGATTCTTTGACTTGGATAAAGCCCATGTTTTTAGACACACTCACGAGAAACTCCTTTGTTTTCCTTTCTTTCGTTATTTTGTGGCGGAACAGGAGGAAATGATCGCGGCGGCGACGCGGTGCTCGCCGCAGAGGTGGACGGCCATCACGCGAGAGGCGAGCGCGACACGGAGGGAGCGGGCGGCCGCCGACACGACGCATCCGTAAGAAGCCAACGCTGCGACAAAATCCTTTACACTAAGGACAGGGGTGAAGCTCGTCACAACAACAGCCGTCACAAGAAGAAAGGAGAAAATGGCCCTAATGACCCGACTCTTCGCACAAAAGGCGCATATTCCATCATCAACAACCATCAATCCCACCCCATCATCACCTATCACCACATGAAATTCGCCACTTCATCCAACACACAAAAACACTTCCGGTTTTAGTATCGAGGACTGTAACAAACACTATCAATACTATAGTCACACACACGTATAATGTGAAACTCAAACGCAATATTCCATATGAAAGTACACTTGTGCCTAATTGTTTTATCAACTCATGTACACCCATCACCAAACGAGAATACAGACATAACCATGTAATATCAAGAGCTAGCGACAGTATCGCAATAGGAAGATTACCGTCATTTATAATGGTAAGGTTATCATTACGTAGGACGAATCTTTCGATGAACACATCTCCGGCGGCAACTATTTTTGCAAAAGCGACAGGGCACAACAAAAGCAAAGAAATCCTCCACTCCAATTCATTCCATCCACAACTTTTGCTAATAGCAGACAAAAACACGCCCGTGACAACAATGTAGCTCACGGCCAAGCAGAAAAGCAAAAGCCTAATGATGCTGATGAGCATCTTATTCTTTTTCATGATCATTTTACCGTGGTCCATATTGCAACATCAAAATCAATACGATCAAGGGTACACAACACTGTCATCTGGAGACTCTCCTCGTTTAATCATCCTCAAATACTTCTTGGCCAAGGCCTTATGCGAAGGGTGAGAACCATGATCTCGCAATACATCCCGAAATAGTTGTTCTGCTTTCGGCACATTTCGCCTAACTCCATATCCACACAGAAAGGTCTTAGCCAGCGACAATCGCGTGGACCATTTACATCTTTTATATCCTCGCTGTAACCATTTATGGCAAAGCTGTCTGTTTCCCAACTGCGAGTATGTGACGGCAATGTTCTGACCCGCAATCTCGCAATTCGCTCGCCACGCCTTCTTTTCCCAGAACAGCGCCGTAAGTAACTTGGACTTGTCACCTTTCGCCGTATCAGCATAGTATGCACCTAATTCGATCATCGCGTCATAGTTGCCTTTCTCTGCCGCCGAGCGTAACCAATACAACCCCTCCTTAATGTTTCTTCTTATCTTCTGGACCACGCCGGTATCTGTCTCGTATTCGCCACGTAAAAGACAACAGCCCAAATGAAAAGCCCATTCAGGACCTCCATTAGAAGCTTTTTTCCGCAACATCGAAAGTTTGAACATAACAGAACCCTCTAATTTTTCTTTTCATCATCGTCATCGTCGTCATCATCAAAAGGGATGACAATACTCCTAGAATTAGGGTGGCTGGAGGGTCTGGCCCCATTGGTGGAGTAAGAGTGGTGGAGTAACTTCATGCCAATGCCCTCCAGCCCTTCGCCGTCAGGCGATATGTTCGCTGCGGCGAATGAGGGGCTTCCTCTGACACAATGAAGCCCGCCGCTGCAAGGGGCGTCAGATAGCACGAGGTGAAGTAATTCGGGCTGGAGACGCCCAACTCCCTGCGAAGGTCTGCTGGGCGCTTCGGCTTGTCTGCAAGAACCGCGAGGAGATCGCGCGCCCAGTCAACGGGGGCGAACGAGGGGATGAACCGCGTGCGCTTATCCTCGTCCATGTAGAAAGCGCGGTGGGCCACCCGGCTTACCAGGTGGTAGCATCTGTCCGTTTGAAAGTTCCTTGGGCGTCGCATGGCGAACAGTTTATCAAAAATTCAGTTCCTCCACCACTCTTACTCCACTGATCGTGTCTGACCGTCGGACTCCCCCAGCAAAGGGGGGCCCCTGGACTCCTCTACATGATTTCCAACGAAAAATTGTACCTTGCCAATAGTTCTATGAATTTATCAGAAAATTGAAAACCATACTGGTCTTTTGAACGCTCTGAAGGGAATGTCATCACAATGTTACGCCCTTTTCTAGCGAATCTACGTAAGGTCTCATGCCCCACTTCAAGCCGAATTCCCCACTCCCAACAAAAGTATTGAACACATAATACCGGAGACAAACCAAACCGACATAGTCGTAGAATCTCCTCGCCTATTTCCCCGTTCAAGTCTCTTGTTACCTTTGCCTCTAACTGTGCCTCGCTAATATGTCTTCGTAACGCATATTCCCATTCAAGAATATCTCCATAAAGTGGCAGAATCGTCCGCTCAAGCATGATTGATGTTACGCCTGGTGGCACCCTGTCAAAACGTATAGAAGCAATAGCAACATTCAATAGGCGAGCGTTCATTACACTTCCTTTCTCATTTCAAAACCCCTAAATTCTAAGTACCTAAACGTCCATCTGGAAGTTCCACTGGTTGCGGTGGTGTAACCATCGCCGGGAGAGGCAGACGTAATCCCCTTATAGCTCTCATCACTTGGTTTACTACTCGTTCAAAAACTGGAATATCGCGCTTTGGAAGTTTCGGGCCATCATCACGAGGTGTACCATCAAGATTAAATATCCGCTTTGGCCCCCTATGAGGATATTGATGAATATGTGCATCTTTAGGTACTTGTGTTCCTGGTTTTGTTCCGTGCCCAAAAGGATCTCCCTGATATCCATTGCCTGAAGGCGCGAGTAGCCTCGGTAAAGTAATGGTTGTAAAAGGATTCTTGCCACATCTAGTATCCTCATTTCCGTCTTGATGCGTGGATCTAGGGAATCCCCACTTTTCAGGATCAGGATTTACGGACACCATAAACATCAGACCTTGGGGATCAACATAAAGCACTGGCCTATTTCCGCAATACACATACAAATTCAGTCCTGCGCTTAATCCAATGGGGTCTTTGCTGAGCCAAC
>CACXUB010000174.1 GCA_902770735.1 uncultured Bacteroidota bacterium | reverse complement strand
AGACCAATAGGTTCATTTCTTTTCCTTGGTCCGACAGGTGTCGGAAAAACAGAGCTCGCCAAAGCACTGGCTCAGGCTTTGTTTGATGATGAACATAATATGATGAAAGACAAACGTGTTGTTATCACCGGTATGGGGATATGGTCGTGCATCGGCACGACGAAGGACGAGGTGGCCGAATCGTTGCGCACGGGTCGCGTGGGCATCGGCAACGACCCCGACAGATTGGCCTACGGCTACCAGTCGGACCTCACGGGCATCGTGCCCGAACCTGAGCTAAAATCACTGTTGCACAGGCGTTTGCGTGCGGGATTGTCGCAGGAGGCGGCCTACGCTTTCATGGCTTCAAAGGAAGCCTTCGAACAGGCCGGCATGGACGAGGAGTACCTGCTCCGCAACGAGGTGGGCGTCATCTTCGGCAACGACTCGTCGTCGAAGCCGGTGATCGAGACCGACCGGATGCTGGTGCAGCGGCCCGACACGGAGTTGCTGGGCTCGGGGCTCATTTTCCAGTCGATGAACTCCACCGTGAACATGAACCTGAGCAGCATCTTCCACTTGCGCGGCGTCAACTTCACGGTGAGCGCGGCGTGCGCAAGCGGCAGCCACTCGGTGGGCCTCGGCTACCTGCTCATCAAGCAGGGGCTGCAGGACACGGTGCTGTGCGGCGGCGCCCAGGAGGTCAACCAGTTCGCCATGGCCTCTTTCGACGCGCTGGGGGCTTTCTCCAAAAGGGTGGGGGAACCGCTGCGTGCGGCGCGTCCTTTCGACCGCGACCGTGACGGCCTCGTGCCCAGCGGCGGCGCGGCGGCGTTGGTGCTTGAGGACTACGACCATGCGGTGCGGCGCGGCGCGACCATCCTCGCGGAAGTCGCCGGCTACGGCTTCTCCTCCAACGGCGGCGGCATCTCGCAACCCTCCGACGATGGCAGCTACATCGCGATGATGCGTGCCATGGAAATGGCGGGCGTCACCCCGGCGGACATCGACTACGTGAACGCCCACGCCACGGGCACGCCCCAGGGCGACACCTTCGAGGCCCTCGCGTTGGACCGGATATTCCACGGGCAGCGCGCCCTCATCAGCTCCACCAAAGGCATGACCGGCCACGAATGCTGGATGGCCGGCGCCAGCGAGCTCGTCTATTGCACCCTCATGATGCGGCACGGCTTCGTGGCCCCGAACGTCAACTTCGAGAACCCCGACGAGGCTTCCGCCCCGCTGAACATCGCCACGAAAACCGTGGAGATGCCGCTGAACACCGTGCTGAGCAACAGCTTCGGGTTTGGAGGGACAAACTCGGCGGTGGTGCTGAGGAAATTATGAATTAAGAATTAAGAATTAAGAATTAAGAATTACTACTGTTGCGATAAATTTCAACAATCACTTAAAACATTTTGACACACATGATGTTAGAAATGTTTGTTGAATTTTCGATTTGAAATCAATCCCGTTTTCCGCATGAAAGATGCGGTCGCGAAAACTCCCCTTCTATTTTAGAAGGGGTGCCCGAAGGGCGGGGTAGTAATATGGCATTCATCATTCCTTTTGCGATAACATGCTCCAATCCTTACGAGATACATTAAGACAAACAAAAAACGCGGTCAAACAGCTTGATCGCGTTTTTTCTTTAACATCCTCCCGACTACGCATAGCTGTGCATGCCTCCTAGCAGCATGTTCACCCCGAAATAGGTGATGAGCACGCTGAGGAACGCGAGGATACAGTAGATGTGGAAGAACATCGGCTTCTGGAAGGATTTCCAGAGGGCGCTGTGCAACGGAGCGACGTAAATCAGCAACGTGATGAGCGCCCAAACCTCCTTGGGATCCCACGACCAGTAGTTGCCCCACGAGATGTTGGCCCACACCGCGCCGATGAAGATGCCCGCCGCCAACAACGCCACGGCAGGGTAGAGCATGATCTTGCTGATGTCCTGCAAACGCTCCAGATAGGCTTTGTTCCCGGGCTGCGCGATCCGCACGATCACCGCGCTGATGCCGTTCAACATGACGAAGAAAAGCAGCGCGTAGGCAATCATGATAACGGTGACGTGCAGGCTGAGCAGCGGCGACGAGAGCACCGGCATCAGATGGGTGATGGGAGGATTGGAACCGCCCATCATCTGCACCAACAGCACGAATCCCGTCATCAGCAGACCCGCCGGCAACGCCATCTCGTATTTCCGCGTCATAAACAGGGTGATGATGCAGATGCTCAAGGCCAACAGGTTCATCGAGTCGAAACTGCCGGCCATCGGCACGTGCCCGCCGGCAATCCATCGCAGGATGAATATCAAAGCCAAAAAAACACAAAGAATTGACACCCAGATGGTTGACGCTATATAAACGGGCTTGTGGAGTTTCCGGCCTTTCCCGATGCAGATCAAGGCTATCGCGAAACAAACCAGTCCCAACGTGATGGTCACCATCGCCAGCCAACGACCGGGCGAGAGACGGTTGTAGAGTCGTTCGGCACGGTACTGCACGCTCGCCTGCACCTTCCCGAGGGAGTGCTTCTCCTGATAAATCTTGGTCTTTCCAAAAACTTCGTCCAGCGCGTTGAAGTCGCCCGTCACGGCAAATTCCTGACATAGGCTCATCTGTTTGCGGATGAAGAGATATTCGTCATCGGGGATGTCCTGCGGCAGCGCGTCGTTTTGCGTGTACCAGGTGATGTCCTGCAGACTGTCGGCATGCGGGAACATCTTGAGCAACTTGCCGTTGCGGAGCATTTCAATGAGCTGGTATTTCTCATCTGCGGCGCGGAAACTTTTCCGCCGCGGGTCGCCCATCGGCAGCGAGTTGAGGATCTCTTCGAGTTTGTAATTGCCGTAGCTGTCGCCAAAATCGGCCAGACGGGCGTATTTCCCGCTGATGCCGAGAGTTTCGCGCACTTCGTCGCCCTTGATCTTGAACATCGGCTCCTCCTTCCATTCGTCGAAGTAGAACAGCCATCCGCTGAAGACCTGCTCGGGCGTGTAACCTTTGTAGCGGGCGCTGCCGTACAGCTTGGTGGTGAAGTCCTTGGCGAGGGTCTGCAACGGACAGACGCGACCTTTATACATCACGTACATCTGTCCCATCTTGTCGGCACTCTCTTTCGGCAGCACGCTCGGCTTTCCGGCGGCATTGGCCGGAAGGACGGCAGCCAGCGTCAACATGGCGAGGACAACAGCCGCTTTGCTCGCGGTCTTCTGCAGCAGCTGGCGGAACTCGCCCTTGCGCTCGAAAAACAGTCCGATCAGCGCGGCGAACAGCAGGATGTAGCCCGCGTAGGTCACGCCGACTCCCCAGGGATCGTGCGCCACGGCCAGCACCGAGTTGCCCTCCTCGTCGTAGTCGCTCTGGTAGAAGCGGTAATGGCGATGTTTCAGGATGTTGTTCATGGAGATTTTCGCATCCGTGACCGTGCCGTTGTCGGAAATCTGGAGATAGCTCACGAAGTCCATCGGCGTGCGGGTGCCCGGATAGGTCTCCACCTCGAAGCGGTCGAGGGTGAGCGTGAACGGCAGGGTTACGGCGCTGCTCTCACCATGCTTTTCGATGGTGAACTGTTTGTTGGCGACGTTCGGTTGCAGCATCATCTCGCCGTGCTGACCGGTGAGCATCGTCAGCAGCGCGCCGAGCAGGATGAGCAGCACGGAACTGTGCAGGGCGCAGATGACCGGCCGGCGCCAGCTTTTGCGCACGACCATCATGACCACCATGCCGATGGCCAGCAGTGCCCAGAGCGCGACGAACCACCAGCTGCCATAGACGTGGCTCAGCGCGTAATCGTTGCCGTGGAGCATTTCCACGACGGTGCCCGCCGCCATCGCAACGATCAGGGCGATGAGGAGGGTGGAGAGGAGGTGACGGAGAGGTTTCATCAAATTAAGAATTAAGAATTAAGAATGATGAATGTAGAATGAGAAAGGGGT
>CACXUB010000173.1 GCA_902770735.1 uncultured Bacteroidota bacterium | reverse complement strand
GATCATCGAGAAGATATCGCCCATGGTGATACTCTACGTCATCGGGCTGACGGTCGGCAACGTCGGCATTGTCGGCGACAACGGGCTCCATATCTGCGAAAACGTCTCCAACGTGGTGGTATTGCTCTCGATCCCGCTGATGCTGTTGGGCTGCGACTTCCGGCGGTGGTCGGCCACGGCCGCGCTCAAAGCCTTCTTCGCCGGGCTCTTCAGCATCCTCGCCGTCACCATCGCCGGTTTCTTCCTCTTCCGTCATCAAGCGGACGCCGCCGGGCTCTCCCACTCCGACTTCGCGCGGGTGAGCGCGGCCATGACGGGCATCTACACCGGCGGCATCCCGAACTTCGCGCCTGTCGCCAAGGCGGTGGAGCTGCCGCAGCACCTCTTCCTGCTGGTCTCCGGCTACGACCTCGTGGTCACGGGCGCCTACCTGATTCTCATCGTCTTCCTCGGGGGCAGAATCATCCGCAAGTTGTTTCCCGGCAACCCGGCCTCGACCGACGCCGACACGACGCCGCAAGATCCAACCGAGGCGAAATCCGACAGGAAAACATTGGCACACAGACTGTTGAACTGCACTGCCGGCATCGGCGTAGCCGCGGTCATCGTGGCCGTCTCCTACGCGCTGTCGCTCGTCATCCCCATCGGGAACAGCACGGCGGTCATCATCCTCCTGCTCACCACCCTCTCCATCGCCCTCTCCTTCTGGAAACCCCTGAAAAAGCTAGAAAACACGTTCGACACGGGACTTTATTTCGTGTACGTCTTCTGTCTTGCCGTCGCCACCATGGTGAACGTCCGCGACCTCGAATTTTCCAAATACCTGTTCATCTTGTATTACATCGCCTTCGCGGTGTTCGGCTCCCTGACACTGCAAATCCTGCTCGCCAAGCTGTTCAAGATCGACGGCGACCTGACCCTCGCCGCCTCCATGGTCGCCGCCGTGCTGAAAAACCGCTCGGTCATCCTCCCCGGCATCGCCATCGGCCTCCTCGGCTACGCCGTCGGAAACTACCTCGGAATCGGGATTTTCATGCTGCTGTCAGCGGTAACCCCTTGAACATAGCTGTTGGCTGTTGGCTATTAGCTGTTGGCATAAGCCAATGGCTAAAAGCAAACAGCCAAAGTAAAAGACGATATTTCAACCCATAAACCTTAAACCATTTTTCGTATCTTTGCCCCTCAAAAAAAACATACCGAAATGATTGAGAATAAGACCCTTGAAACATTGTACAACCACGTGAGCGTGCGCGAGTACAGCGACCGCCCCGTGGAAGAGGAAACCCTGAACCTGATCCTGAAGGCGGCGTGCAGCGGTTCCACGATGGGCAACATGCAGCTGTTCAGCGTCATTGTGACCCGCGACGAGGCGATGAAGGCCAAGCTCGCGCCGTTCCATTTCAACCAGCCGATGGCGACCTCCGCGCCGGTGATCCTCACCTTCTGTGCCGACTTCCGCCGCTTCAACCAGTACTGCCGGTTCCGCGACGCCAACACCGAGGCCTACAGCAACCTGCAAAGCTATCACTGGGCCGTCACCGACGCGCTCATCGCCGCGCAGAACGCCTGCGTGGCCGCCGAAGCCCTCGGTCTCGGATTCGTCTGGCTCGGCACCATCACCTACAACGTCGATAAGTTCGTGGAGGCGCTGCAACTGCCTAAGCACGTCATCCCCGTGGCCTGCATCCCGATGGGCTACCCCGTGCAAAAGCCCGCCCTGACGCAGAAGCTGCCGGTAGAGACCTTTGTGCACCGGGAGGTTTACCGCGACTACGACGAGCAGCGCATCGACGAGTTCTACCGCGAGAAGGAGAACTCCGAGGAGACCGCCAACATCCTCAAAGAGAACCCTGACTGCGACAACCTCGCGCAGGTCTTCACCAAGCACCGCTACACCCAGCCCGACAACGAGCATTTCGCGCAGGTGCTGAAGGAGACGCTGGAACGGCAGGGGTTTGCGATGTGAATTAAGAATTAAGAATTAAAAATTAAGAATTAAAAATTAAGAATTATGTTAATAAAAATGAGAAATAATGCTTTTGAACGTGCAATTGTTTTCACAACCGTAATGTTGTTTTTCGGTTTATTGGAGGCACAGACCACCTATTTCGTTTCAAACCAAGGGGATGACAACAACAACGGCCTTTCGTGGGCGACCGCCAAGGCCACCATCAACGGGGCGATGGCGCTCATCACCTCGCCCAACGACGACTCAGTGTTTGTGGCGGCAGGCACCTATCCAGCCTGCACCATCAAGAACGGCACGCACGTGTATGGTGGTTTTGCAGGCACGGAAACTCACCTGTATCAGCGGCAACCGCTCACCTGCGGCATCGCCCCCGACAGTTCCTGCTCCATCATCGATGCCCAGCACAACAGCAATTACGCTGTCCAAATCAACAGTTACTTTTCCTATAACGGCACCTATCATTGCCGACCCGTCGATTTTGACGGTTTTTATGTGACAGGGGGCAATCAGTACGGTATCCGAGACGTAGCCAACAACACACACACGATTTCGAACTGCACCATGACAGATAATGCTTGTGGTATATATTTGGGATTGGAGTACTCCAACTCGTACTATAGTTCCACCTTTCAAGTTTCAGACTGCAAGATAAATGGAAACACGACCAACGG
Source organism: uncultured Bacteroidota bacterium (assembly GCA_902770735.1). Taxonomy (GTDB): domain Bacteria; phylum Bacteroidota; class Bacteroidia; order Bacteroidales; family WCHB1-69; genus F23-D06. Next base: position 2,213 of record CACXUB010000173.1, on the reverse strand, counting down.
AGGTGTGCAAATGTACAACGGCAGCCAGACCTATAGTGCCACGTTTGATTTCGACAACTGTGTGATTGCGGAAAACACCGGCAGCCAGTTCGGCGGGATGATGTTCAACACGTATGCTTATACTACAACCAATTATATTATTGTAAACAATTGTGACGTTGTGAAGAATGTTGCTTCCGGGCTGACGGCCAAGGCTGGCGGCATCCTCACGCAGAACAATGATTTTGACTATGTCAAGACAAAATGCGAGTGGAGGATCCTCAACTCGCGCATCATCGACAACACCGTTTATACCACAGCTACCGTTCCCAGCGATGACAACAGTTGGCCGTTCATCGCCGGCGGTGTCAGCGCATATACACATACCACGCATATTCTGGGCTGTGTGATTGCCAACAACAGCGCCATCTCCACCGAGGGCATCGATGTGACCGGCGGTGTGGCCTCGTACGCCAATGGAACTTCTTCATCCTCCAGCAACACCGGTGATCCTGTGGGACGGTTATTTATGACCAACTGCGTGGTGGCCAACAACCTCGCGCAGACCGCCTATACCAACGGCACTGGAGGCATCCGAACCGTCAAGGCGGCGACGATCAAGAACACGGTGACCTGGAACAACAAGCGCGGCAGTACGGTCTCCAACAGCAGATGGTCCACCAGTTACGCTATGCCATACACCTATTGTGCCAGCGAAACAAATCCGACCAGTGATTTCGCCGCAGACAGCACCAACATCGTGCTGGACACTGCCAACTTGCCGATGTTCGTAAGTCCTTCGTCTATGGTGGGCGCCACGACCATTGCCACTGACCTCTCGAACCTCGTCGCCGACTGGCACGTACTGCCCAACTCGCCGCTGATAGACGCCGGTGACCCCAACACGGCGTTCATCACCTACCTGCCCGCCACGGACATGGACGGCAACCCGCGCATCGGCAACAACATCGCCGACATCGGGGCTTTCGAGTCGGCCAACACCACTTTTAACCAATCCATCACGTGGAACCAAGAGCTGTCCGCCGACCTCGCTGATGTCACACTGACGCTCAATGCAACCGCCACTTCCGGACTCCCCGTCACTTACACCAGTAACGACGAAAACATCGCCACGGTGAACGGCAACGTGCTCACGTTGCACGCTCCAGGCTACGCCATCATCACCGCCTCGCAAGCCGGCAACGCCACCTGGAACGCCGCCGCGCCCGTCTCTAAAATCCTCACCGTGACGAGCACCGCCCCCGAACTCCAAGAGCAGAGCATCCTGTGGGAGCAAGAGCTTTCCTTCCCGCTAAGTGACAATCCCGTTGTGCTCGCCGCTGCCGCCACCTCCGGTCTGCCCGTGCAGTTCACCTGCAGCGACGAGAGCGTAGCCACCATCAATGGCAGCATTCTGACGATGCATAACATCGGTTTAGCCATCATTACCGCCACGCAGCCCGGCAACGACCAATACATGGCCGCCCCGAATGTGATGAAAATCCTCCAAGTGACAGAACCCGTGGGAATTTCCGATTATGCGGTGTCCCCCGTCAACGTCTGGCCTAACCCAACCACCGGCGTTGTCAATGTACAAATGAACAATGTACAGGCGAGGGCGTTGGAAATTCATGTGTATGACGCGTTCGGGCGGTTGCTACGGATCTCTGACGGTGTAGAGGCGAATAATCCTTCGCCCCTACAAACGGACGCAGATGGTTTATCCGGACAAACCCAAATCGACCTCTCGTCCTTTGCGCCCGGCATCTATTTCGTAAAGGCCGTGGCGGAAGGGAATGTAGTTGCGGTGAGAAAGGTGGTGAAACGGTGAGGAGTGAGGAGTTAACGGTTAGCAGTTGCGCTGATTAAAAAACGTGCCTACGCCACTCGGGTGGCGCTTACGGTTACCAGTCCCGAGCTCCCCAAATCAAAAAAATTGTACTTTTGCCCCACCGTTTAATTCATAATTCATAATTCATAATTCATAATTCATAATTCATAATTCATAATTCTTAATTCTTAATTCTTAATTCTTAATTCTAATGAACCGTCTCACCCTCCCCGCCCTTATCATCACCCTCGCCGCCGTCCTCCTCGCCGGCTGCCACACCAACTCCCGCACGGGCCAGGTACAACGCTACCTCATCTCCGAATTCGGGTGCGTGCATAATGCATGGCAGTTCCGCTATGCCGGGAAATGGTACGCTGCCACAGTCCCGGGCAACATCCACGAC
>CACXUB010000172.1 GCA_902770735.1 uncultured Bacteroidota bacterium | reverse complement strand
GGCTTGTTGTCCTCCAGTGCGATGACGCACTCCGCGTTGGGATAGAGCCGCAGCGACAGCTTGTTGTGCTGTTCATCGACCACGAGCTCGTCCGCATCGGCCACGAAATAGCAGTCGCCGGTGGAGATTTCCGTCTGGTCGCGGAGCATCAGCTTTATCGCCATGTTGTTGGAGCCGCCCTCGTAGATCACCAGCGGTTGTTTGGCGGAGTCCTTGGGGGTGTAGCGGTACACGTCCTTCAGCTCGACCTGCTTCAGATAGCCGCCCTTCTTGCTGAAACGGTAGTAAGCCTTGGCGGTCTCCACCGTATAGTCGCCGTCCTCGTCCACCTGGGCGTTGGAGAACCGTTGTGCCGGGGTGAGTGCTGCCGTGGCGGGCGACTCCGCCGCGCGGGTCGTGTCCGACGGACCGTCAAGGGACAACGTGCTCTCCGGCAATTCCGACTGTTTCTGTGTTTCCTCCGCATTCAGCGCTTCCTGCGCGGCCCGCTGCTTCTTCACCTGAGAGGTTTGGTAGAAGCTAAACCCCATGAACAGAGCGAAAATCAACAACAGACCGATTACTGTATTCTTATCCATTTTTCAAATTTAAATTGGCGGCAAAAGTACAAAAAAAATCGTAACCGCCCACGGGAAGTTTACGATAAAAACCAAAAAAGGAGACACCTTCCGGCATCTCCTTTTTTATCATTTCGCAGCACCGAAACCCTATTTGAACAGATTTCCGGCGATGACCATACGTTGCACTTCGGAGGTGCCTTCGTAGATCTCGGTGATCTTGGCATCGCGCATCATGCGTTCCACCGGATATTCGCGGGTGTAACCGTAACCGCCGTGGAACTGCACGGCCTTGGTGGTCACCTCCATCGCGGTCTCGGCGGCGAACAGCTTGCAGCGGGCAGCCTCGACGGCGTAGGGCTTGTGCATATCTTTGTTGTAGGAAGCCTCGCGCACCAGCAGACGGGCGGCCTGGATCTTGGCGTCCAGGTTGGCCAGCTGGAACTGCGTGTTCTGGAAGGCGCTGATGGGACGACCGAACTGTTTGCGTTCCTTGACGTACTTAACCGTCTCATCCAGAGCACCTTGTGCGATACCGAGCGCCTGAGCGGCGATACCGATACGGCCGCCGTTCAGCGTGTTCATGGCGATTTTGAAGCCCTTGCCTTGTTCGCCGAGGAGGTTCTCCTTCGGGATGCGGCAGTTCTCGAAAATCAGCTCGCAGGTGGCGGAGCCGCGGATACCCATCTTCTTCTCCTTTTTGCCGATGGAGAAGCCGGGCGTGCCTTTTTCCACGATGAAGGCGGAGATGCCCTTCGTGCCCAACTCCTTGTTGGTCATGGCCATCACCACATACACGTGCGCGTAACCGGCGTTCGTGATGAAGATCTTCGTGCCGTTGAGCACCCACTCGTCACCATCTAAAACGGCGGTCGTCTGCTGCATGGCAGCGTCCGTGCCAGCGTTGGGCTCGGTGAGGCCAAAAGCGCCGATCCACTCGCCGGCAGCCAACTTCGGCACATATTTCTGTTTCTGTTCTTCCGTTCCGTATTCGAGTATCGGGTTGATACACAGCGAGGTGTGTGCCGACACGATGACACCGGTGGTGGCGCACACGCGGGAGAGCTCCTCCACGGCCATCGAATACATCTGGTTGGTGCCGCCCTGACCGCCGTATTCCACCGGCACAGGGATGCCCATGATACCTATCTTGGCCATTTTCTCGACCGTCTCCATCGGGAAACGCTCCTGCTCATCCACCTCTGCGGCGAGCGGTTTGACCTCGTTCTCCGCAAACTCACGGATCATTTGCAAGAAGAGTTCTTCTCTTTTTGATATTCCAAAATCCATTTTATCGTTAGTTTTTGTTATTTATTCGTTCTGTCCTTATTAAGACGTAAGACGTAAGACTTGAGACGTTGGAATTTAATGTTAAAACCCAGATAACTTGTCATGAAGTTCGTTGACTTTTACTTCTGTCATCTATTGTTTTTCAACAGACTTAAATCTTTAATCTAACGTCTTATGTAATAAATCATACGTGTTCTAAAGTCTTAAGTCTCAAGTCTTAAGTCTATAGTCTAAAGTCTCAAGTCCCAAATCTAGTCAATTTCCATTTTCTTGAGATTCGGGGAGATAATCAGCGTGGCTTCGGTGGCTGCCTGCACATCTTCGACCGTGAATTCGGGATTGATTTCGGTCAAGACGATGCCTTTGTCGGTGACTTCCATCACGCCCATTTCGGTGACGATCAGGTTCACCTGGCCTTTGGCGGTGAGGGGCAGGTTGCACTTGTGCAGGATTTTGGGATTGCCCTTCTGGGTGTGTTCCATGGCGAGGATCACCTTGCGGGCGCCCACGAGGAGGTCCATGGCGCCGCCCATGCCGGGGGTCAGCTTGCCGGGGATCATCCAGTTGGCGAGGTCGCCCTGCTCATCGACCTGCATGGCACCGAGGACCGTCACATCGACGTGACCGCCGCGGATGATGCTGAAAGAGTCGGCAGAGCTGAAAGAGACGGCGCCGGGCTGCGCGGTGATGTAACCGCCGCCGGAGTTCACCAGGTTGTCGTCCTCCTGACCCTCGGCGGGCGTCGGACCCATACCCAGCAGACCGTTCTCCGATTGCAGGATAACGTTCACATCCTTAGGCAGATAGTTCGGAACCATGGTCGGCAGACCGATTCCCAAATTCACCACATCGCCGTCGTGGAGCTCTTTCGCGACTCTCTTGGCGATGATTTCTCTCATTTGATTTTTGTCCATATTGTTCGAAATTTAAATTTGTTCCGTTCTTCATCAGCCATTGGCCCAGGGCTCCCAATATCAACAACAACTCATAACCCTCACTAACCAATAACCATTCACGAATTCAATCCGCAAAAATACAAAAAAAATTCAGTAACAATACGCTTTTTGTTTTATTATTTCGCAACTCGCTATCAACAAGCGGGTTACCGGTGCTGCCGACGCATTTCCGAATCCTTGTCTATTTCGCCACCTTCGACAGGACATTGCCCTTCTGGTCGATGATCACCAAGGAGTTCCAGTCCTGAAGTTGCGCCTTGAACAAGGTGGGGGTGATGCCGGTGATGTCGGTGTAGATGGGCGGCGTGATGACTTCGCCGTTGCCGTTGAGCAGGCCGGAATAGCCTCCGACGCGGTATTCGTAGAAATCGTTGTTCTTGGCCTGACCGAGTTGTTGCTCGCCGGTCTGCAGGTCGGTGTAGCTCACATCATAATAAAGGTTGTTGATGTAGTCGATGATTCCGTCTTGCATAATCTCCCCGTTGAAAGCGATTTGTTTTTTGAAATCCCCGTCCTTATAGACGATGGCATAATCCCGGGCCAGTTCCACGTTGTCGTAGAGCGGTTTGATGACCCAGCGGCCTCTCTGGTCGATCACCCCGAGCTTGTTGGACGAATCCGCCACCACGCAGTGCCCGTTGTGGAACACGAATTCGGTGAGTGGGTTGCCGCGGTAGGAGAACCGGAAACCGATGGCCACCTTGCCGCTGGGGATACCGAAGACCTTGTAGGCCTCCTCATAGGAAACTTCCTTCCCCATGAGCTCGCGGATGGTGACCATGAGCGACTCCACACCGGTCTTTTCGGTGTCGATGAGCGTTCCGTCTATGTCGAATACAGCCAGCCTATACATGACTTTTGCTACTTTTGCAAAGATGAGTACATCTTTACAAAAGTAGCAAAAGAAAGTGGGTTACGCAAGGCTAGCTATATCTTCTGCAGCGTAAGGCCGGAGTAAGATTTGTAGGCCACCTGCTCTCTCTTATAAGCCCCTTCGGCATCAAAGAGGAGGAACATATAGGACGTTACATTGTTGGCCGATTCCGGTCCGGAGAGAAGGTACAGCTTTCCGTCAATGAAGCCCAGCGCCATGTTGGTGGTACCACCCCAGTAGATGGAAAGGTCGTCCGTGAAGCCCAGCTTGACGGAACTTCCCTTG
>CACXUB010000171.1 GCA_902770735.1 uncultured Bacteroidota bacterium | reverse complement strand
TTGCTCGTCGATGGTCTGGTCGAAGTTCCAACCTTGCACATATTTCGGGTTGGCTTCGGCAGAACGGATGTAGTTGCTCCAGACCTGCGGGTCATTCTCGAAATAGACCATCACAACCTTCAGTTCGCCGGATTCGATTGCCTTGTTGAGTTTCGGGAAGTCTTTCATCTGGTTACGTACATTATGACAGGTCGGGCAAGTCGGGTGTTGGAGATAAAGCAGCGTGTATTCGCTCTTCACATCATACATGGAGATGGTGTCGCCAGTGGCCGTCACCATATTGAAATTGGGGATGGTGTCGCCGGCATGGTTCTTGTCGATGAACCCCAGCTCGCGGGTGTAACGGCGAACGCGGTTTTCATCCAACTTCTTGTTTTGCAGAGCGTTTTTCAACATAGCGATATACGTATGCTCCACCTTGTAAGGCGAGATGTTGCGACCCAACACATACTCCAACGCATCGAAAAGATATTCGTAGGAGGTTTGGTTGACCTTGGCCTTGTTGAGCGCGTCCACAATGAAGGTGTCGAGCTGCGGACTGTCAACCTGATAAATGATGTTGCAAAACTCCTTGAGTTTCTGCTCCACCACCACCGTGTTGAAAATGCGCGGGTCGTTCCAAGCGAAATTGTCGAAGAAATGCTGCACATAATACTCATTGAAGAGGATGCGGTCGGCAAGGACCTCTTGCGGCGGATCGTCCAGATAGGTGGAAGTGGCTACCACAGAGCCCATCAGCGTTCCCTTATTGGCCGCCGCGGTGTTCCGTTGGAAAACCCGCATCTCATCGTTGATGCGCCGTGCCTGGGCGGACAACGAATCCACAAACACCTTGAGCATATACTGCGGCAAACTCCGCTGCGCACTCCGGAACTCCTCGTTCAACGAGTCAAGAAGCTTGTTGTAATCCGAAATCTTGTTCAAATAGACGTAATAGTCCGTGTTCTCCTTCGAGTTGACGAACGTGAGCTGTTCTTCGTCAACCTTTATCACAAACTTTTGGTTTTTCTCACTCGGAACGAGGAGCACCCCGATGAAGGTGCTGTCGCCCAAAATCTGATACTGTCCGGGTTTCAGCGACTCTTTGTCCTGCAATGTCACCGACGTGCTGTACGGCGCACTCAGGTATTTCTTGGTCTGCAACTTCGCATCGCTCTTCACGAAAACAGAGTCGAAGGTTTGCGCTTTTTTGAACTCGATCTGAACGGTCACCTGCGCCATGGAGGCCAGCGCGAACATCAGCAGTACTGCGGTTGTTAGAGTTTGTTTTATCATTATTCGTTTCTTATTATGTTCTGTTTCTTACATTCAGTGAGCGGCCTAATTCCAGGGCTCACTGCGTTCGCTCTGGCTGTCGTGTCCCAGGGCTCGCCATCGTATCCCAGGGCTCACTGCGTTCACCCTGGCTGTCGTGCCCCAGGGCTCGCTATCGCTCGCCCTGGGTTGACACGTGTCGGGCTTGCAGCCCTCTTGGAATAATATTCCGATATATATCAAGATGATACGTCTCATCATTCTTCATTCATAATTCATAATTCATAATTCATAATTGTAGAAGTAGTTCGGGAGGTCGGAGGCAATCAGCGTGCGCGGATCGTGGTGTTCCGCGTACGCGTCGCCGGCGGCCCCATGGAGATAGACTCCCAAAAGGGCAGAATGTTCAGGCGCATAGCCTTGTGCCAGCAACGAAAGGATCAGTCCGGTGAGAACATCGCCGCTGCCGGCCGTGGCCATGCCCGCGTTGCCGGTGGTGTTGAAAAACTGCCGGCCGTCAGGGAAGGTCACCACCGTGTGATGCCCCTTCAGCACCAGAATCACGGAGTAGCGCTGCGCGAACTGCCGTGCCCGCTCCAAACGGTCGAAATCGTCGGAGGGTTTTCCCGCAAGCCGCTCGAACTCAGCGAAGTGCGGCGTGAGTATGCTGTGCGGCGGCAGAAACGCCAGCCATGTCTTGTTCTCCGCCAGCATGTTCAGAGCGTCAGCATCGATGACAAGCGGACGTTTCACCGTGTCGAAGATGTCCTTCATGGCGGAAACCGTCTGCTTCGCCGTTCCTAATCCGGGACCGAGCGCCACCGCGTTGATGTTGTCCGGCAACTTGTTCCAATCTATTCGGCTGACACACTGTTCATTGTCGTCTATGTCGTGAATCGCTTCGGGCAGGGAGACGGCAAGAATGTCGCGCACGGAGCGCACCGTATGGACGGTCAGTTTTCCGATTCCGCCGCGCATGGCCGCCGTGGCCGCCAGCACCGCCGCGCCGGGCATCCGGTCGCATCCTGCCACCAAGAGTCCATGCCCGAAGGTGCCTTTGTGCGCATACATAGGCAGCGGGCGCAGGAGTGCCTGCATGTCGGATTCGGTGAAAAGCATCCTTCCAGCAATCAAATTCTCAGGTGTTTGCATCTCAATATCCACCACTTGCACCCAGCCGCAGAAACGGCTGTTTTCGGGAAGCAGGAAGGCGGTTTTCATGAACTGGATACTCAGAGTCTGGTCGGCAATGACCACTGCGCTACCGTCCGGAGTGTGTTGGTCGGCGAAAAGACCCGAAGGCGTGTCAATGGCGATGACGAAAGCCTCGGAGGCGTTAATATGGCGGATGACGTCGCCGAAGAAACCGGTGACCGGCTTGTTCAGTCCGATGCCGAAGAGCGCGTCCACAACCAAGTCTTCCTTCGTCGGTTTCGGCTGATTATCAGCGGAATAGTTTATCGTTTTGGCATTGTCACGTTGGGCGGAAAATTCCTGCCACTTTTTCAGCTGACATTGCATTTCCTCGCTGAAGCGGGCGTTTTCGGGGGCGCAGAGCACCAGTGTGACGCTGCAGTCCTTCTCGGCCAGCTGCCGGGCGATCACCACGCCGTCGCCGCCGTTGTTGCCGGTGCCGGCATAGACATACACCTCTTCATAGCCGTCGATCCAGATTTTCATGAGGATTTCGTCGGCGCAAACCGCACCTGCGCGCTCCATCAGAGCGACGGAGGATATCGGTTCGTTTTCCATCGTAAAACGCTCACACTCACGTATTTCCGATACTGTAAAAAGAGGGTTTCCGTTCATAGATTCTCCATCTGAAAAAGGGTGCAAATGTACATATTTTTTGAGATTTTACGGCAAAATATGAGAAACATCGTAATTCGGACAGTTACAAATATCGAAACACAAATTTCTATTCAATTATCACTCCGAAAGTTATCTATTTACACCATTTATAGTTGAAAAAATAAAACCCTGCGGAACAAACTGTCGAAAAAAAGCGTATTTTTGCGGCGCGAAATTTATGCGCAAATAAAAGACGAAAAATACAAATAAACAATAACCTTAAATTAATTCATCAAAACCAAAAAAAAATGAAAAAGATTTTTACTCTTATGCTGGCCCTGTTTGCCATGGTGGCAGTACAGGCGCAAAATCTTCTGAATGAAGATTTTGAAAACGGCATTCCGTCCACGTGGGTGAACGTTGATGCCGACGGCGACGGAAACTTCTGGCTCTCTTCCGAGAACCAGACTGGTGTTTCGGGACACAACGGCACGAATGGTTGCGCCTACTCCTGTTCTTACATCAGCTCTGCGCTGACTCCCGACAACTGGCTGATCACGCCCGCCATCACCCTCACCGGCCCCGCTTCGCTGACTTTCTGGATTGCAGCCCAGGATGCCAGCTACGCCGCTGAGCACTACGGTGTGTACATTTCCACCACCGCTGGAACGACCCCCGCTGACTTCACCCTCCTTTACGAGGAGACCCTCGATGCCAACGGCGGCGCCCGCGTGCAAGGCACTTGGAAACAGAAAACCGTGAACTTGGCCAACTATACCGGCACTATCCGCATCGCTTTCCGTCACTTCAACTGCACGGATATGTTCTACATGAACATTGACGACGTGGTGATCTTCGCCCAGCCGACCAGCCCGACAATTGAGGCCAATCCTACCACCATTGACTTCGGCACCGTTGCGTTAGGCAATACTGCCAGCAGCACTGTGAATGTCACTGCGTA
>CACXUB010000170.1 GCA_902770735.1 uncultured Bacteroidota bacterium | reverse complement strand
CCAGCCCGCTGACGGCACCGACTATGTCTATTACACCACGTTGGACGGCATCATGGAGAAGGAGAATCCCGATGTGTATGACTACCAGGTGCATCCGAAGCTGAAAGAGTTGTGGCAGAAGAAAGATTACGGTCGTTACGCCGACAAGAACGGCAAGTTGCCGGTGGCCTTCATCGCCAGCAACCACACCACGGGCGGCAACTCCGGCAGCCCCGTCATCAACGGCTACGGCCAGCTCATCGGCACCAACTTCGACCGCGTGTGGGAAGGCACCATGAGCGACATTTGGTACGACGTCAATCGTTGCCGCAACATCAGCCTCGACGCCCGCTACTTCCTCTTCATCGTCGACAAATTCGCCGGTGCGAAGAACATTGTCGATGAAATCGACGTGATTGAATAGCTATCAGCCAACAGCTAACAGCCAGAAAAATGATCTCCTTCGACGACATAGACAAGCACTCGCGGTGGTACGATTTCTACATGAATTATCTGTGCGCGGCGCACAATCATGTCTATTATCGTAACTTCTACATCCTCAACCGCGAAAACATCCCGCCCAAAGGGACGCCGACGTTCGTGATCGCCAACCACCAGAACGGCATGATGGACGCGATGGCGATTCTGCACACCATGTACAAAGACGGCCGACAACCGGTGTTCATAGCGCGCGGCGACATTTTCAAGAAGGACTTCGTGGCGAGGATATTGCGCTTCCTGAAGATCCTGCCGGTCTATCGCAACCGTGACGGCGGCCGCGAAGACATCAAAAAGGACTTGGCCATCTTCAACCGGGCCGCGAAAGTGCTGAAGAAGGGCGGCACACTGGTCATTTTCCCCGAAGCCGGCCACCAGCACGGGCACTACATGAGCACCTTCAAGAAAGGGTTCAGCCGCATCGCATTCGCCGCCGAGGAAATGAACGACTTCAAACTCGGAGTGCAGATTCTGCCGCTTAACATCCACTATTCCAACTACTTCAACTTCCAAAGCGACCTGATGGTCACCTGCGGGAAACCGTTCACCTATGACGAGTTCTTCGAGATGTACAAGGAATCGCCCAACCAAGCGTATCTCGCGCTCAACGAAAAAGCCCGCGCCCGCGTCAAGGAACTGACCCCGGATATCGACATCCCAGAGTATTACAATGAAATAGAGGCACTTACGCACATCATGAGCGAACCTCTGCTGCGGCACAAAGGACTGAAACCGCGCTTCCTGCCTAACCAGAAAGACGCCGCCATGACCATCATCGCCGCCATCCGGCAACTGAAAGAGGACAATCCGGAGGGTTTCACCGCACTGATGGACGACACGCGCCAATATACCGCATTGCTGCAAAAAACCGGCCTTCACCACTGGGTTGTCAACCGCAAGGTGTCCTGGCCCAAGACCATATTCCGCATCTTCATCATGCTGCTCGTCCTGCCGTTGTTCCTGTTCGGCTACGTCAACAACTTCCTGCCGAATTGGATCACACAGCGGCTCACGCACAAAATCAAAGACCCGATGATGCACTCCACGTTCCAGTACGCCATCGGCACCCTCGCCACCTTCCCGATCTGGTATATCCTTTTGCTCGTGGTCGTCAGCCTGCTCACCCACCATTTCTGGATCGGACTGGTGTATATCACCCTGTCCGGCATTATCGGCGTGCTCAATGTGCACTACAAACGGGCTTTGCGGAAACTTGGCACTTTATTCAAAACGCTAAAACTCCGTGGATCAGAAACATACAATACAATCTGCGACCTAAATAGACGAATTATCGGTAAGATGGAGAATTTGCTCTTTTAAAACCGCCGCCTCCCGAAGCGACAATCCGCCAAATTTGCGTAAATTTTACGAAATTCATCCGATTTTCGAGTCTGAAAATGCCCGAAAATCTTTTTATATTTCTCCTTTCGCCCCTTTTTATCCATATAAAACATTGATTATCAGATAGAAATTTTTTTTGCGTAAAATTTACGCAAGACAGGATTTCGTGCGATAAAAAAATGTATTTTTGCGTAGAATTTACGCATTTAAGAAAGGAGATGAAAATGAGTTACACCTATCCATATCCGCACCCTGCCGTGGCCACCGACTGTGTCGTTTTCGGATTCGACGGGAAAGGGTTGCAAGTTCTGTTGATAAGACGCGGTGTCGAACCGTACAAAGGATTGTGGGCGTTTCCCGGCGGTTTCATGCGCATGGACGAAACGGCCGAGGAGTGTGCAAAACGGGAGTTACAGGAAGAGACGAGCCTCAACATCCAGATGCTGAAGCAGTTGGGTGCTTTTTCGGGAGTTCACCGCGACCCTCGCGAGCGGGTGGTCTCTGTGGCTTTCTACGCCTTGGTGCAACCTTCCGAGGTGGTCGGCGGCGATGACGCGAGCCACGCCGAATGGTTCGCCATCGAGGAGGTGCCGCAACTCGCCTTCGACCACGATTTCATCCTCCGCAAAGCGATGCAACAGCTGCGCAAGGACATCTACTTCGAGCCGATCGGGTTCGAGCTGTTGGGAAGCGCCTTCACCATGTCGGAACTGCAGCGGCTCTACGAGGCCATCCTCGGGGTGCGTTTCGACCGCCGCAACTTCGAGAAGAAGATGCTGCAGACGGGAATCCTGCAACTGGCGGAGGAGGAATACGATGATATTGCGGATGTTTTCACGTGTTTCGAACAGTCAGACGAGACAAACTCGTTTTTCGGCAAAACGAAGGAGATGCGCACGAAAAGCATTGACGAACTGTTTGGAGGATTCAAGCCGTCCGATTCCGAGATGAAATTTTCAGACATCAACTGCAGTCTAAATTCTGAGTCGCCGACGATCGAGACCGCCAAACGGAAACCAGGACGCAAGGGGCGCAAATATTCCTTCAACAAAGACGAATACGACCGTTTCAAAAAAAACAACAATTTCAGATTTGAATTTTAACCATCATTTTTCATCCATTAAAATTTTTCATTATGTTTTCAAGATTTTTCAAAAAGCAGCAAGAAGTCTCTGACGCACAAGCCTCAAACGCAAATTCCGTTCCCAATCCGGAAAAACCGAAAGAGAAACTGAAGGTTTACAACTTGATTATCCTCGACAAAAGCGGTTCCATGAGTTCCATCGCCGAAGCCGCCATCTCCGGGTTCAACGAAACCGTGGGCGGCATCCGTTCCGCGCAGAAACGCCTCGCCGACTCTCAGGAACACTATGTCTCGCTGTACGTGTTCTGCGATTGCGACAAACACTACATTTACGAGAATGTTCCCGTAGAAATGGTCAAAACGCTGACTTCCAAGGAATACCAGCCGTGTTGCTGCACTCCTCTCTACGATGCCATGGGTACTTCCCTGAACCAACTGCTGAACAAAATCCAGTCGGACAAGAACGCCACGGCGGCCGTCACCGTCATCACCGACGGTTTAGAGAACGCCTCCAGAGAGTACTCCGGGAAGGCCATCAAGGCGCTGGTGGACAAGCTGAAGGACGAGGAGGGTTGGAATTTCGCCTACATCGGCACCAACCAGGATGTGGACGCGGTAGCCGCCGACCTCTCCATCACCAACACCATGTACTTTGAAGACAACTCAGAGGGCATGCAACATGCTTGGAACAGAGAGCGCAAAGCCAAAACAATAATGTATGAGAGAATGAACGCAGATTTCTTAATGTGCGATTCCGCCCCGGCACCCATGTGTGCCAAAGAAATGAAGTTGTTCCGTGCACGACGCAACCGTGAGGAAAGGAACTACCGCAGTCTGGAGGAGTTCAAAGACCGGATTACGCCAGAGCACATCGACACGCTGGCACCGAACGAGGTCTTCGTCTTCGGCAGCAACTTAGCCGGAATGCACGGCGGCGGAGCAGCGAGAGTGGCTGTCCAGAAATTCGGCGCGGTGATGGGACAGGGTGTCGGCATGCAAGGACAATGCTACGCCATCCCCACGATGCAAGGCGGTGTGGAGACCATCGCGCCCTACGTGGACGAATTCATCAATTACGCGGACATGAACAACGACAAGACCTTCTTGGT
>CACXUB010000169.1 GCA_902770735.1 uncultured Bacteroidota bacterium | reverse complement strand
GCCGATTCGCCCTCGACGCGGACCTCATCCTCGGCGCCTTGCGGGATTCCACCACGCTGGTGGTCATCGGTCGCGAGCGCGAGGCTTCGTTGGAGACGTTGCCGCCGCTGCGTGTGGAAACGGTGCTCCTCGTCGCCTCCATCAGCAGCAAGGAGCTTTCGCAGAGCCTCGACATCAACGACTGCATGGCCGGCAAGATGGGCAACGGGCGCGACTGGTGCCCCACGTACCTCAGCCGCGAGCTGGAGAACACGGAGTTAGGGCATTTGCTCACTATCACCGACGTGCTGCTCAAGGACTGGTCGGAGAACGGCACCATTCAGGAAGCCTGCTACCAATATCCTTCCCCGGGACGTTTCCCTTTCGACAGGCCGCTCTTCAAAAAACTGGGACTCAGCGAGTTGGTCTATAATTGGAACACGGCCAACACCATGTACGCCATCGATTTGCCGGAATACACCATCTACACGCTCAACCGCACGGGCGCCCTGCCGGTTTCCTACTTCCATTCGCAGAGCAGCGGAGCCAGCGTCGGGGCGCAGTACGAGCGGCAGGCAGGCAACTATTTCGCCAACAGCGGCAACACTGACATCGCCCGTGTTGTGCAGTATGTCGCTCTTTACCAGTTGTTTATGGATAACGACATTACCTACGGGGGAGAATTGCTGCACCCTGCGTTTCCCTCAAACAAACCTTATCTGTTGACCAAGCCCTGCCGAAACCTGATGGATATTCTCAAAAACCTGTCGGACAGCAAGATAGAAGAACTTTCCGATACCCTTGCGAGCCTGCACTTTGTTTCGTATGTTGAAGAACAGGTCAGCAAGCAGATGCGGCAAAACGAGCGCGATTACAATTTCACCTACACCGAAGAGCATCAACGGGCGATATACAAAGATGTCAGACAGCGTGAAAAGTCGGATTTGGCCGGCGAGTTCCGTGGGGTGCGTTCGATGTTGCAGGGACTTTCCGAGGAGGAATACACGAAGTTGGTGCGGTATCTTGCCTACCCGCGGGGCACGACGGTCAACAGCCGGGAGACTTACGAGCGGATGTTGCGGGCGCAGAAGGTCAACAAACTGCTGCGGCATATCGGCAAGAACAACCTGCCCTTGTTAGGCGTTGATTTGTCCAAGGTGCGGGACTATTTCGTGGGTAATCTGCGCAACAGCGGCGGCCGCTATCTGAAGACGCCGTCGGTCATCGTGACTTACAACGACCTCCTCACCACGGGCGGTCACAATATCTCTTCCAAAATCAGTCGCGTGGGGAGCACCACGAACTACAAGCGTTCGGGTGGTGGCGCGCCGGTGGCACAGGCGAATGTTCCGCCCGCAGCCGCAAGGCCGTCAGCGCCTTCTGCAAGTTCCCCGTCCTCGGGCGCCAAACCGTCAACAAGTCCAAAGCCTGCGTCGGGCGGCAGTCCGTCAACAGGTGCCAAGCCCTCTTCCGGCAGTCATCCCGCATCGGCAGGAAAGCCGTCGGGGGCTGCGCAATCCGCTACGGCCAAGAGCGTTGCATCGACTCCCGCGCGTCCTTCGACCACCGGCAGCGTCCGTCCGCGCAGCAGCGTGGTCGGCGGCGGCACCCGCACGACGAGAGGGTTCTGAACTTCACTTTCAGGCGTTCGACGCTGCATCTTCTTCTGAAACAAAAGCTCGAAAGCACACGGGATTTTGAAAGAGCGTTATGATATTTTTATACGGTTTCAGCGCATTTTTATTATTTTTGCGCCCTTTTTGATTTCAGACTTGATTCGATGAATAATTGCAAAGACATAGAATTCGCCTCTCCGGAGGAAATCAAACAGTTCCAGGAGGCAAAACTTCAGGAAGCATTGCTCTATCTGCGGCAAAATTCCCGTTTTTATCAGCGCATGTTCGAGCGCTACCGCATCAACGTGGAGAAAATCCGCACGGTCGAGGACCTTGTGAACATTCCCTTCACGGAAAAGAAGGATCTCCAGCTTTTCAACGAGGATTTCCTCTGTGTGCCCAAGGAGAAGGTGATCGACTACATCACCACCAGCGGAACGCTCAGCGACCCCGTGACGTTCTGCTGCACCGAGAAGGATCTGCAACGGCTGGCGTATAACGAGAAAAAGAGTTTCGAATGCGCCGGACTGAAACCCGGCAACATCCTTCAGCTGATGGTCACCCTCGACAAACGCTTCATGGCCGGACTGGCCTATTTCCTCGGCTTGCGGGAACTGGGCGCTTCCGTTATCCGCGTGGGCAACGGCATCCCCGAACTGCAGTGGGACACCATTCAGCGCATCAAGCCCGACAGCATCATGTGCGTGCCGTCCTTCATCCCGCGTCTGATCCAATACGCTGAGGATCATGGGATTGACTACCGGAAGTCCAGCATTCGCAAGATCATCGGGATAGGGGAGAGCCTGCGCAATCAGGACTTTTCGCTCAACCTTTTGGGCGAGCAGATCAAGTCAAGGTGGGATGTGGAGCTCTACGCCACCTACTCGTCCACCGAGATGGGCGCGACTTTCAGCGAGTGTTCGTACGGAATGGGCGGACACGTGCATCCGGAACTGATCATCGTGGAGATCATCGGCGAGGACAACCTGCCGGTGGCCGACGGTGAGACCGGCGAAGTGGTGGTGACGACCCTCGGCGTGGAGGGCATGCCGCTCTTGCGCTTCCGCACGGGCGATATGTGCGCGAAAATCACCGAGAAATGCCGCTGCGGCCGAAACAGCTACCGACTCACCCCGCTGGTGGGCCGCAAAAACAACATGATCAAACTGAAAGGCACCACGCTTTACCCGCCCGCCTTGATGGATGTGCTCAACAACACGCCGTTCGTGCAGAATTACGTCATCTATGTGCAGGATTCGCAGCAGGGCACCGACGAGGTGGTGGTGAAGGTGGGACTTAATGACGAGGCCGTAGAGGGAAATGCGCGGTTCAAAAACCATCCCGAGGAGATTGTCAACGAGCTGAAAAACCGTTTCCGTGCGCATGTGCGCGTGGCCCCCTCCGTGGTGATTTTGCCCGTGGATGAGGTGCAGCGCATCAATTTCCCGCCAAGTGTGCGCAAACCGGTGAAATTCATTGATTTGCGAAAATAGGAAGCCCCTTTGCATGTGCAGTTGCGGGACGGACAGATCGAAAAAGGTTCAGCTTTCGGGATTAAACAAGCGGGTATAAACAAAGTCAACAAGCAAATAACGAAAAAAATGAGAAAGATAGCAGTTCTGATGATGATGGCCGTGATGGCGGTCGCGGCAAGCGCCCAAAATGTCGATGGAGGCGCCAACGACCTGATGAAGAAGGTCTCCCAACAGTACCAGAAATACAGCTCCATCCAGTTCCATTACACGCTGAAGACCACCAAGGACGACAAGACGCTTGGCGTCAGCCAGGGCGATTTCTGCCTGAAGGGCAGCAAGTACAAGACGAACTTCGCCGGGGTCCAGTATTTCTGCGACGGAGTGTCGATCTGGAGCTACGACAAGTCCGCCAACGAGGTTTCCATCTACGAGTACGATCCCGACGACGACCAGAACCTGATGAATCCGCAGCGCATCCTCAAAGACTGGAGCGCCCAGTTCCGCGCCAAGTTCATCCGCGACGAATTCCAGAACAACGTGCAGTACAGCATCGTCGACCTCACCCCCAAGACCGCGCAGTCGTACTACCGCATCCGCGTCTATATCGTCAAGACCTCGCTGAAAATCGCGAAAATTGCGGTGTATGAGAAGGATAACACCATCTACACGTATAGCATTGAGCAGTTTAAGAGCGACATCCCGCTGGACGACAAGATTTTCGTGTTCGACAAGAGCAAATACCCTGGCGTGGAGGTGAATGATATGCGATAGGGGGTGTCATCTTTTTTTTCTTTAAAATTCTTAAAATCACCCATAGTTCGAAAATATGTCGTAGTTTTGCCGCCGGATGTGTAAATAACCACGTTAAAATACACCAAAGTGCCATTCAAAAGTATACCACTTTGACTGTCGTTTCCTAAAAAGGTTGACTCTATTTGTCTTGTAAAACTGAGTTCTGTTGACTCATTTTTTACTTATAACGATTATGGGTTGACTTTG
>CACXUB010000168.1 GCA_902770735.1 uncultured Bacteroidota bacterium | reverse complement strand
GAATGAATCGCATTTTTTGTATCTTTGCGCATTTGAAACAAAATGCGAAAACTCTCTATAACAACAAGATATGCAAATCATGCATTCCCGAAAGGGCAAGGGCTCATCCTTCTGATGACGGCTCTGCTCCTTTGCGCGTGCGTGCCGCCCAAAAGGCAACACCTTCAGACCAAATCCGCCCCCGAAGAAAAGAACGAGGTTGTCCAACGGCCGAATTCGATCCTGCTCCGCTATACCGGGTTCACCGTCTCCTACAATCCCGAAAACCGCCTGCCGGACTGGGTTTCCTACACGCTGACCGCAGAGCAGGTGGAAGCCACGAAGCACACCCCCAAGATGCCGCGACGCTTCATGCCGGACCCCAACCTGAACCTCCCGCAAGCCTCCAGCGAAGACTACAGGAACTCCGGCTGGGTGAAAGGACACATGGCACGGCGACAGGACATGAAATGGTCGGAGCAGGCCGCGATGGAATGCGACTACTTCACCAACATCTGCCCGCAAAACACGGAAATGAACAACGGCATCTGGCACAAAATCGAGAACATGGCCCGGAGAGTAGCCGTCAAATACGACTCCGTGCTCATCGTGTGCGGCCCGATCTTCGATTCCCCGACACCCGAAACGATAGGCCCCAACCGCGTCCGCATCCCCGACAGTTTTTTCAAGGCTTTCCTGATCAAAAGACAAAACGCTTACCATTCCATCGCGTTCATTTGCCCAAACAGCAGCGACTCCGTGACGGTAACCGGAACGATGCAAAACGTGAACAGCGTGGAATCCCTCACGGGACTGGACTTGTTTGATTTCCTGGATGACTCTGTGGAGGAGAAGGTTGAACAGGAAGCGGATATTTATTTCTGGAAGTAATCACCAACCGTCGTTAGCGGTTTTTATCTGTTTGTATTTCAAGACATTGCAACATCCAGACTGGTTTCAGCCTATTTGGACTCCCACGTGAACGGCACCGGCTCCACCGTATAGCCCTTCTTGCGCAACAGGGTTATCAGTCCCTTCTTGCCCGCGAGATGGGCGGCCCCCACGGCGCAGAACAGGGTATGCTCGCCGGAAATCGCCACGAACCGCTTGGCCATCGTGACGTTGCGTTTGCTGACCAGCACTTTCTCGAACTTCTTCGGGAGGGCGGTGTCCTGCGTCATCTTCTCCAGACTGTCGAGTTCGAACCGGAGGTAAGCCTCCAACATGTCCTCAAAATCCTGTGACACTTGCGCCGTATCATGCAGAAATTGCCGCAACATGTCTGCTTGGTCCTCCAAGCTGATGGCGTCGATGGCCCTGATCTGGTCCATGTACTCTTCCAATCCGTAGCAGAGCTTGCCGCACTCCCGCGCCTTCTTGAGCAGAAACAGGTCCAAAGCATCCTCAGCATCCTGCCGGAGGTCGAGCTGCTGCAGGGTGCTGCTCACAAAGAAAGGCTTCATGCCGTTCATGAAAATGGCGCTGACCCCCAATTTCGACTTGCAGATGCTGTCTAACAGGGCGAAATCCTCCTGCGACAGCAGGGTGTTGAGGCTCTTGCCCTCGGGCATCATCATGGCCTTCTGGATACCGCGCATGTCGATTTCGTCCAACAGCACCTCCACGGCGAAGGCTTCGCAGCGGTTGAGCACAGTGAGCACGGTGGTGTCGAACGAAGCCACCCGCGCGTCCTGGATGTGGATGGTGCCGTACAGATAGGAAGGGGCTTTCATCTTCTTGCCGCTCACCTTCCACAACAACGACTGTCCGAAAGTGGCGAACACACTGACTAACAGCGCCATCAGTATGGGAATAATTCTCTTATACATTATTTGAAGGTTTAAGAAACGATGCGGCGAAGATACAATTTTTTCTCAGCCGAAGGTGCTGTGTGAAGCTTCCGTGCAAATATTTTCTGCGAAAATCGATAAAAACAATTTAACTAATCAAGCTTGAATTGTTAAGATTTTTTCACAAAAATCTGATAATCAACAGACAAGAAAAAATCAAAAAACACTTGACAAACAATGTTTTTTGTTGTATTTTTGCCACGTGGAATAATCACAGATAGTGACAACAAAAATATTCATCTTTAAACTAAAAACGTTATGAGAATAGACTTAGACGAATGGGCGAAAAAATACGCCAAGAGAAAGAAAAAGGACAAGAAAAAAAGTCCCATGGCAAAACTGCACGGACTTTATAAAGGAAAAATATTTATCTCAGATGATGCATTTGATTACAGAATAATACCGTTAAATGAACTACCTAATTGATACTCAATTTCTTCTTCACAATCTCAATGGAGACCATAAACTCCCCAATGAAATTTTGGACTTCTGTTTCGACTACAACAACATTGGACACGTCAGCGTGGTATCACTACATGAATTGGTAATCAAAAATGCTAAGAATCAAATTATAATTCCTGGGAGTCTCAGCAATGTTATCACTCATATCAAAGAAGAAAACCTTGGTATTCTTCCTGTTAATGCACACCATATAATCCGACTTGAAACCCTTGAAAGAGAGTCCATGCACAAAGACCCCTTCGACCGGTTGTTGATAGCCCAATGCATAGAGGATCGCTTAACATTCATCACAAGCGACAGCAAGGTGAACTTGTATGAGAAGTACGGTTTGGACTATATACAGTATGAACTGAATTAACAAAGATTGCTTTGTTACCTGTATTTACCGAAACCTTATCGCCTCCACAATGTCCATCGTGTGGCTGCCGGTGCCCTGCTCGTAAACGCCATAAACCACACAGTACTTAGGGGTTCGACAATCCTCCAACAACACCATATCTACCATGGTCGGATAAGGCTCTGTACTGTAAACCATGCACTTGCGATGTGCATTGATGTTGCCCTCCGGCAAATACCAACTGTTGTCAGACATCACCTCGCCAGGATATTTTTTGAACCCTTCGTCGGTCAGCTCTTCCAACAACGAATCTGTATCCAACCGGTTTTCTTCCACATAAACATCAGAATGGATCAGATACGAGCAATCATCATCGAACAGTGTGATAACGTCCTTATCATCAATCCAATGGGTGCCGCATTTCAGTCCGGCGGGTTTGGCTAAACGAATCAACCCGTCCGAATACTCGTTCTCCTTCAAAGTGCTTTCATCTATGAATATTTCCACTTTTTCATAAAATATGTCAGGTAAAGGCACTCCATTTACGAGGCATTCTACTACACGGTAATTGAACAGGACATACAGGACAGATAGTCCGAACAAAATGAGTCTTAATATCGGGGAAGAATGACGTTCTTCAATAGGGAAAACCTGCTTTACTTGTTTGGAAAAAATCAGATACATTAAACAAGAAATCCAAACACCCAGACGCCCCACAAACATCCATACGGACATATTAGTCCAAAACAAAGGCAGAGTGCCCAGGATCATAAACAAGACAAATGCACGCAGTAGGTAAATCGTGTCACCGCGTCGCTTACGCAACGACAAGAATGCCATCACCACAATGACGAGTGGCATAAGACAAAAGAAGATCGAGACCGCCATAAAGAGCTTCGAGGAGGGAAGGACACTGGAGAACCATCGATAACCGAAAATGGTGAGCGGAACATTGATTATTGTCACAATCGCGATAAAGCACAACAACACCTTAAACGCTCCGTGAATTTCAGGACGTTCACCTGTAGATTGATATTTGTCGGTCATATTAAGACTAATACAGCATGAATTAAACTAAAAGCCTATTTAACCCGCCAGCACGTCAAACTGCTAACTACTAACTACTAACTACTAACTGTTAAGCGCCCTATACACCACCACCGGCTCATCGTCGGATGCCTCCACTATGAATTCATCGCCCAGTGCCTCGTTCAGGCTGCCCTCCCACAACCAGTTGAAGGAACGGTTGTTAACAGGGTACTTCAGCCCGTTAAAGGAAAGTTTTGTCTGCGGGTTGCTCGGGAACACGGAAACCTGCATCCCCGGGATGGCGTGATATTGCGCCCTCCCGTGCAACACGTTGAAGATACCATGCTCCGTCAGCATTGACAATCGCATCTTTTCGGAATACATCGACATAATACTCAAATTCGCGATGAAATGGTCTTCGCGCAAGCCACCGCAACCCATCAGCAAAACATTGTCACAACCATTTGCCATACAATATTTTAACGCTTTCTGAAGGTCGTTGTATTCTTCGCTTTTATCGGCGT
>CACXUB010000167.1:4315-6166 GCA_902770735.1 uncultured Bacteroidota bacterium | reverse complement strand
AATCACTATTCACTATTCACTAATCACTATTCACTATTCACAAAAAAAATAAGCGGCGCTCGTTACACACCGCTTATTCCATCAGATAATTATTACTAATGTGATATATAGAAAGGTTTATGCGTAGAGTTCCTCGAAGATCTTGCGGAGCTCGGGGCTCTCGCGCAGTTCTTGGAGGGTGAACTCTGCATGTCCCTTAGTATATCCGTTGCCCATGATCATGTTCACGTCGCTTCCGATACCCTCGGCGCCGAGGCTGGCCTTGGTGAAGCTGGTGGCCATGGAGAAGAAATAGACGATACCGTCGTCCTTGGTGCAGAGCACGGCAGTCATCTCCTGGTCGGGAACGTTGACGCAGTTGATGGTGACGTCGGCCATCTTGCCGTCGGTGAGCTTCTCGATCAGTTCATACACCTGCACGGGGGTCATGCCAGCGGCGGACTCGACGATGTCGCAGAAGCCGAGGTCCTTGATACGCTGGGTGCTCTTGGGGCTGTTGGCGATGCCGATGACCTTGCCAGTCACGCCGACGCGCTTCTTGGCCTCGTAGCAGCAGAGCATACCGCTCTTGCCACCAGCGCCGAGGATGACGACGGTCTGACCGTATTGGCACAACTTGGCGGTCTGCGCGGGGGCGCCGGCCACGTCGAGGGCGCTCAAAGCGAGCTTCTCTGGCATGTCGGTCGGGATCTTGGCGTAGATGCCGCTTTCAAAAAGGATAGCCTTGCCCTTGATGTCAACCTGGTCAACGTCAGGACGGATCTCGAGGATTTCGTCGATGCGCAGCGGGGTCAGGCTGAGGCTGACGAGCGTGGCAATACGGTCGCCCTCCTTGAGGTCGATTTTGCCCTTCAGCGCGTCGCCGATCTTCTCGACCTTGCCGAGCAGCATGCCGCCGGAACCGGTGCGACGGTTGCGGTGCTTGCCCTGCAGTTCGACATTCAACAGCATCTCTTTCTTCACCTCTTCCATGATCTTTTCTTCGGAAGCGCCGGGACCGGCCTGCTCCTTGGCATAGTTGTGGATGTCGGTGAACGAAGCGGAGTCGATGTTCAGGGTCTGCACGTCGATGAGGATCTCGTTGTCCCAAATCTCGTCCATGTTGTTGTCGAGCTTGTTAGCGGGCTGCGGGAGAACGCCTTTGGGTTCAATCACGCGGTGGGTACCGTATTTATTACCTTTTTTCTGCATAATTTGAATGTTTTAAGGATGATACAAAACTTTTGTGCCTCAAAATTTGAGGTCGCAAAGATAGCATTTTTTGGAATACAACACAGCGCCCCCGAATATTTTTTTTCACGTAAAAAAATCGTATCTTTGCCGCCGCTAATCAGAAATGTTATATATAAATAAATATTGTATGAAAAAACTTTTCCTTATCCTTTGCGCAGCTGTCGCCGTGTTTACGGTCCAGGCGCAGCAGATCGACAAAAACGGCGGTTTGACGATGCAGCAAATCAGCTCATTGCGCGGCTCCTACCAGTCGAACCCGGCCAACAAGGCCCTTCGCAACGCCATCAACAGCAACGACATCAGCAAGCTGGCGGTGAACTACGACAACAACACGGCCTTCGACCCGCATCTTTCGAACACCGTGCCTTCCAAGGCCATCAGCAACCAGGAGTCTTCCGGCCGCTGCTGGATGTTCACAGGCATGAACGTGCTCCGCAACAAGGCCATCCGCAAGCACGACCTTCCGGCCGACTTCCAGTTCTCGCAGTGCTACACCTTCTTCTGGGACCAGCTGGAGAAGGCCAACCTTTTCCTGCAGGCCATCCTTGACAACCGCGCCAAGTCCATGGAGGACGAGACGGTGCAGTGGCTCTTCAAGAACCCCATCGGCGACGGCGG
>CACXUB010000167.1:0-4222 GCA_902770735.1 uncultured Bacteroidota bacterium | reverse complement strand
CCAACCTGATCTCCAAATACGGCGTGGTGCCCAAAGACGCGATGCCGGAAACCTACAACAGCAACCACACTTCCCGGATTTCGGAGCTCATCAAACTGAAACTGCGCGAGGACGGACTCGTCCTGCGCGAAATGGCCAACAACAAGGGCACCACCGAGCAGAAACTGCAGGCCACCAAGATGGCGATGTTGGAAACCATCTACCGGATGCTGGCCTACGCTTTCGGCGAGCCGCCCACAGAGTTCACTTGGACCCAGCGCAACAGCAAGGGCGAGGCGGTGAGCACCGAGACCTACACCCCGATGTCCTTTTACAAAAAGTTCGTCAACGAGGATTTCTCGCAGTACTACATGATCATGAACGACCCCACCCGCGAATACTACAAAGTCTATGAAATCGAATACGACCGCCATGTCTATGACGGCGAAAACTGGAAGTTCCTCAACCTGCCGATGCCCGAGATCGCCAACATGGCCATCGCCTCCATCAAGGACAGCACGATGATGTATTTCTCCTGCGACGTGGCCAAGTTCCTCGACCGCGACAGAGGCTACATGGACGTGAACAATTACGATTACGGCGCCCTCTTCGGCACCACCTTCGGGATGGACAAGAAACAGCGTGTCAGCACTTTCGCCAGCGGTTCTTCGCACGCCATGACCCTTTGCGGCGTGGACCTCGACACCAACGGCAAGCCTACGAAGTGGATGGTGGAAAACAGTTGGGGCAGCAACCGCGGCCACGACGGTTTCCTCATCATGACCAACGAATGGTTCAACGAGTACATGTTCCGTCTCGTGGTGGAATCCAAGTACATCCCCGCCGCCACGCTTAAACTTTTCGACCAGAAACCCATCATGTTACCTGCATGGGATCCGTTGTTCGCCCCGGAAGAATAAACGGTGAACACGCGTTCAAACAACGAGATAATTCAAAAGGGCAGCAAGGCCCAAGGCGACAGTCCTGAACAAACTAAGTGAAAAAATGAAAAAGGTAATAACAATTTTGATGCTGGCGGTTTTTGCCGCAACGGGCTACGCGCAAAACGCGGATGACATCTGCGGCATTTTCCACTCTAAGGATCCGTTCTCCAAAGAAGGCTCCCAATGTGAGATCTACAAAGCCAGCGATGGCACGTACGAGGCCAAGGTGGTATGGGTGGAGAACCCGAAAAAGAAAAACCAGCTCGGCCTGGTGTTCATGAAAGGGCTCACCTATAATGCCAAGGACAAAGAATACCAGAACGGCAAGATCCAATATCCCGGTAAAAAAGGCACCTACAAAGCCTTTATCCGCATTGTCGATGGCGGCAAGACTTTGAAGATGCGCGGTTATCTCGGGGTATCGCTCTTCGGCATGACCGTCGATTGGACCCGAGAATCGAAAGTCCGGGAACAAAAGTAAAAAAAAACGCGGCAAATGCCGCGTTTTTTTTTATCCTCTAAATGGGAAGTTTTTGCCGGGATAGATGGCCTGGCTGCCCAGCATCTCCTCAATGCGCATCAGCTGGTTGTATTTGCAAATACGGTCGGTGCGGCTGGCGGAGCCGGTCTTGATTTGGCCGGTGCCGAGAGCGACGGCGAGGTCGGCGATGGTGGTGTCCTCGGTTTCACCGGAACGGTGCGACATCACAGCGGTGTAGAAGTTGCGCTGCGCGAGTTGCACGGCGTTGATCGTCTCGGTGAGTGTACCTATCTGGTTGACCTTGATGAGAATGGAGTTGGCCACCTTTTTGTCGAGGCCCATCTGCAGGCGTTTCACGTTGGTGACGAACAGGTCGTCGCCCACGAGCTGGCAGCGGTCGCCGATGGTGTCGGTGAGCAGTTTCCAGCCGTCCCAGTCGTCTTCGGCCATGCCGTCTTCGATGGAGATGATCGGGTACTTGTCGCACCAGGTCTTCCAATAGTCAACCATCTGCGCGGGAGTCATTTCCTCGCCAGTGGACCATTTCAGTTTGTAGATGCCCTTCTCAGTGTCGAAGAACTCGGAAGCGGCGGGGTCGAGAGCGATGCAGATGTCCTCTTTGGGTTTGTAACCGGCATTCTCGATAGCCTGCAGAATCACCTCGAGGGCTTCCTCGTTGGAGCTGAGGTCGGGGGCGAAACCGCCTTCGTCACCCACATTGGTGGAGTAGCCACGACCCTTGAGCACTTTCTTGAGGTTGTGGAACACTTCAGAGCCCATGCGGACGGCCTCGCGGAATGTGGGGGCGCCGACGGGCATGATCATGAATTCCTGGAAGTCCACACGGTTGTCGGCATGGGAACCGCCGTTGAGGATGTTCATCATCGGGACAGGGAGGACGGTGGCGTTGCAGCCGCCGACGTAGCGGTAGAGGTCTTGGCCGGTCTCCTGCGCGGCAGCCTTGGCGGCGGCGAGGGAGATGCCGAGGATGGCGTTGGCGCCCATCGCACCCTTGTTCTCGGTACCATCGACTTCGATCATGCGGGCATCGAGTTCAGCCTGGTCGCTCACTTCCATGCCTTCCACGGCCTCGGCGAGGGTGCTGTTCACGTTCTGGACGGCCTTCAGCACGCCCTTGCCCATATATCTGTCATTCTGTCCGTCACGCAATTCCACGGCCTCGTGCACGCCCGTAGAGGCGCCCGAGGGCACAGCGGCACGCCCGAAGGCGCCGGCGGCGGTATAGACATCAACTTCAACAGTAGGATTTCCACGGGAATCCAAAATCTCTCTTCCGTAAACTTTAACGATTTGACTCATAGTGCTTTTCTTTTAATTCAGTAAGATTTATTAACGGGCGCGAAGATACATTTTTTTCAAAAACAAACGCAAAAAGGCGGCCGCAATTATGCAACCGCCTTGTATTGTGGAATGTGGAGCGTATGAGAATCGAACTCACGACCTCTTGACTGCCAGTCAAACGCTCTAGCCAACTGAGCTAACGCCCCGGTTTTATAGGGCACCGTAATAAGGTTCCCTATCGTAGAGCTGTCATATTATGGCAACCCTACAGGTCATTCACGTCAGACTTTGATTTCAACGTCAACGCCGCTGGGCAATTCCAGCTTCATCAGAGCGTCGATGGTCTGCGTGGTGGTACCGTAAATGTCCAGGATTCTCTTATAGGTGGAAAGCTGGAACTGCTCTCTGCTCTTCTTGTTGACGAAGGTGGAGCGGTTTACGGTGAAGATCTTCTTGTGGGTCGGAAGCGGAATGGGGCCTACGAGCACCACCTTGTCGTCCTTCACGCTGTTCACAGTCTTGACGATCTTCTCGGCAGACTTGTCAACCAACGTGTGGTCGAACGATTTCAGTTTGATTCTAATTCTATGAGCCATTATTGTTTATTGTTTATTGTTTTTTTTTCTTTGTGATCAGTGATCAGTGACCAGTGATCTGAATTTCTAAAGTCTTAAGTCTCACGTCTTACGTCTATAAAATAAACCGTCCGACGTTCATGATGTAGTCTTTGATTTCAGGGGTGACCTCCGCGTATTTCAGGAATTCCATACTGAAGGTGGCACGCCCTGAGGTGATGGAGCGTAACGTAGTCACATATCCGAACATTTCAGCCAAGGGCACTTGCGCCGTGATGATCTGGAAGCCGACTTTGGCGTCGATTTGTTCCAGCACGGAGCGTCTGCGGTTGAGGTCGCCGGTGACATTTCCGATGTACTCGTCCGGGGTGGTGATTTCCACCTTCATGATCGGTTCGAGTATGGCCGTGTCGATCTTTTTCAGCGCTTCGCGGAAACCGATTTTCGCGCAGACCTCGAAAGCGAGCGCGTCGGAGTCGGTCGGGTGCGATTCGCCGTCGGTGACCGTCACCTTGAGGGCTTCGAGCGGGAATCCGTACTTGCCATTCATCATGGCGATCTGGAAACCCTTCTCCGCACCGAGGATGTAGTTCTTCGGCACGGCATCGCCCTTGATCTCACTGCTGAACTGCAAGCCTTTGGCGTCCAAAGGCAGCGGGTCGATGTTGAAGTCCATCACCGCGAAGGAAGCTCTGCCGCCGTTCTGGCGTTTGTAGGCTTCGTGGTGCTGCACCGGCACGAGGATGGCCTCTTTGTAGGCAACTCTCGGCTTGCCGTGGTTGCAATCGACGTTGAACTCGCGTTTGAGTCGGTCCAGCAGGATTTCCAAGTGCAATTCGCCCATGCCGCTGATCAGCGTCTGTCCGGACTCGGAATTCTCCGTCACCTGGAAGGTGGGGTCCTCGTCGGCCAGTTTGCCGAGTGCCAGCGTCATCTTCTCC
>CACXUB010000166.1 GCA_902770735.1 uncultured Bacteroidota bacterium | reverse complement strand
CGCGGAGTGCGTCTATTACATCCAAGAGGAGGACAGTTCGCTGGTCGGGGTGAACACTTCCATCACCAGCGAAATGCGCATCTATCTGGACAGCAACCATATACAACAAATCCGCTACTTCGACACGCCCACCGGCAAAGTGCATCCCGACGAGAAACTGACAGAAAAGGACCGCAAGCTGCAGGGATTCCGCTGGTTGCACGAATACCGTCCCTTCAAGCCCGAAGACTTGTTCGTCATGCCCGTGCCCCGTGAAACCGCCGAAAGTTCCCAAAAATAAAAATTCCAAGTCAAAATGAAAAAAATACTGTTTTTTTTCGTAATGTTCGGACTCGGTATCGCATCGTTCGCCCAAATCGACTCCCCCACCGTCGCCCCTGACCGCCCCGGCATGGCCACCGGTCCTGACATCACCCCTTTCCTGAAAGTGCAATGGGAGACCGGATTTGAAAGCACCTGGGACGGTAATCCCGCATTCCTGCTGCCCACCACGATGCTGCGCTTCGGCGTCACCCGCTTCGCCGAACTGCGCCTGGAGTACGACGGCTCGTTTTACCGCTTCAACTATCTAGGGTTCCGCGATTGGTCTTACGAAGTGCAGCCGCTCGTCATCGGCACCAAAGTCAAGATCTTCGAAGGCTACAAATGGGTGCCCAAAATCTCCCTGATGGCCAACCTCGCCATACCGCTCACCCGCGTGCCCGACGGTTTTTTGCAACCCCACACAGCCCCGTCTCTCTACCTGCTTTTCCAAAACGACGTCACCGACTGGTTCAACATCGGCTACAACGTCGGCGCGGAATGGTCTGGGCTATCGCACATCCCCTCCACTTTCCTGGCCCTCTGCCTTGGATTTAACATCACAGAAAACTTCGGAGCATTCCTCGAAAGCTACAACTATTTCACCCGTCACGGCAAAAGGAACACCGAGGTGGAGTGCAATCTCGATTTCGGCTTCAACTACACCGTGCATCCCCGCGTGCAACTCGACCTCTACGGAATGTTCAACTGCCAGAATCCGAGAAATTTCAACGGCATCGGACTCGGCGTGGCATGGTTGATTAATTAGTGAACAATGAACAGTGGGCAGAGAAACGTAAACCACATGGATTTTCTCCGGAGATTATATCAACTCAACAGCCAAGGCCACGACGAAACTGAACTAAAACGTTTACCATTTTCGCACTCCACATTCTAAATTCATTGGCATAGACAGCCTTAAACACAAAAAAATGCGGAAACCCCAAAGATTTCCGCATTTTTTCATTTTCCGAAAGTTTCCGCAACAACTATTCAGGTTTGTAGAACGGCATCTTCACGGTGACGGCCTTCAGCAGACGGTTTCTCACCTTGATGAAAATCTCCGTGCCGGCCTTCGCAAACTCTTTCTTGATGAGCGCGGTGCCGATACCCTTGTTCACGGACGGTCCGAACGTGCCGGAACGCACTTCGCCGATGACATTGCCCTCAGCGTCGCACACCTCGTAGCCGTTTCTCGGAATACCGCGGTCGATCAGCTCGAAACCGGCGATTCTGCGGGTCACGCCATTGGCCTTCAGGTCTTCCATGAACTTGCGGTCGATGAAATCCTTGCCATCCACGAATTTCGTGATCCAGCCCAAACCGGCTTCGATCGGGGAAATCGTGTCGTCAATCTCGTGACCATACAGGCAGAAGCCCATCTCCAAACGCAGCGTGTCGCGGGCACCCAAGCCGATAGGTTTGATGTCGAACTCGGCACCGGCCTCGAACACGGCGTCCCAAATCTTCATAGCCACCTCGTTCGGGAAATAAATCTCGCATCCGCCGCTGCCCGTGTAACCGGTCGTGGAGAAGAGGATGTTGTCAATGCCGGCGAAAGTGATGATCTGGTTGGTATAGTACTCCATATCGACCACATTCGCATCCGTCAGTTTCTGCATGGCCTTGAGCGCGAGAGGACCCTGGACGGCCAGCTGGGAGATACCATCGGAGATGTTCTCGATTTCGGCGCCGAAAGCCTTGTTCTGCTCGACCACCCATGCCCAGTCCTTGTCGATGTTGGCGGCGTTCACCACCAGCAGGTAATCCTCATCGTGGAGGTTATAGACCAGCAGGTCATCCACGATGCCGCCCTTGCCGTTCGGGAAGCAGCTGTACTGCACTTTGCCCGGGAACAGCGCGGCCACGTCGTTTGTGGTGATGTGCTGCAGCAAAGCCAAAGCCTTGGGGCCTTTCACGGTGAACTCACCCATGTGGGACACGTCGAACACGCCCACCTTGTTGCGCACCTGCAAGTGCTCGTTGGTGATGCTGTCGTACTGAATCGGCATGTAAAAGCCGGCAAACTCTTCCATTTTGGCGCCCAACGCCTCATGTTTCGCTCTGTAAACGGTTTCTTTCATATTGGTTTTATTTATTGTTTGTTTTTAACTTTCTGACCGCAAAAATACAAAAATATTCAGACTTGAGACTTAAGACTTAAGACTTTTTTTTTGAATACGATTCTCGTATGATTAAAAAAAAATATTTTTTTTGCAAAAATTAATGTTTAACAAAATATTTTATAGTATGAACACTTATTCGTTTGAAAATCTTGAAGTTTGGAAAAAATCCAGAGAACTTGTTTTGTGCGTTTACCGTATCCAATCCACATTCCCGTCATTTGAAAAATATAGTTTAGGGGATCAATTAAGGAGAGCTGTTGTCTCAGTCCCTTCAAACTTTGCAGAAGGAAATGCAAGATATTCCACAAAAGAACAAATACACTTCATAGAAATTGCACTTGGATCACTAATGGAAGTATATTGTCAACTAACATTAGCTTACGACCTGAATTATATCACCCAAGACCAATTGAAGGAATGTGATGAAAAGATAAAGGAAGTCTCTAAGTTGCTCAAAGGAATACGATACCAAAAACTAAAACTTCTCCCATCCACATCGAAATAGTCTCAAGTCTTAAGTCTCAAGCCTTAAGTCTCAAGTCTCAAGTCTCAAGTTATCAAGTAACAACCCCTCGCCAGCGCACCAGCCAACAGCCAACAGCTAACAGCCAACAGCCAACTTCACGTAGTGTATCGTCTTCCCCTCCGCCAGCCACATCTTCTCGTAGAACGTCTGTACCTCCGTGAGTAAAGGATCGACACCGCCGGCGTAAACGTCAGGGATGTTTTCCACAAGTTCCCAACGCTGTTCCGCGGCCGTTTCCAAGAGATATTCGTAAAGAAAGTCGCTGTCGGACTTCAGATGCAAAACGCCGCCATTCTCGGGCCAGATTTTGCGGTAATAGTCGTTGACGAAGTGCGGCCCCACCAAGCGTTTCCGCTCTTTCTTGATCTGCTGGTCGATGGTGATGCGCAGGAAAGCCACGTTCTCCAATCCCTGCTCTATCGCGTCCTTGCAGCCGCGCCACAGCCGCGCCCCTTTCCGGTCGATTCCGATGTAGTTGCGCTCCGGGAACCGCTTCGCCATCGCGACGGTATATTCCCCCTTTCCGCAACCCAATTCCAACACGATGGGCCGGTCGTTATGGAAGTAATCCTCCCGCCAGCGCCCCCGCAAGGGAAACGCCTCCCCTATCCTGTCGTATTCCGTGTGCTGGAACAGATTTCCAAATGTCGCGTTCTCCGCGAACCTCGCTAATTTATGTTTTGACATTATATTGGTTATTGGTTATGGTTATTGATGGTTATAGTTAAAAGGGAATAGTAATATTGGGTATTAAACCCGATCAGGGGTCTCAACTGCTAACTGCTAACTACTAACTACTAACTGATAATACGTTCCCTTCGTTGCCATCAGTGCTTCATGCGTGCCCTGCTCTACAATCCGGCCGCCGTCGAGAACACAGATGCAGTCGGCGTGCTGGATGGTGGACAGCCGATGGGCGATCATCACTACCGTATGCTGTTTCGACAACGCCTCCACGGACTGGCGCACCAGCGTTTCCGACTCGGTATCCATCGCGGAGGTGGCCTCGTCGAGCACCAACACCTGCGCCTTCCGCAGCACCGCCCGCGCAATGCTCACCCGCTGCCGCTGCCCTCCCGACAACGCCACGCCCCGATCTCCGACGACATGGTCAAAACCATCGGGCAGCGACATGATGAAATCGTAGATGTTGGCGGCCTTCGCTGCCTCCTCAACCTCCGTCCTCGACGCAGGGAATCCTAACGTGATATTGTGATAAATGGTGTCGTGGAAGAGCATTACGTCCTGCGAGACAAGCGCGAAAAGCGAACGGTAGTCTGCCGTTTTGTAACGACGGACATTCACACCGTCTAAGGTGATCTCCCCGCTCGTGGGCTCATAGAACCGCATCAGCAGGTCGGCCATGGTCGTCTTTCCCGCACCCGAAGCACCCACAAACGCCACCGTCGCACCCTTCGGAATCGTCAAATCAATATGCTGCAACACTTCGGCATCGGAATAGGCAAACGAAACATCCCGGAATTCGATAGCATCACGGAAACCTCGAACAGATTGGGCGTCCGAGGCATCCTCAACGGTATCCTCCACCTCCAGGAAATCGTAAATCCGGTCCAAAGCCGCCTCGCCGCGTTTGTAGTCGGCAAAAGCGGATGAAATGTTGGAGACGGGCGTGATAATCTGCGTGAAAAGGGCAATATAGGTGATAAACAGTTCCGCCGTCAAACCCGACCGCTGCGACAACACCAGCGTGCCACCGATCACCAGCACCACCATCACCGAGGCCACCCCGAGGAACTCACTCAGCGGGCTGGCCAAATAGCTCTGGCGATACACCTTTTTCTGGTTCTCATGAAACTGGCGATTAAGGCCGGCAAACTTCTCGTATGCCTTCCCCTGCGCATTGAATCCGTAGATGACACGGAGCCCCGCAAGTGTCTCCTCCACATGGGCGAGGAGAACCCCAAGGCGCTGGCGGTAGGTTTTGGAAGAACGTTTAAGAAGATGCGAAAGGAAACCGATAAGCAGAAACGCAACAGGCATCAACAACACCGCCCACAACGAGAGCTGGTAGTCGATATAAAAGAGAAAAGCGAGGTAACAAAGCAGAGCAATCGGATCAGTCAAAAACTTCTGGATGGAGGCCAGCACGGTGTATTCCACCTCCTGGGTGTCGTTCACGGCGCGGGTCACCGCATCGCCACGACTTTCCTTCGTGAAATAGCCCAACGGCAAAGAGATCATCTTGTCGTAAAGCCGGTTCCGGAGCGTATAAAGGAAATCGCTGCGCACATGCGCCATTACCCACTGCGAAGCGTAGTACGAGAGGTTGCGAAGCAAGAAGAGCATCGCCGCACCCAAGATAATCGCCACCACAGACAGGCGGGCATTGTCAAGCGGCACCACCTTGGAAATCAACGACACCATGAATGCGGAAAGCGTGCTCAGCCCTTCCAATGATCCTCTGAAAAGCAGCTTCACAAACGGCTCGATCATCAAGAACGTGAAAATCGTGAGTAGAACATACACCGCATTCAGCAGGAACACTCCCGCCAAACGTCCGGCATACCGCCGCATAAACCGCATCAAAAACCCTTTTCGCATCAATCCTCCTTACAACTAATCCTTATTAACTTTTATTTCTGAAACAAAGTGTCGAATGACTCAAAAGATAATGAAAAAAAAAGGAGTTGCACGCGATGTGCGCACAACTCCTTTGGTTTATTTACGTGTCAGACTATCGAGCTAAGACGGTAACAATAACCTTCTTGGTGACGATTGCATCGTTCGTGCGGACAGTCAGGATGTAAGAGCCGACGGACAAGCTGTTGACGTCAAATTCGAAGTAGTAGTTATCGTTGTCGATGAACGTCTTACCGTTGTAAACTTGCTTACCGCTCAGGCTGGTCAGCGTCACATTAGCCTCACCGGCCATGTTGTGGACGCGAGCCTTAAGAGTGGTGGTGACTGCAGGAGCCGGGTTCGGCCAGACTTCCATGTCAGGAGAAACTTGCGTCTCGTCAACCACCAAGCCAGGAGTGACTTCAGGTAACACATCGCTGGAGGTGACAGGAGAGTAGTTCGGGCCAGTAACATGAATCGTGACAGAGTCCATAGCGAGCAGTTGGATAGTAGCACCACTATTCAACGCATTGTGACCACCCATCGGGATCAACTCGGAGGTAGGAGTACCTGTCGGTGAGTAGTAGTAGTTCAGCTGTTGATAGTGAGACGTAGATTTGAGTCTGTAGACAATCTTGTACTCACCAGCTTGTCTGAACGGAACGATCGTCTTGGTAACCTGTCTCGGAGCGAGGAAGCTCAACCACAGGTCGTCGAAGATATCGTGACCAGTACCGAGACCCAAGTTGGTGTTCGGGAAGTGGTTACCAGCCGTAGCGACATCAGGATTAGCGACCGCATAGTTGTACAGAGAAGTGTTAACTCTGTGGTTACCGTCGGTAGCATACCAATCGAACGTGTTGGTAGTCACATATTGCTGAGCATCGCCAACCGTCGGAGTAGTGGTGACCGTAGCCAGATATTCACCGATAGTTGCATTGGAGATCAGCTCACCATTGAAGTAGATGTCATACTCAACGAAGACGAGAGAGTCGGGAGCGAAGCAGTCAACACCAACCTGCCAAGTGTATTGGAGACCAATGTTGTCATTGTCGTCATCGCCAGTGACGGCAGTGAACTCATGCGTTTCGTTGCCATCCATGTCGCGGAAGATGAACTCCGGATTCGTCGTAACTTTCACAACAGCGTTGGTGGTGGTTGAACCAACACAACCGTTGACGTCAGTGACAGTCACAGAGTATTCAGGGAATACCTGTCCGAGCGGAGTGCCGGCCGGAACCGTAACATTAGCGACATAGATGTTGGAAGCGCCGTCTTGAACTGAAACGCCATCCTCGAAGAACTCGTAATTGGTGATTCCAGTCGTAGGACCAGCAGTGACATTGAAGTCAACACCGCTACAAACCTTATTAGGAGCATCGATAGTGGGAACCGGCAGCGGGTTAATCGTGATCACCACAGAATCCTTCACAATACCGCAAGCCTCGCCATTGTCGTCCAACGTGACGACGAGCATCTTGCCGTTGTAAGCGTCAGTGTAAACCGTGGTGTTATTGACCTCAATACCATCGACAGTATAAACGGTGTCATACTTGTCTTGGTTACCATGATAAGTAACCGAGCTGATAGCGGAAGCAGGATCAATCGTGGAGCCGGAGCAAACAGCAGCGACATTCGTGAGCGTAAGCTCAGGCTTCTGGTTGACAATCAAATTGGTGGCAGTAGTCGTGATGACATCACCGCAAGAAGTCGTCCATGCATATCTAACTTGAGGACCCGGGACATTGATCACCGTAGAAGTGGTGGCATTAGTCCAAGTGCTGCCAACCAGCACCTGCCAAGTCTCGCTGGTGACTGTAGCAGTACCCGTCCAGCTAGGAGCGGTCTTGATGAATGCACTCAATTGATCGCCGTCACAAGCAGGCTTAAGAGTAGGACCAACGAAGGTGTTCGTCAGAACATTGATGTTGATCTTAGCGGAATCCTTACCACAAGTATTCTCAGCAACGAACCAGAGTTCATTGTAAGAAGCGATGTCGTTGAAGGTGGCAGTGGTGAT
>CACXUB010000165.1:659-4934 GCA_902770735.1 uncultured Bacteroidota bacterium | reverse complement strand
CAGCATCCGCATCGACGGCAGCATCTCCGGCTGCACCAGCATCCGGCACAACTTCCACCAAGGCAATGTCTATCAAGACGATTTCTGGGACGTGTGGCAGAACCGGTTCCAGGAGTTCCGCGACCGCAGCTGGGCCAAAACAGGACCTTGCGAGCACTGCGAAGCCTTCAAATACTGTCTCGGCGGCGGCATGCACCAACGCGACGACAACCGGCAATTGGTGGACTGCCTCTACCTTTCCCTGTACCCGAGGGGAAATTCTTAGAAATTCAGCAAATCTTCCCTCTTGAAGGGGTCAATGGAGAAGATGTCATCGCTGTTGACGCGGATGACAAGGAGTTTTTCTCTATGAGCGAGTTCCGCAACACCCTTCTCGTAGTTGATGGCGGCTATAGCGGCGAAGACCTCCTTGCCGTCATATTCAGGGAACAGCCGCCGGAAATGCCTCATCTGATGGAGGAACCTGTATATGTCGTCCTTCGTGCAGTTGGCCTTGACCTCTATAGGGACCGCCATTTCCGCACTGCTAAGAAGGACATCCACCTCCATTGCAATATGTTCAGCCGGAAGACTCCTTTTCAAATTCTTGCCGCTGTTATGCAAATCGAGTCCGGCTTTCTGGAAAATCTTCTCTGTCGAAGAGCTGACCAGACCTTCCACAATGTGCCCCGTGGTACCACTGAGTTGACGGGACAGCCGCTTCACCTCCAGCGAGGTATCTTTCAGCTGCTTTTCGGTTTCCTCGAACTGTTCCCGCATCTTCCTGTCGCTCTCCTCCATCCGTTCCCGCATCTTCCTGTCGTTCTCCGCAAACTGCTCCTTCATCCATCTGTCGTTTTCCTTGAACTGTTCCCGCATCTTCCTGTCGCCCTCCGCAGACCGCGCCTCTTGTTCCCGCATACGCTTCTCCCACTCGCAATCACGCTTTTCCCGTTCTATCTGCGATCTTCTGGCGATTTGCGCGATTTCATCCAGGGTCTCTCTCATTCGTTGCGACCAGCGGTCGTGTTCCCGGCGGGAGTTCTCCAGCATTTCATCGCGTTCAACAGCTTTGCGGCTCTGCTCAAGGTTTTCCTTTCGCATCTGACTGATTATTAGTTCATTCTTATTAATTCTCTCGGTGTTATCCAACACCATCTGCCTCAACTGCGGCATGTCAAAATCTTTTTGGGTTACTTCATTTTTCATAGTCACTTTCTTAAAAACATGCCGCAAAGATACAACAAATAACGATTCGTCGGCAAAAATCTTAAAAAAAATTATTTCACTGAAAATCAATTCATTACAACTTAAACACGTAACAATTTTTACAATTTATTGTAAAACTTATTTTTAGCTTTTGCAAAATCCGAAGAATTCATCCGCAATATCATATACCTGTTCCTAAATTTTGTACTTTTGCCATCCTATTTCTCACCAATTAATTTACGACGGACACTTCCGATGTACGGAACAACAGAAGAACGTTATATGAACCATCTATCTGACAGCAACGAGTTTCCTGTATCTCCTGAAATCCGCGACTACGTCGAGGAGCGCATCATCCCGCTGTACGACAAGTTCGACAAGGCGCACCAACGCGACCACGTGCGCATGGTGATTTCGCAGAGCATGGACTTGGCGGCACAACTTGACGTGGATGCGGAAATGGTCTATGTCATCGCCGCCTACCACGACATCGGGCTGTGCGAGGGACGGGAGCACCACCACGAGGTGTCGGCGCGGATGCTGCTCGCCGACAATGAATTGCGGAAGTGGTTCACGGAAAGCCAGTTGCAGACAATGGCGGAAGCCGTGGAGGACCACCGTGCCTCCTCCGACCACGCGCCGCGCAGTCTCTACGGGCGCATCGTGGCCGAGGCCGACCGCTTCATCGACCCCGACACCATCGTCCGTCGCACCGTGCAGTACGGCATGGAACACTACCCAGAATTGGACAAGGAGGGACATTACGAGCGGATGGTGCAGCACCTGCACGAGAAGTACGGTCGCGGCGGTTACCTGCACCTCTGGTTCGACCACTCCCCCAACGCCGAACGGCTGGAGACCCTGCGCAAGATGATTGATGACGAAGACGCGTTAAAACAGAAGTTCGAGGAGTATTACGGACAGGAGCGGGCGGCCCGACGGATGGAATTCGACGCGGTGATCCTCCAGAACGAGAACATGGACGCCGCCTACGTGGAGGTCCCCTTCGACATCAAATCCCTGTACGGCAAAGGCCGCCTTTCGGTCCACGCCACCTTCGACGGTGTGCCCTACGACGGCCAAATCGTCAAGATGGGAACGCCCTGCTTCATCATCGGCGTCCGCAAAGACATCCGCAAACAAATCGGGAAAAGTTTCGGCGACGTGGTGCACGTCACGTTCGAGGAGTCGTCGAAATGATGTTGGCAATATAAGCCAATAGTCTAATTCACAAAAAGTTAATTCGCCAATTCTGATTTTTGTCATTTTATGATTATCATTTTATGACAAAAATTCAGAAATCTGGCTGAGAAGAGAACTCTGACGGGGAGAGCCTGCGTGCGTCACTTCCCCAGCATCCGCTTCCGTTCCTCCTCCGGGAACCGTTCGATGGCGTAGCGCAGCATTGTGCGGGGCATCGTGGTGCGGCGGGGTTCGAGCCAGTCGCGGAGGCGCTGTTCGTCGCGTTTGCCTGCCTCGCGAAGCAGCCAGCCAGCGGCTTTCTGCAGCAGGTCGTGTAAGGGCGCGGACTTCTTCAGGAACAGATCCGCCAACGCGTAGGTGTCGTCTAACTCGCCGTGGCGCAGGAACTGCATCGTGGTGACGATGCCGATGCGTTGCTCCCAGATGGTAGTGCCGTTCTCCACCATGTCATAGAGCATCTTGCGGTCCTTGTCGAGGAGCCAGACGCCGAGGATCTCGTAGCAGGAAAGGTCCACCAAGTCCCAGTTGTTCACGAATTGGAGGTGCGACAGATAGAAGCTGACGTTCAGCTGCTGCAGTCCGCGGTCGCCCTTGGCCGCTTTGAAGAACTGCACTAATGTGAGCAGTCCGGCGAGCCGCATCTCGTGGTATTCGGAGGTGACGCAGGCCTCCAGTTCAAAGAAGGAGACGGTTTGCCAGCACTTCTTCACAATCTCGCGCACGACGGGCACCTTGATGCCGAGGAACTTGTCGCCCTCGCCGTACTCGCCCTTGCTGGTCTTGAAGAAACGGCTCAGGTGTTCGGCCTGCTCGGGGTCCTGGCGGTGAAGGATTTCCTCGTAGAGGGAGGCGGGATGACCCGATTCGTTATATTGTTGATTTTCAGTCATAATCAGAATATTTGAAACTGGCGGCAAAAGTACAAAAAAACTCTGCAGCCACGATTAGCGGACACCACTGTTTTGGATACACTAAAAATGCAACCTTATTTATTTTTTGCATCCATCTATAATAGAAAAACCTTATTTTCGCAGCATCAAAAATTCACAAAAATGGGAAAAAAGAATATACCCCAACATATTACATTATTGGCCGGAATAATTCTGGTCCTATGTTTTGCAGCTTGTACACCCGAGCCCATCGACCCGCTGCCTTCGGAGCCGCAACCCATCGAATACACACCCGAAGTGCCGGAGCCCAT
This sequence comes from uncultured Bacteroidota bacterium, assembly GCA_902770735.1. GTDB lineage: Bacteria > Bacteroidota > Bacteroidia > Bacteroidales > WCHB1-69 > F23-D06. The sequence continues at coordinate 1,342 of CACXUB010000165.1, read as the reverse complement.
CACCAACGACTTCACCCTGCTCAAGGCCTGCATCGGCAAATCGCAGTCGGAAGCTGCCGCCCTGCTGACCGAACACGGTTTTGTTGCCGGAGATGGCAACAAATTCCTGAAAACGGAGAACGGCATCACCAAGGAGGCGAAAATCTACTCCATGGGTAATGTCGCACTTACCCTCAAAGACAGTGATTTCGATATTTTGAAACCAGGTTTCGTGCAATGGATGAACGAGATACGGAACTCGGTATCATACACAAATTTAGTCCGAAAATCTTTCAGTCTCTGTACTGGATGGGGAAACGGAAACCAACACTTCGACAGTCCCGAAGCACTCCTCAATGCCCTCGCACCCGTCCCCCTTGCCGATGGCCTAACCGCCGACTTCTATGGAAACGACTTCTACGCTAACCGATACAGTTTGGTACTGATGCCCGATCTCAACGGCGTTTACATGCAAATCATCAACCACCTTGCCGGGCACCCCTCCGACGATTTCACGGAGAGCGACCTGCAACAATCTGACCTTCAGAAACATATCCTGATTTCCAAGGTGGACTATCTGACCTTCCGTTATAAAGGATTCTATGCACTGAATGTCACCAACAAACTCAACACCGGCAACGAAATCCCATTTGTTTCGGAATATCACGCGCCCGCAGATTTCGGATACATCAAACTGTTCTACC
>CACXUB010000165.1:0-653 GCA_902770735.1 uncultured Bacteroidota bacterium | reverse complement strand
AACCTGCTGATGGACGGTTCCATCGTCTGGGCTGGTTGCGGAGCACTGACTTTTCCTGACCATTTCCGTGCCGGTCTGCCGATGGATGCCGGACTCCCCTACCCTGGACAAGATCGTATCGCCTTCATCAACGATGGTGGACACTACGAGACCGTCACCGACGAGAGGGATTTGCAGTATATCTGGCAGAGTGTCTCCCGACAGAAGGAGTTCCAGTATTATTATGGGAATTCATCTAAGAAGGTGGCCGTTTACCTGTACACCCCGAGCGAGGGAATCGGCAACCCCGCCGACGCCTACTATCTTGTATTCACGGAGCAATAGAAGAACGTTAATTGTCTTTAACTTCGGTTTCGAAAATATACAACAAAACAGTCCCCACATCTATAGTCAACCGGGCGGTAGTGCGCTGTGCGGCCTGAGCCGTGCATTCGGATGACAACGTGCTGAGCCTGCGCCGTGATGTTCGAAAGGAACGGGTGCTGCCGGCTCCGAGCAGCGGTCAGATAGACGATCAGAAAATCGTTTTTTTCGGTTCGCCCTACAGACGCGGGGAACTGTTGTTATATCAGCTCCGTCTGGAAGTTGAGTGCTTGGATCTCCATGTCCAGCTGGCGCAGACGGGCGGAACAGTCGTCCACCAGCTTGCCTAT
>CACXUB010000164.1 GCA_902770735.1 uncultured Bacteroidota bacterium | reverse complement strand
AAAAAAATTGTATTTTCGCCGCTGAAAATATAAATAAGTATGGAAGAACATCTTTCATTTAACCATCGCATGCCAATACAAATACGTTTCAACGACGTTGATCGCTATGGGCATGTAAATAATAATGCGTACTTCTCCTACTACGATTTGGGCAAGGTCGAATACCTCGCAGGAGCATTGCGTCTCAACGAGGGAACACCTGATATTGTCTCCGTCGTTGTGAACATAAATGCCGATTTCTTTGAACCTGTATTCTACGGCGATGATATTGTTATCGAGACCTGTGTGCCGCGAGTTGGGAAGAAGAGCTTCACGCTCGTACAGCGCGCCATAAACCAGAAGACGGGGCGCGAGGTGTGCCGTTGCAGCACCGTCATGGTGTGCTACTCGCTGAAGGCGCAGGCCTCCGTCGAGGTTCCAGAATCGTATCGAAAGGCCATAGAAAGCTTTGAAGGCAAAAGTTCCGAACAATGAACATCAGCTACGAAAGCGCACAACTGTTTTGCCAGTGGCTGAATGAGAAGATAGCAAGTCCGGAGTGGGAATATATGCTGCCTACTCGAGAACAATGGCGGGGTGCGGCAAGTTGTGGTGACCCTAATGCATCCTATTCTAATGGTTCTCCATTTCTTGAAACCATTGCTAACAAACCCAGATATAACTATTGGCATGTCCCCGAAATGTATATCTCCCGCACGGACGATGGGTATAAAGTGATGGATCCTTGGTCTGTAAAATATCATATTCCCCCTACAGTGCCGGTGAAGACATACTACCGTAACGCCTACGGTCTTTACAATATGTGCGGCAACGCGGCGGAGATGGTTGATGAGCGCGGCGTCGCGATCGGCGGCAGCTGGTACGACCCCGGCTACGACATCCGCATCGACAGCGAGAAGCGCTACGACGGTCCCTCCCCGCTGATCGGCTTCCGGGTGATTGCGGTGAGGAAGAAGTGAGAATGTAGAATGCAGAATTATGAATTATGAATGACGATGCTGTGTGTTTCTTTTCCCCTAGCAGAGGACGGGCGCTTCTTCGCAGGTTGCGTGGCCGAGAATTCCGCAGGGTACAATGCGGGATAATAATAAGGAGGCAATCAAGTAATTGAATTTTTTGTATCTTTGCAACCGAATTTTTCTTTTACTGTTTTTGTAAAGCATTGTTATACAGTAAATAATAAATCAACAATAGAAACAAGTATTTATATAAACGAAGATTTACATTATGAAATTCTACGACAGGGAAGAGGAAATCGTCATCCTTCAGGAGAACGAAAAACTGGCGGAAAAGAACGCTATGTTCACGGTGCTGTCGGGCAGACGGCGCGTGGGCAAAACCTCGTTGGTGATGAAAGCCTTTGAGGGGAAGCAGGTTGCCTATCTCTTTGTGTCGAAAGACAGCGAAGCCCTCCTTTGCGGGAAACTCCAGCAAGCCCTCGAAGAGCAGTTGAGCATACAAGTCTATGGGCAGCTGACGCACTTCCGCGACCTTTTCGATGTGATCATGCGCGAGTCGCAGAAACGTCATTTCACAGTGATATTCGACGAGTTCCAGAACCTCTACAAGGTCAATCCCGCCATCTTCAGCGAGATGCAGGACATTTGGGACCGCACACACCGTGAGTCGCATATCAACCTCATCACGATGGGCAGTATCCGTTCGCTGATGAAGCGAATCTTCGAGGACGAAAACGAGCCCCTCTACGGCCGCCCGACCTCCAAATTCACCCTTCGTCCGTTCACCATACAGGTGTTGAAACAGATTTTCCGTGATCACGCCCCCAACTACCGCAACGAAGATTTGCTATGCCTGTATATGATTACGGGCGGCGTGGCCAAATATGTGGAGCTGCTGATGGATGCGGGCTGCTATACCAAGGAGAAGATGCTTAACTACGTGTGCCGACGCGACTCCTACTTCCTTACCGAAGGGCGCGACCTGATGAACCAGGAGTTTGGCGACGAGAGCGCCACCTATTTCTCCATCCTGCAACTTATCGCCGGCGGCTCGAATCGCCGTTCGGACATCGACGGCACCATGCAGAAGGACATGGGCACTTTCCTTCAGAATTTAGAGAAGAACTATGGTCTTGTGAGTCGTCTGAAGCCGCTACTTTCCAAGCCGAACAGCAAAACCAGCGCCTACGAGATTTCAGACCAGTTCCTGAGGTTCTGGTTCCGCTTTGTGTGGCCGTATCAGTCGTTGGTGGAGCGCGGACAGCTTTCGCTCCTGAAACAGAATATGCTGCGCGGATACGAGCAGTTCACGGGTCGGACGCTGGAACAGTATTTCCAGACTCTGGTGATGGAGACTGGCCTTTACACCACGGTGGGCAACTGGTGGGATCGCAAGGGGAAGAACGAGATTGATCTGATTGCCCTGAACGAGTTCGACCACACGGGCATCGCCGCGGAAGTCAAACGCAATCCCGACAAGATAAGCCTTTCGGACCTGCAGCGCAAGGTCGATAATCTGCCCGCATCAGAATTCGGGCGGTACAAACTCGAGTTACGTGCATTTTCGATAGAAGATGTGTGAATATTGTAGAGACGCAAAATTTTGCGTCTCTACAACACCCCCTCCCGAAAGTTGGGTTTAGCAGGTTGCATATCAACGCGTTATAAAAACAATATAGGCGCAAAACCTTTATTTCCCTGTCGTGAAAGTGATTTCCGTGTTCTTGCCGGCACTGTGCCCGTCCTTCGTGGGGAACTCGGTGCCCATGACAACGAAACCGTATTGGTGCGACGGTTCCAGAGAGAAAATCACCTCCAACGTCTTGTCGTCGCGCCAGGCATAGCTCTTGACAGGAGGAAAATCCGCCCCTGAAGTGCTCATATACAGGGCGATACTGTTTAGCATCGGCTTGGAGAATGTGATGACGAGTGAGAAAGGACCGCTGGGAACATCCTTCGCTCCGTCCTTGAGGTTCACTTTGTAGGTGGCGTTCTTCTTGGCCAGCGCTTTCTGCTGCTTGTTGTACTGCTTCAAGTCAAAGTCGTTCACCATCTTGGCATAGACGGGCATGAAGTCGGACATCGTGGCGTACTTGTCGCGCTGCTGCTCGTACTCTTTCAGCGCGTCGCACAAAGTTTGGATGAGGATGAAACCCTGCCGTTCTTCTTCTCCGACAAATGCGGATTCCTCGATCTGAGGATAGTGGACTCTCATATAGCGGATGACGGAGGCGCGGACAAATGTCTCGTTCATCATAATCAGGGCCGAACTGTAGGCGGATTGCCGCAGTTGCTCTTCTCGCTCCTTGAACACCTTTTCGGCGGATGTCTCAATCGACGACCAAAACTGGCTGTTCAGCGGGTTGCAGTAATGGTGGCAGAACTCGTGGATGACAACGGGCAGTACGGCGTTTGCATTGTAGGAGATGTTTCCGCTATCATCCACTTGGCAGCAGCCGATGACGGGGCTCAATGCGTTGGTGCCGTCTTTCAGTTTGGCGCTACACCCGTAGTTGTTCGGACCCACCAACAGGCTGAGCACGATGCGGAAGGTGCTGCCGCTTTCCGCGCCGAAATAGCCGTTGAACCAATCGTAATCAATTTGTTGGTTGATGTCCTGGAACGCCTCCTCCACCTCGTCGAACAGGATATCCTGCTGCAAGTACCAATCGTGGAAGTGGGATTTGCGGTAAAAATCGTTCAGCGGTTCCAGAAACTCCTTTTTCTGCTGCTCCGACCAACGGTCGAAAGAGTTGTCGCTGCCTGCCAAGAAGCTGTCGTCTAATACGATAGCACCGTTGGCATTCAACGTTAGATGCAAACCGTAAGAGGCCACCGCATCGTAGCTGATTCCCGATTCGTTCTGGTATTGGCGAGCCAGCTGCACGACGGGATGGTCTTTGTATGGCCCGAAAACGGAATCGACCTCGTGCGCGTATTGCGGAACTCTGCAACGATTGTATTCTTCGGCGCCGGACAGTCGCCAGACCGTGGCCATCAGCTCCACACATTCGTCGAAGTGCGCCGATACCGGGCTTTGGGCGAAGGAAGTCAACGCGGAGAGAACGGCGCAGAGGAGAACGGTTAATGTTTTTTTCATATCGTCAAGGGGTTGAATCTGGCTGCAAAGATAGTCATTATATGCATTCAGAGCACTCGAGTTGATTGTTGATTCCATTTTTTGTATCTTTGCAGCATGAAATAAAGTATATAATTCAAGTTTCGCATGTTAAAAAAACAGTTATGAAAAAAACGCCATTCATTTGTATGATGATACTCGGCATCGTCGCCATGAGTGCCTGCAAACCCGGAAACGAGGACTCCGACTTCGAAAAACGGATTGTCGGCAAATGGGAGGTGAAGACCTGTTATCA
>CACXUB010000163.1 GCA_902770735.1 uncultured Bacteroidota bacterium | reverse complement strand
CAAATAATGAAACGAATAATAATTTTGCTGATACTGAGCCTCACGCTGCCGATGGTGATTTTCGCGCAGGGACAGACCAACGTGACGGATAAGAACGGAAAGAAACAGGGCGTGTGGAAAAAATATGAGCAGGGGAAGCTTGTGTACGAAGGGCAGTTCAAGGACGATGTCCCTTACGGCACTTTCAAATATTATCATGCCAACGGGAAGTTGAAAAGCACCACGAATTTCGAGCAGGGTGTGCATAAAGTGCGCACGGTCATCTACCACGAGAACGGGAAAAAGGCTTCCGAAGGCATGTACATCGACCAGCAGAAGGACGGCGAGTGGCGCTACTATTCCGACCACGACGTGCTCATCAAGGTGGAACACTACAGCGTCGGGAAGCGCAACGGGATCTGGCAGACCTACTCTCCCGAGGGTGTACTTCTGGAAGAGTGCAACTACTTGAACGACAAGCTTGACGGCGTGTTCAAGTCCTATTACCTCAATGGCAACGTCAGTCTGGAGGAGAACTATGTCGCGGGGAAGACCAACGGCAAGAGCACGGCCTATTACCCGAACAAGAATGTCTCGATGACGGGCAACCACCACAACGGTTGGCGCGACGGCGAGTGGAGCACCTACGATGTGAACGGCAAGATCCGTTCCACGATACTGTACAAGGACCAAAAGGAGACGAGCACCTACATCTACATGTATCAGAGAGGGGTGGGGCAGAAGCTGAACCAGAGCATGGTGGCCTATTTTGTGAAAAACCGCGACAAGATGACGGTTGTGCTGAAAAACGGCAGGCAAATTGCCATCGACGAGTCTATGGAGGAGGTGGAGCAGTGGATCGACTATACGGTTTTCGTCAAGGTGAACCCGCGCTATATCGTCGCGTTTGACGCCATTGTCAGCTACAGTCCTGTGCCCGAGACCGACGGCATCACGCTCAAAATCAATCCCGCCCCCGACGAGGAGATCTATTCCGAAGGGAACGACGCCAAACTGCTCAAAGCGTTCCTCTCCGAAGGGAAGCCCGTGGAATAATCCCCGCCTTACCCCCTAAACCCTAAACTTCTAAACTCTAAACTAATAAACTAATAAACTTCTAAACCGTTATAATGAACCGCGAAATCCTCCGCATTTCCATCCCCAGCATTGTGACGAACATCACGGTGCCGCTTTTGGGTATGGTGGATGTGGCGATTGTGGGGCATATCGGCAACGCGAGCTATATCGCCGCCATCGCCTTGGCGACGATGGTTTTCAACCTGATTTACTGGAATTTCGGTTTCCTCCGTGCGGGTACGACCGGTTTGACGGCGCAGGCATTCGGCGCGAAGGACAAGGACGAGTATCTCAACGTTTTGGTGCGCGGCATCGCGATTGCGGGGGCGGCCGCGGCGACGCTCATCGTGCTCCAGTATCCCATTTCGCTTCTTTGCAGGCGGTTCCTGCACAGTTCCCCGACGACTATCGACCTGATGCTGACCTATTTCTTCATCCGCATTTGGGCGGCGCCGGCCACCATCAGCCTCTATGTGCTTAAAGGCTGGTTCCTCGGCATGCAGAACGCCAGCTCCCCGATGTGGGTCGCCACAATCCTCAACGTGGTGAACATCGTCTTCAGCCTGTTGTTCGTCTATGCGTTCGACGCGGGCATTGCGGGCGTGGCGTGGGGCTCTGTGGTGGCGCAATACAGCGGTTTGCTGCTCGCGGTCATCATCTGGATCCGCCGCTACGGGCATTTGTGGCACGACATCCGTTGGCGTGCCGCCCTGGAGTTGCGCAAGATGGCCCGTTTCTTCAAGGTCAACGCCGACATTTTCCTGCGCTCGCTCTGTCTGATCGCCGTGTTCACCTTCATCCCGTACATTTCGGACGAAATGGGGGAGGCCACGCTTGCCGCGAACACCCTGCTGATGCAGCTTTTCACGCTCACTTCATACGTCATGGACGGTTTCGCCTACGCGGGCGAGTCGTTGGTGGGGAAATATGTGGGTGCCGGCGACAAAGTGTTGTTGCGGAAGGTTGTCCGCGCCCTGGTCTGGTGGGGTGTCGGGCTGGCGGCGTTTTTCACGCTGCTCTTCTTCTTCGGCGGCGAGCTGCTCCTGCGGATTCTCGCCAAAGACGAGGATGTCATCGGGACGGCGATGCAGTTCGTGTTCTGGACCTACCTGCTGCCATTCACCGGTTTCGCGGCGTTCATCTATGACGGCATCTACATCGGGGCCACCGCTTCCGCCGCCATGCGCAACGTGATGTTCGTCGCCACCGCCGTCTTCTTCATCCTTTACTACGCCCTCGCCGGCGTCTGGGGCAACCACGCCCTCTGGTTCGCTTTCATCGTCTTCCTCGTTTTCAGAGGCGCGCTGATGATCCTCGGCGAACGGAAATACGTCTTCGGGGAGTGAGTTGGCTGTTCTACTGGCGAGAAATTGATCCCTTGTACATAAATGACCATGAATATGCCACGAATAATCAAAAATATTCATGGAAAATTCATGGTTGTTGCTACCAACCCCTTCACCCCTAACGGGGTGTTTCGCGAACCTAAACCTTTAACCGTTACAGATTGTCCCGGAAATCGCGTTCTTTCTTGTACTTCAGCACGTCGCGGAGCGTGGAGGACTTCACGTTGATGGTGAACGACCAGCCTTTGCGGTAGCCGACGGGAATCCAGTTGAAACTCATTTCCCAGCAGTGCATGTCGCGGTAGAAGTCTAACGAGGTGTAAGACAGGGACTTCTGCACGAAGTCGTAGCCGGTGGTGAAGCCGATCCGCCATTTCTTGGTGATGTTGATGTCGCCGGCGACGTTCAGCGTGTGCACGATGTTGTGCGCATACGGCTTCAGGTCGGGATACATGAAGACTTGGCGGTAGTATTCGAGGTTGTCGTTGATGCCGTAGGTGAAGGTGTAGTTGAAGGTCAGCGACCACGGCAGCCGCGCCTTCTGCCGCTCCGGATCCTTCGACTTGAAGGTGTTCTGGTCGATGCGGTAGTTGAACGCCACGCTGTAGGTGCCGGACGAGAAACGCAGTAGCCGGTGGTTGGCCGCCCACTCGGTGACATTCACCCTGCGGCCGTTTTCGTTGATGCTGTAGGGGTCGAAAATGAAGCTGTAGGTGAGGTAAAGTTGCTTGAAGAGAGTGCTGCGGCCCGACATGGTGAGCAGCGACCATTTCATCGAGTCGGCGGCGAAGTCATAGTACATGGAGATGTTGAAGTTGTCGATGATGGGCACTTTCTTGAGTCCCGTGATGGTGTCTCTCTTCGAACGCACCTTGATTTCCAGATTGTTGCCGAAGGAGACTTGCGCCCGCGCGGTCATCCGGTTGTTCCCGCCGCCGAAAATGGAGTTGTCGTAGTACGTGTAGTTCACGATTTCGCCGGTCATCGGGTTGACGAACTGCGCGTTGTTGCGGCCGTTGAGCATCGGCTGGAACGTGAAATTCAGCGTCGGGGTGATGATGTGGCGCACGGCCCCGCCTTTCTTGAAGATGTACATCACGTAGATCTTGGTGGTCAGGTTGGAGGAAATGTTTAGGTCATGGACGGCCCCGAACTTCCGGTTGAAATGCATCATCATCTGCGGCGTCTCGGAGTGCGCGGTGTCCAGGACCATGTCGCGGGTGTAATGCTGCAGATACCATTTCTCGGTGAGCGTTATGGACGTGTTCCAGTTGATGGTTTTGGCGATCTTGATGGGGATGGTGAGCGGGATGGTGTGCATCATGCCGGCCTCGAACTGCTGCCACGTGATGGGTTTGAGGAACATCGAGTCGGTGGTGTTCACCTGCCCGACTAACTGCGAGGACCACTTCATGGAGATGTTGTCGTACCATTTCAGCTTGCCGATTTTGTTTTTCTTCCGGAAGGGGTAGAACTGTGCCACGGACATGCTGATGTTGGGCAGTTTCATGTTGACGGTGTGCGAACCGGTGTTCTGCGAATAGGAAACGCCTGCGTCCAGGAAGAAGATGTCGGCGGCGGAGGTGGAGAAGGAGACCGACGAGGTGAACTGGTTGGAGAGGTAGTCGCTGGCGGAGGTCATGTTGTAGCGGGCGTAGTTGGCGCTCTGCATGTCGATGTGCGCGTTGAAACGGGTGCGCGGGTGCGACTTGTTGTCCTGCTTGTGGTCCCAGTAAATCTTGTAGTTGTTGCTTTTCTTGAAATTGGCCGTGTCGATGCGGTCGCCGGTGAGCGAGCGGGCGAAAGCCAGCTCCACCTGGCCGGTGCATTTGTAACGAAAGACGTAGTTGGACTTGGCCTTCAACGCCCAGCTGCCGCGGGTGAGTCTTCTTGCGCATGATACCGGTGTGTTCTTGATCGACGACCATATAAAACCTCTCAATGAAAATCTAATAAGAAAAT
>CACXUB010000162.1 GCA_902770735.1 uncultured Bacteroidota bacterium | reverse complement strand
CTCTGATGCTTTCGCCGATCTGTTTCTTTTTCAGGAATTTAATGAAATATTTCCCGAAAAAGATGGAGATAATCAGCGCCAGCACGAAAGCCGAGACCGACCGGAACGAAATATATTGGAAGACACCCGTTCCGGGATATCTTTGCAAATGCAGCCAAGAGAATAAATAGTACAACATAACTATTTGGTTTATTTGATGTTAAGATTGTTCTTCAGTTCTTCTGTGTCGTCAAAGTGGTGCTTGACGTGGTTTATCTCTTGATAGTTTTCGTGGCCCTTGCCAGCGACCAGAAGCACCCCTTGCGGTTGCAGCATCATGCAAGCCGTCTTGATGGCCTCGCGGCGGTTCTCAATGACGATCACCTGCTTCGCTTTTGCGGCCGGAACCCCTTTCACCATGTCGTTCAGGATGGCTTGCGGGTCTTCGGTGCGGGGGTTGTCGGAGGTGAGCAGCACCTTCGAACTGTAGCGGCATGCAATCTCCGCCATTTCAGGACGTTTCAGCGCGTCGCGGTCGCCGCCGCACCCCACTACGGTAATCACTTCAGCCTCCTTGCCGACGATGTCGCGGATGGTTTTCAGCACGTTTTCGAGGGCGTCGGGGGTGTGCGCGTAATCGACGATTGCCGTGCCGCCGTTCTCACCGCGCAGCATCTGGAAACGGCCTGCGGCACTGTCAAGCATGCTCATCTTGGTCAGCACCTCGTCCTCGTCCAAACCTAACAGCACTGCGGCTCCGTAGATGGCTAACAGGTTGTAGGCGTTGAACTTGCCGCACAACTTGAAATAGACTTCGCGGTTGTTGATCCGCATGTGAAGTCCGGTGAACGCGTTCTCCATCACAATGCCCTTGAAGTCGGCGGCGGTGCGGAGACTGTACGTGTGGATGTTCGCTTTGGTGTTCTGAACCATCACCTTGCCGTTCTTGTCATCGATATTGGTGAGCGCGAAGGCTGTTTTCGGCAGTTTGTCGAAGAAGGATTTCTTGGCGGCGATGTAATTGGCGAAGGTTTTGTGGAAATCGAGGTGGTCGTGGGTGATGTTGCTGAAAATAGCCCCTGTAAAGCGCAGACCGGTGACCCGGTGTTGGCAAAGCGCGTGCGAACTCACTTCCATGAAACAGTATTCGCATTGGTTTTCAACCATTTGCGAAAGAAGCTTGTTGAGTTCCACAGCGTCAGGGGTGGTGTGCGTTGCCGGCACTTCCTGATCTCCTATGCGGTTGACGATGGTGGAAAGCAGTCCTGCTTTGTGGCCGGCCAGCATGAAGAGACGATGGAGCAGGGTGACAGTGGTGGTTTTGCCGTTGGTACCGGTGATGCCGACCAATTTCAGTTTGCGGCTCGGGTGGCCGTAGAAGGCGTCGGCGAGTTGTCCCAGCGCCACGGAGCTGTCCGCCACCTTGATGTAGCAGACCTGTTCGTCAATGTTTTCGGGGAGCGTCTCGCACACCACGGCGCGACATCCTTGCGCGATGGCGGCAGGGATGTACTTGTGCCCGTCGGTTTGTGTGCCGCGTTGTGCCACGTAAAGCTGCGTGGCATCTTCCGGTTGCGCGGACACGGCGCGCGAGTCGAACAGGATCTCCGAGATGTTCACCGCCGGATCTCCTGTCAGCTCATACGAGCGCAACGACTTCAGCAGTATATTTAAGGGTTTCATTGTCTTATAAAGGTTTAGGGTTTAGGTTTTTTGGTTTTTAGTTTGGGGTTTAGAGTTTAGGGGGTTAGGTAAAGGGTGACGGTTTTGGTGTTTTGGTCGAGGGTTTGGGATTTGACGCGTCCTTTCCCGGAGATTTTCGGGGTGTAGCCGGCACGGATGAGTTCGGTGACGGCGTCGGAGGCCAGCATCCCACGCACGTCGGGCATTTTCTGGAACTGGTTCAACGGCAGAGCCACGGTGGTGACGTGCCGGTTGGTGTCGGTCGCGTCCACACGCAGGTAAGGCGATGGCGTGTCGTAGCTCACGGTGTCGTAACCTAAGCCGTTCAGCAGCGTGTTGAAGTATTTTTTCCGGATGGGGTAGGTGCGTCCAAGTGGTGTGAACGGGCAGTCGGCGGTGCTGCGCGTGGCGCTGTAGTTCGAGCTGTTCATGATGCTGCGGGCGATGCGCGCGAAGGCATCCACGGCCACGCTGCTCATTTGCGGCACACCGTAGATATAGACGATGACGGTGTATTGCGGCTTGTCCATCGGGAAATATCCGCAGAACGACACGGCGTTGATGTCTTTGCGATAGCAGCGCATCTGCTCGTCCCAGATGTCACGGGTTCCGGTCTTGCCCGCGAACATGCAGTTCTCGTCGCGGTAACGGTAGGCGGTGCCGTGCTCGCCCCAGACCACCTGTTCCAAGTAGTAACGAGCCTTCCTGACGGTGGAAGAGGAGGCGATGGAGTCCATCAGCACCTGTGGCTCGAAACGCTGGACGGTGTCGTACATGTTCGTGACGTAGCGGACAAACAACGGGGCCATCATCTTGCCGTCGTTGGCGATGGCGTTGTAGTAAATCAGCGTGCGTATGATCGGGATGTTGAAGCCCGCGCCGAAACAGGTGGCGTAATAGGTGTTGAAGTCGTTGGTGCCGTCCTTGATGCGGGCGGGTAGCAGGTCGCCGAGTTGGCAGTGTATCGTGTCCAAAAGCCCGAATTTCTTCAGCTGCTTGAGGTAGTCGCCGAAACCGCGTTTCCCGTAGGTGTCGAAGATCATCTTGGCGATACCGACATTCGAGGAACGTTTGAAGACTTCAAGGGCGGAGACGTCCTGGACGGGGTAGTCGTGGTCGATTTTCGTGTATCTGAGGGTTTTCCCTGATTTCGTGGGGAAATCGAACGTGTTCTTGTAGATGGTGTAGCGGCCTACGGTGTCGTTGGGATTTTTTTCGAGATATGCCAGCAGGGAGGCCAGTTTGAAGGTGGAGCCGGGCTCGACCTTGGCGTTGAGGGCATATTCCATGCTTTCGGTGTAGTAGGAGGCGTCGGCGGCGGCGCGTCGCAGGTTGGAGATGGCTTTGATTTCACCGGTTTTGGTCTCCATCACGATGGCGCAGCCCCATTCGGCGTTCAACTCCGAAAGTTTCCGCGACAGCTCGTTGTGGACGGCATGCTGTATTTCCAACTTTATTGTTGTATGGATGTTGTGGCCGTCAACGGGGTCCATACGGTCGCGAAGCGGCACTTTCGCGTGGTTGAGTTCGAGGTATTTTTTACTGCCCTGCACACCCCCGAGGATGTCGTTCATGGAGTGCTCCAGACCGAACTGGCGGTCGGGCGCTTCCACGCCGAGAGTGCGTTTGGCCATCTCGCCGTAAGGATTGATGCGCACGTTGGCGGACACGTAGTTGAAATGCGGATGCATGGCCGCCACACGGACGGTGTCGTAGGAAATCTTCAGCTCGACGCCTTGTTTCTTCGCTTTTCTCTTCTCGCGTTTGCTCACCTTCTTGTTTGTCACGGCCGTCATCTTGAAAAGATAGGGGCGGTTTTTGATGAAGGAGGTGTCCGCGCCGGTCACCCACACTCGCTCGTCCCATTCTTTCACGGGGAAAAGGGTGGCGTAGTGTTTGTCTTTCACATTCTTTTTAAAGAAGTTGTAGTAGTAGTTGGCGTCGTATTTCGGGAAGCGGTCTTTGAACTGCGTGTAGAAGTCGTTGGCCAGCTGGCGGAAGATGGTGTCGAAGGCGTTCGGGTTCTTCCTCAGGGTGTCGGCGTATTCTTTGGCGAAGCCTTTGCCGTCGAAGGCCACCTCGAAGACGGTGAAGTTGGCCACCAGCACGCGGCCGTGGTCGTCGTAAATTTCACCGCGGATGGGCCGCAGCGTGTTCTCGCGCACGAAGCAGTAGGTGTCGTCCTTCACGAGGGTGTCCCATCCCGGCACGGTCGTGTCCACGCACTTGTCGGACGTGCCGGAGGCGACGCCGCGCTCCACGATGGAGAGGTAGAGGATTTTGACCAGACAGGCGATGCCGACCAGCATCATCAGCAGATAGACGATGGTCATGCGCCGCAGTGTGGAGGGGGAGACTTCTTTCTTGTTATTTGTTCTCATGTTTCCGCTCCTTTCTCTTGAACCAACGGCGTTTTTCCACCGGTTTCGGGGTCTCTTTCACCGTGAATGTGTGTTTTTCGTCCGTGATGTATCCTCTTTCCTGCATCTTTTGGATGAGGATTTTGTTTTTCTCGTAAGGGATGAACTGGTTGTTCGCTTTCAGTTTGCTGATTTCCGCCTTGTAAACGTTCTCCAGTTCGACGATCTTCTTTTGTTTGACGTGGATGCGTTGCTCGCTGATCACCAAAAGGGTCACCAGCACGGCAAGGAAGAAGAAATAGACGTACCACGGGCGCATTTTCTTCTTCACCATCGTTCTTCGGATTCTGAGGGTTATGGGAGGTGGTTTCCATGATTGACAGGCGTTATTTTTTCGTCGTCGCGCAGTTTGGCGCTGCGGGCGCGGGGGTTAATGGTGATTTCTTCGATATCGGGTTGAATCGCTTTCCTTGTGACGAGTTTGAACGGCGTCTGCGGGTTGCCGTAGAAGTCTTTCTCCACCTCGCCGGCCAGATTCCCTGAGCGCATGAAGTTCTTCACAAGCCGGTCTTCCAGGGAGTGGTAGGCGATGACGACCAGCCGTCCGCCATCCTTCAGCGCGTCGAGCGATTGCGTGAGGAACGACTCGAGGACGGCCATCTCCTGGTTGACCTCGATGCGGATGGCTTGGAAAATTTTGGAAAGGCTCTTGTTCTCCTTGCCCCGTATCAGGGAAGGTTTCAGTGCCTCGACCAACTGTCCGGTGGTGGTGATGGGCTGTTCCTCGCGGGCCTTGAGGATGCGGCGGGCTAATGTGCGGCCGTCCGACAGTTCGCCATAGCGGTAGAAAATGTCGCTTAGGGCTTTTTCATCATATTGATTTACAATATCTTGCGCTGTTTTTCCAGTTTGCGTGTTCATGCGCATGTCGAGGATTCCGTCTTCGCGGTAGGAGAATCCGCGCTCCGGTGTGTCGAACTGGTGGGAGGAGACCCCGAGGTCGGCCAAGATGCCGTCCACCGGGAACGCCTGATGGTATTTCAGGAAGCGGTTGAGGTTCTTGAAGTTGGAAGCCACGAATGTGAACCGCTCGTCCTCAAGGAGTTGTGATTGCGCATCCGAATCCTGGTCGAAAGCGATAAGACGGCCTTGGTCCAGCTTTTCCAGAATGCAACGGGAATGGCCGCCGCCGCCGTAGGTGACATCGACGTAAGTTCCGTTGGGGTTGGTGACTAAATAATCTACTGAAAGCTGGCGGAGCACGGGATTATGATATTCCATCGGCGCCCTCCTTTTCCGCTAAAAAGTGACCGAGGTGCATGTCCTCGTTGAGTTTCTCGAAATCCTCGGGCCGCAGGTCGAACTTTTCGTGGTATTTTTTGCTGTTCCACATTTCGATCTGCCCGTTGTCCAGCAATATGACCAATTCTTTGTCAATGGAATACATCTCCAGCAGGGGTTTGGGGACCACGATGCGGTTCTGTGAGTCGCATTCCAACATGGCGGTGTTGCGCAGGAAGGCGTTCCGGTAGAGTTTCACGCGGGTGAGGTTACGGTCGAGGGAATTCATGTAGTCCACCTGCTTTTGATAGGCTTTCTCCGACCAAAGCATGATGTAATCGCCGAAACCGTGGGTGACATAGAAAGTCTTGCGCTCGTCTTCCGACAGCGAACGCAGAAGAGCCGTGGGCAGCTTCAGCCGTCCGCTCTTCTCTATCGAGACTTCCCAGTATCCGTATCCCGTTGTCATTTTTCTTCCAAAATCATGAAAATTTCAGACGACAAAAATATAATTTTTCCTCAACTAATTTCCATAATCTGAAACTTATTTAACACTTGTTGTTAAAAATCGTTGATAAAATGCTGATTTTCAATGTGGAAGAATATGGAAAAAAGTTATAAACATATTTCAACAATAACGATAAAACATTGATATTCTGATAATTATAGATTTTTGTTGATAATAATGTTATTGCATTGATTATCAGTGTTTTTGATACTTGTGTGGAAGATTAATCTGTAAAATGGGGTGTGTTCGGAGATTTCTGTGGATAAAAATGGAAGCATTTGGAGCGTCGTGGTTGTCAAAATCAACAGTCAACGATTAAATTTGTGGAACTAAGTGGGTTCAAGTTTCCAGGTTTAAAGTTTCTTTCTCACCAGCGAATGCTAAAAGCCAAAAGCAAAAAAATGTATCTTTGCGGTTTGAAAAGAAAGAGTATAATGGCGAAGCAAAAGGAGAAAGAATACCCTGACAATTACCGCGAGACGGCCGTGCTGATAGCGGTTTCCACGCCCGATGTGGCGGAGGCGAAGACGTTGGAGTACCTCGACGAGCTGGCCTTTCTGGTGGAGACCGCCGGTGGTCAGTGCGTGAAGATGTTCACCCAGAATCTTGCGCATCCTGACACACGCACCTATTTCGGCTCCGGCAAGATCCGCGAGGTGGCCGACTACGTGCATGAAAACGACATCGACATGGTGGTTGTTGATGACGAGTTGCCACCATCGCAACAGCGTAATATTGAGGAACTTATGCGCTGCAAGGTGATGGACCGCACGCACCTTATCCTCGACATCTTCGCCAAGCACGCGCAGACGGCCCACGCCAAGACGCAGGTCGAGCTGGCGCAGTACAAATATCTGCTCCCGCGCCTCACGGGCATGTGGACGCACTTGGAAAAACAGCGCGGTGGTATCGGTATGCGCGGTCCCGGTGAGAAGGAAATCGAGACCGACCTTGCGCCGCTCCTGAAGGCGGCAGAAGACGGCAAGACGGTTG
>CACXUB010000161.1 GCA_902770735.1 uncultured Bacteroidota bacterium | reverse complement strand
CGACGATTTCGCCGTCGTTCATGAAACGGACAAGATGGTTGCGGCAACGCGCATGCAGTCCGGGATGAATCTGCGTGCCGAAAACACAGGTGTCGCTCTCCGGCTGGTTGCCCTTCACCCAACCGGGAATATGCTCGTCGTCACCATTGTAAACCAAGAAATTGCCTGCGTGCTGGAATTTGAAGACATTGGTCTTGGCATTCTGATAGTTGTTGAACGAGTTGAAATGGTCGAGATGTTCCTGGTAAATGTTGAGCAGCACGGCGTAGTCGGGCGAATGATGCACGAACTCCAGCTGGTGCGCCGAAAGTTCCGCTACAACAAGCGATTCCGGCGTGAGCTGCTCCACGATATCGAAAAACGGCGTGCCAATGTTGCCCGCCAAGAAGACATTCTCCCGAGAATGGCTCAGGATGTGGTAAATCAACGAAGCCGTCGTGCTCTTGCCTTTTGTGCCGGTAACACCCACCACCTGCTCGTGAAAAAACTCCAAAAACAGATTGGTTTGCGACGTGATTTTCTCATTTTCCACATAATAGTCAAGTCTGTTGAAACTTATGCCCGGACTTTTGAAAATGAGGTCGTATTGGTTGAGGTTCCGGTCGTAGCCTTCACCCTTGATGATCTTCAGGTGCTTGTCATCCTCAAATCCATCGGTCTTGAGGTTCTCGTTGCCGTCCGCCACCACCAACTTCATTTTCGGGAAATGCCTGCGGATGAAACGGTAGGTCGAGATGCCTTCTTTGCCGAATCCAAGGATTATAACTTTCTGGTTATTAATCCTTTCGAGAAGCAATTCTAATGCCATAGGTTTTTGGTTTTACGGTGCGAAGATACGATTTTTTCGGTTATGCGAAACGATTCACCAATTCACAAACGCCTTGTTGAATATGTCGTCGGTGAGGGCGTCACAGATATCGGCGACCAGTCCAGCCTCCACGCTGCTGAGGTTCTGCGAGCTGTAGTAGTCGGCATAGCGGGAGAAGCTCTGGTCGAAATTCTGTTTCTCGTCGAAACTGTTGTTGAAGCGCACGCGAACCGTGATGGTGAGGCGGTTCATGGCAGGTGTGTCGTTGCCCTGGATGGCCACCGGCGCCACCGTGTACGCCGTAATCTCGCCGTCGATGGAGTAATCGCCGTCGTTCCCCACAATGGTCAGCGGAGTCTGCCCCTGGATCTTGTCCTTCAGCGCGGTCGTGAACGTCTGGCTCAGCGTCGGGTTCACCAGCGCGGCGTTGTTCGGGAACGTGCTGATAGCCACGGTCTTCGCCCGCGCGTCCACCGTGCCGCCCGTGAGGGATATGGACATGCGGCAGCCGGCAAGCAAGACCGTTACGGCAATCACAACACAATATATGATGCGGTTTTTCATATTCATCGTATCATCGTCACACATTGTCATTCATCGTATCATCTGCCGAACTCTTGCCCCTGAAACTACCCCGCCCTTCGGTCACCCCTGCTAAAAGAAGGGGATTGGACTGCTCAAGGAAGATTTTTTCATATACGGAAGGAATTCGACACATAATTCTTCATTCTTAATTCTTAATTCTTAATTGATCCCGTATTCCTTGATCTTCCGGTACAGCGTCCGTTCCGAGATACCCAGTTCTTTGGCCGCAACCTTACGGCTGTTATGACGTTTGAGGGCGGCGATGATGGCCTGCTTCTCCAAACCTTCCATGGAGTAGTCGGGTGGGGCCTCGATGACTTCAGAGTCGTCGAAATGTTCGGGTTCCGGGCCATGGTGCTCATGGGCCGTCACCAACGGGCACTGACCGTCGGCAGGAACGGCATTGTCGGAGAGTTCGCGGCGAGGATGCACCTGGCCATACATCTGCGGATTCTGCGTCAGCTGCGTTATTTGCGCCATGGCATTCTTCAATTCCTGCACCTCACGCTGCAGTTCGCCGATGAATTTAAACACGAGTTCCCGATGCATGACGTCCTGACGTTCCGCGTCCGATGGGAGCAGCGCCGGCAGGTTGGAGCCGACGGGACCCGTCAGGTAGGGTTTCAACGACTCCGCATCTATCACGCGTTCTTTCTCGAGGAGAGAAATCTGTTCGGTGACATTCTTGAGCTGACGCACGTTGCCGGGCCAGTGATAGGCTCGCAACACCGATTGCGCCTCTTCCGTGAGCGAAACGGTCGGGACGTGGTATTTGTCGGAAAAATCGGTGGCGAACTTGACGAACAAGGGGTAGATGTCGCCGGGGCGCTCGCGCAGCGCGGGCATGCGGATCGGTACCGAGTTGAGACGGTAGTAGAGGTCCTCGCGGAACTTGCCCTTGGCGATGCGGTCGGCGATGTTGACATTGGTGGCGGCCACCACCCGCACATTGGTCTTCAGCACCTTGGAGGAGCCCACACGGATGTACTCGCCGGTCTCCAGCACGCGCAGCAGACGCACCTGCGTGGCAAGCGGCAGGTCGGCGACCTCGTCGAGGAACAAGGTGCCGCCGTCAGCCTCCTCAAAGTAGCCTTTGCGAGAGTCAACGGCTCCCGTGAACGCACCCTTCTCGTGACCGAAGAGCTCCGAGTCAATGGTGCCCTCCGGGATGGCACCGCAGTTCACCGCAATGTATGTTTTCGTTTTTCGCGACGAACAGGCATGGATAATTTTCGGTATAGACTCCTTTCCTGAACCGCTCTCGCCAGTCACTAACACGGAAAGGTCGGTCACGGCCACCTGCATGGCCACTTCAATGGCGCGATCCAACGCGGAATCGAACCCGATGATGCCGAAACGGCGCTTGATATTATTGATACTTTCGCTCATGTTTTTCGATTAGTCGATTATTTCACGCGGAGTTTACGTCCGATCTGCAGTATCGTGGTTTCCCTGATCTTGTTGAGCTTGCAGATTTTGTCAACCGTGGTGTGGTATTTCCTGGCAATGGCGTACAAGGTATCGCCCTGTTTGACAGTGTGGTACTTGGCTGTGGAGGTCGGTTTGGTCGCGGGTTGGGACTTCTGGACCGGTTTCTGGACGGTCTGGCTGTTGGACGGGGCTTCTGGTTTTGTCTGGGATGTCTCAGACGGTTTGCTAACCGCCACATCGTCGTCATCGTCGTCGGTGCGACGCATGTCATCGGGGTCCTGCTTCTTACGGCTGTAGTTTTTCACCGTAATGACGTTGGAGCCGCGGTTGATGTCCTTGTACGCGTCTTTCATGTCGCTGCTCTTCAACTGAATATCCTTGTTGACCTGGCGCGGATTGTCGGCCTTGGAGTGCGAGAACAACCACTGATAGGTCTCTTTCAAGTAGAACAGACGGGCCAAGTCGCCGTGGTTGACGCCCGCCCACTTGTCAAGGCGCAGCAGGTCGGTGCTGCCGCACTTCTTCATGGATTCATAGATTTCCTGTGCGCGGGAGACCGGCACGGCTCTGTCGGCGGTGCCATGGATTATCCACAGCGGCACCTGGTTCAGCTTGCAGAGGTCCTTGCGGATAGTGCCGCCGCACAACTCCATCGAAGCGGCGATCTTCTCGCCATGGTTGGCTAAAAACTCAATCGTCCCGAAACCACCCAAACTCATGCCTATCAAGTAGATACGGTTTGTATCCACGGCATATTGCCTCGTCACCCAATTCAAGATATTGAGCACCTTGACAGAGTTCCAGGCGCCGCCGGGATTCTGCGGGGCGATGATGATGGCGTTGATGTCGCGACCCATGCTGATGGCGTCCAGACAGCCGTATTTGCGCACACGGTTGAGGTCATTGCCGCACAGGCTCGCGCCATGCAGGAAGAGCACCACCGGCATGTCGCCGGCTTTTTCGTCGTAAGTGTCGGGCACGGAGACCCAGAAGTTGTAGCTGTCCTTGACCACGTTGTGATGCGTGATGAAGGTGTAGTTGGTCTGGGCAGGAAGAGTGCACCAGAGCGTGAGGATGGTTATTATTATTGCTATTCTTTTCATATTTTCTTGTTTTTCCCCAGGGTTCGCTGACGCTCACCCTGTTCTACATCCCAGGGCACGCTAACGCTCACCCTGGGTTGACACGTGTCGCCCTTGCAGGGCTCTTGGAATTCCTATATTCCTATAATCTCCAGCGCGGCGGCGCGGGCGTCCTGGATGGTGTCTTCGATGCACATCGGGCGTTTGCAGGAGCCGGCGAGGTAGAGGTTCGGCTGGGCGGTAAGGTTGTCCTCGGTGTGGGGCGACAGGCTCTGCGCGAAACGGTAGAGACCGTCGATGCCGGCACACTTGGACAGCGTGGCGGTGCCCTCGGAGGCACACATGCCGACCATCAGCACGAGCAGGTCCGCCGTCATCGTCATCGGGTTGCCCATGAGGGTGTCCTCAGCCTTGATCTGCACGCGGTTGTCGAAGGTGGAGGCCGCCTCGGAGATACGCCCGCGAACGAAGGTCACGCCGTACTTCTCCTGCGCCTCGCGGTAAAGTTCCTCATAGTAAGGCCCGAACATTCGAATGTCCATATAGAAGCAGAAGACCT
>CACXUB010000160.1 GCA_902770735.1 uncultured Bacteroidota bacterium | reverse complement strand
AGTCTCAAGTCTCAAAGAGTCATTAGTCTAAGTCATAGTCATTAGTCTAAGTCATAGTCATTAGTCTAAGTTTCAGGTTTCAGGTTTCGGGTTTCAACTGATATACTAACTGAAAAGGGATTCGTTTATTATACTTCCGCAAGTTTCTTAACCCGCAACTGCTAACTGCTAACTGCTAACTGCTAACTACTAATGGCCGACTCACTTCACTTTCTCCCGCAGGTCGAAGCCGCCCGTCACCTCGAAGATCTTGTGGACCTCGGCCATGTCCTCGTGGGGGATGGTGCGGAGGGCGCCGGCGCCTTCGCCGTGGTAGTTCGCGCCCAATTTCGGGGCGACTTCCTCGATGTTCTCGACAAACCAACGCCAGACGGGACCTTGTTCGATGTGATAGTCGGGATCCACGCGGTCGGGATGCACGCAGTAGCCGATGTCGAGGATGTTCTGCTCGATGGAGTTCATCAGCTGGGTCTGCTGGCGGCCCATCTCGCTTTCGCGGAAGTAGCCGGTCTCCTGGGAGATTTTTCGCAGCACGTTGATGACTTCGCCGGGGGCGTTCCCACGCGGACACCGGGGCTTGCACGACATGCATTGTCCACAGTACCAGATAGTTTCGGAGCGCAGAAGTTCCTCAATGACGGCTTCGTCGTTGCGTTGCACGAGGTCGCAGATGCGTCGGGGGTCGTAGTCGTAAAACTCCGCTGCCGGGCACACCGCCGTGCACATGCCGCAGTTCATGCAGGCGTGCAAGGCTTCCTCGTAACGCAAGTCCTTCTTGATCAAATCAACCAGATTTCCCATACTAATCGAATTTTACGCGGTTCAGTTTCATCAGGTGGAAAAAGAACGTCGGCAGGGGTTTAGACCTGTCGCGCTTCATCAAGTTTATGCAGATGTTGAAACGGTTGCTGATCGGGATCTTATGGATTTCCACGAACTCAATCAGCGTGCCGTCGGGGTCTTCGATGTAGGTGAAATGGCCGGAGGCGAGCCCCATGTCGAAGTCGCCGTCGCCGGGACAGCTGTCCACGGTGAACGGATGGCCGTGCTGCTTGCAATGTTCTTCCAGCGCGCGCATGTTGACCACATCGAAGCAAAGTTGTATATAGCCGGGATCGCCCCATTGGCGGGGTTTCTCGAAAATCTTGCGGGGGGTGCGCTCCAGAGCCTGCACCAGCTCGATAGTGCTGCTGCCGTAGAGGTTCGCGAAAGGCCCCTTGAACGGCTGCGAATGCGTCAACAGCACACGCCGGTATTGCTGGGTGCCGCCGCGCAGGGTCTGCCAATCGCTGAAAACGCCGACTTTGTCGTAAATGACGGTGTCGTAGCCGAGGATGTCCCGGTAAACCGTCAACGCCTTGTCAATGTCGGAAACCCCGACCATCGCGCCGACCACGCCGCCGGAAAAGCGGTTCTGGTCGATGAAGACGTATTTGTCCTCCACCACCTGGAAAAGGTTGCCGTTGGGGTCGTGGATGTAGAAGGTGGGCATCCCGTTGGGCTCGACGCCGATTTGGGAGATATTCTTGTATTTCGCGGCCAGTTCCGCATGGTAAGCGGCGATGTCGTGGGTTTTGATCTTGGCGCAGAAGACGCCCAAGTCGCCCATCTGCACGTCAAAATCGATGGGCAGGGGTTTCCTTTCGGAATACTGCCAGATTTCGAAACCGCCGCCGCCCTGCAGGTTCGCGGCAATGCAGGCATGGCGTTTTTCAGGTTTCTGGTTCGTATACGGCAGCATACGTTCCGCCACCGTGTCATCCTCCAACATCCGGATATTCATCTGGAACATGTCGGCGTACCATTTCCACGACGCCTTCATATCCTCCGTGCCTATACCAATTTGCTGGATACCAGCTAGATAGAATTCGCTCATAATCGTCAATTTTAAACCGCAAAGATAAAATTTTTATTTTACATTCGCGATTTTTTTCTTCGCCGGCAATCAGCGACGATCACCCCTTTCACAGCGCCCCATGAAGTCCACCGCCATTTGGAAACAATTGTCGAATTTAAGCGCATCCAACTGGAACGCATTCAGGTATTTGAAATAAAAAGCGTGGGGTTCATTTTCCTGCAGGTGCAATTCAAAAGAAGCGGTACCGAGTTGCCGCAGACGGTCGGCCATCGTGACGGATCCGTAAGCATAAGGCAGCCCGTGGATGGAGAACGCATAGCCCGAATCCACCGGCAGGATCTTGTCCCGCTCGCCATGGATGAGGCACACCGGCGTGGTTTCATCCGCGTCGATCATCTCCGGATCGAAAATGCATCCCCAGAGCAGCACGGCCCCCGTGACGCTGAACGATTCCGATTTCGCGGCATCGGTGCCTTCCGAATGCAACGGCGGCAAAGCCGGTTCCATCCGCGTCTCCGCAGGCCGCTCGTCCTCGTCCATGTAGAGCGCATGGATGATGGCCACCGCCCCGGCCGACTGCCCGAGCAGGAAAATGCGGTTCGTGTCGATACGGTATTCCGCACTGTTGGCCTTGAAGAAACGCACGGCCGCGCTCACATCCTGCGCCGCCATATAGCCGGTGCGGATCAGCTCCTTCGACGAGAACTTCTTGGCGGGCATCAGCCGGTAGTCTATGCTGGCGGCGGCATACCCGTTCTCCGCAAAACGGTTGCACCACGCGACCATGTCCTCATAGTCCCGCGAGCCGAGCACGAAGCCCCCGCCGAAAACGGTGATCACCAGCGGCCGCAACGACTCCGAACTCCCCATCGGCTCGTAAAAGTCGAAACAAAGCTTCTCCATTTTGTCCTGCCCCGGGAACTGCACGGTGCTGTACGGAATCCCCTTGCGGATGTGCACCTGCGCGGTCTGGGCGAAACCGCCGACCGCCACCGACACCGCCAACAGCCACAAACACAAACGTTTACTCATGACACTCTTTTTCATAATTCCCAAATATCAACCACAAACAACGCAAAAAACAGCATTTTATTTTTCACAAAAAAGGGCATCCACTCCGGACGCCCTAATCAAAACTCACTATTCCCTATTCCCTACTCCCTACTCCCTAAAATCTAAAACTTCACTCTCACGCCACCGAGGAAATTGATACCGGCCTGCGGGAAATAGTACGGATCATACGAAATCTCGCCGCCATAGTAACCCTCGTACAGCGCCGCATTGGTCTCATACTTCGTGTTGAAGAGGTTGTTGACGTTCAGGAACAACTCCAAATCCTTCAGCGCCTTGAAGTGGAAGGTGTAGGAGAGACGCAGGTTGGTATAGCTGTAGGGTTTCAGAATATACGTGGCGTCGCCGGAGTTGTCGAGATACTGCTTGCTGACGAACTTGGTGATGAGGCTGATGTTGAAGTCCTTGAGCGGGGTAAACGTGAAGTCGTTGCCCAACACGATGTTCGGGGAATAGGCGATGGGCGTGTTGCCGATCTGCTGTTCCACGTAGCCGCCGTTCTCCCAATCTTCAACATAATGCGTGTAGTCGAGGATGCGGTTGAGGCTGAAGCCGCCGTTGACGTGCCACGTGAAGAAACGCACCGGTCTGTAGGCGGCGGAAAGCTCGATGCCCAGACGGTAGCTCTTATCGACGTTCGTCATGAGCGGGTCGCCGGTCTGGTCGAGCTCGCCCGTGCGCACCAGCTGGTTCTTGTAGTACATTCCGTATAACGTGGTGTTGAAGAAGTACTTGTCATTGTAATTCATGTAGCTGAACTCCATATCGTAAAGGGTCTCCGGCACGGGTTTGCGGTCGTCGGGGGCGCCCACGAGGTCGTTGCGGGTAGGCTCGCGGTTGGCCGTGGCGAAGGAGAGGTCGAAGCTGTGCTTCACTTTCGGCTTGTCCATGAAATAGTGCAACGCGACTTTCGGGTTCACGAAATTCCAGTGGTACTCTTGCGGGATGGGCGTCAGCTCGTCGTTGACCCCTTCAATGGTGTAATCCACGCGGCGGTATTGCAGTTCGCCGGTCACGCTGAAGTTCTTGATATAGTAGCGCAAGTTACCGAACACTTTGGACTGCAGTTTGTTGCCGGTGCCGCGATACCACTCATACATCGGCGGGCACTCCACCACCCTGTCGGGCTGCACCCAAACGATGTCGCCGTAGTGTTTGCCGTTGTAGTTGCCCACATCCACGCCGGCCGTCCAGCGCAAGCCATGGAGGGCATCGCCGTTGAATCGCTGACTTCCCCAGTATTCCGCCAAAACGCCATAATAGTAGTTGTCGAGATATTTTTGGGTGACGAGGTCTGCGCGTTTCTGGTCCTCATGCAGCGGCTCCAAGCCGTATTTGTTGAGTTTCTTGTCATCCTTGTACTGCTCGTAGTAGCCGTAGCCGCGCGTCAGGTAGGGCATCACCCGTACACTATGCCATTGTTTGCCTAAATTCCGCGACCATCTTTTCTGATACTCCAACTGATAGAAGGTCTGGGTGTAGTGGTCAAAGGAATTCTCGTAATAATGGCGCACCCCGTTGTCGTCATAGTACTCGCCGCAGGAATTGTAGGTGCGGTTGGTGTCTAACATATTGTAAGGCACGCCGTTCCAGGCCAAACCGGAATTCTCCTTGCCAAAGAGCATGTTGAAACGCAGCGTACCGTTGTCTTTGTTCTTCTTGA
>CACXUB010000159.1 GCA_902770735.1 uncultured Bacteroidota bacterium | reverse complement strand
TGTGGGAGGCGATCACCGGCGTGAAAGTCAAGAACTATCGGGTGGATGTCTGCGACAGGGAGGCGTTCTTCCGTGTTTTCGAGGAGAATCCCGGCGTGGTGGGCATCGTCCATTTCGCCGCCTACAAGGCCGTGGGCGAGTCGGTGGAGAAGCCGTTGATGTACTACCGCAACAACCTCGGCACCATGATGAACGTGTTGGAGGCTTGCGGGAAGTTCGGGGTCAAGCACCTGCTGTTCTCCTCGTCTGCCTCCGTGTATGGCGACATCGAGAATCTGCCGGTGAGCGAACAGACCCCGCTGGGCGCACCCGCGTGCCCGTACGCGCACACGAAACAGATCTGCGAGGGCATGATCCAGAGCGAGACGGTGGCCAACACGGGGATGAGCGCCCTGATTCTGCGCTATTTCAACCCGGTGGGGGCGCATCCTTCCGGACTGAACGGCGAACTCTCGCCCGACAAGCCCAACAACCTGATCCCCATCATCATGCAGGTGGCGTCGGGCAAGTTGCCGCAGATGGCCGTCTTCGGCACCGACTATGACACCCGCGACGGCTCCTGCATCCGCGATTACCTTCACGTGTGCGACATCGCCGACGCGCATGTCAAGGCCATGGATTACCTCGTAGAAGGCAGAAACACAGAACGTTGCGAAATCTTCAATCTTGGCAGCGGCAACGGCCTTTCCGTGCTGGAAATGCTGGACGCCGCCGAGAAAGTGATCGGCAAGAAGCTGAACTACGTGCTCGGCGACCGCCGTCCCGGCGATGTGCCCGCCATTTACGCCGATAGCACCCGCGCCAACGAACTCCTCGGCTGGCATTGCCGTTATAATGTGGAGGATATGATGGCGAGCGCGTGGAAGTGGGAGTTGAGTTTAGGGAATAGGGAATTCCTAAATTTTTAGGATTTTGACGGTTTCGATGCCTGTGGTGGTGATGATGCGGTTGGAGTTGGCCACGCTCGCGGCGGGTCCGTAATTCATGTTGACGGAGACACCGCAGTGGTACAGCAATGTGGCCACCGCTTCCACGCAACTGTCTGGATGATTGGTGAGTGTGAATTTGTCCGGCATGCTCTCGTAATGGTATGTCGTCGCGCCGAAGTTGGCGGCAAAATTAAAAAAATAATCATAAAACGACACAAGACAATAAGCGTTTCACAATGCGTGCGGTTGATGTTTTTTTTCGAGAAGAGGCTCTTCGTGTCGGATAATTGGTTATTTTTGCGGTTGTTCTTCATGAAAGAATAGATAGGGATTTAAAATATTGAATGTCAATCACTTTTTTTTAAGAGAACGAGGAAAAATAATATACATTTGTAATATAGAGAAATAGATGCCTGAGAATTTACGATTGGTTGCGGATTTGGCGTTGATATTGACATCGGCGGGAGTCGTGACCGTTATTTTCAAATTGTTGAAGCAGCCCCTTGTGTTGGGCTATTTGGTGGCCGGTTTCCTCGTGGGACCGCATCTGCACATTGGTTGGAGTTCAGTTTCAAGAAGCTGATGTCGGTGGGCAGCAAGGCGTTCATCACCGCGTTTGTCGGCATCATCGGGATGATCGGGGTGGGCGCGCTGCTCGGCCTGGTCATGGGCTGGGGGGTCATGGAGAGCATCTTCCTCGGCGGCATGCTGTCGATGTCGTCCACGGCCATCATTGTCAAGGCTTTCGACGACATGGAGTTGAAGGGGAAGTCGTTCGCGAGCCTCACCATGGTGGTGCTCATTATCCAAGACATTGTGGCGGTGGTGATGATGGTGTTGATCTCCACGGTCGCCGCCAGCAAAAACTCCGCGCCCGGCAAGGAGATGCTGATGAGCATCGTGAAGTTGGTGTTCTTCCTGATTCTTTGGTTTGTGATTGGCATCTATCTGATACCCACACTGTTGCGCAAATTCAAAAAGTATATCAACGACGAGAATCTGCTCATTATCTCCATCGGTCTGTGTTTCGCCATGGTTATTATCGCCAACCAGGTGGGGTTCTCCTCCGCACTCGGTGCGTTCGTCATCGGCTCCATCTTGTCGGAAACGGCTGAGAGCCAGCGAATTGAGCATCTCACAGAAAGTATCAAGAACCTTTTCTCCGCTATCTTCTTCGTCTCCGTGGGCATGATGATCGACCCACAGATTTTGTTGGAGTATTGGAAACTGATCCTTGCGTTGGTGATTATCACCTTGGTTGTCAAGGCGTTCGTCTGTTCTGCCTCGGCATTGGTGGCCGGTGCCAACTTGGAGGACTCCGTCAAGTCGGGGTTCACGTTGTCGCAGATCGGCGAGTTCGCGTTCATCATCGCCTCCGTGGCGGTGGCGCAGCACGTGATGCCGTCGCACATCTACCCGGTCATCATCGCGTCGTCTGTCATCACCACCTTCACCACGCCGTACTGGATCAAGCTGGCCACGCCGGTCTATAACGGGCTGGAGAAGCGGATGTCGCCCAAGACGAAAGCCGCGTTGGACGCTTACGCGCTGTTCGGCTCCAGCAACGAGGGCAAGAAAAACTGGAGCAGCATCATCAAGAGCACCATCTCGAATGTGCTCGTGTTTTCCGTTCTCTCGTTTGCCACGCTTTGGCTTGTCTTCGAGTTCTTGATCCCGTTCGTCCAAAAACTGCCATACGTGGAAAAAATCCCGGTGTGGCTCTTCAACACCATGGGCGCCATAGGCTCATTGTTGCTCATTTCGCCGTTCCTGTTCGGCATCGTGCGCAACAGCCCGAAGGTGCACGAGCTCTACCGCAGCTTGGTGAAGCAAAATCGTGCCAACATGCTCGCGGTCATCGTCTGGACGATTATCCGCTTCGTCATCGTGTTCTACTTCGTCTTCTCCATCCTGGTCAGCTTCTTCAAGTTCACCAAATGGGTGATCGTGCTGATCGCCCTGGCAGTGATCTTCGTCTTCGTCCTCTCACGCCACAACCTGAACCGTTTCGCCACCCTGGAACGCCAGTTCAAGACCAACCTGAACGGGGAAGAGCAATTGTGAATTAAGAATTAAGAATTAAGAATTAAGAATTAACTACCCCATAACCAACTAACCAACTAACCATTAACCCCTAAACCTTAAACTCTAAACATTAAACCATAACCTCTAACCATCTAACCCTCTAACCTTTTAACCCTCTAACCCATTAACCTTTAACCTTTACAAGAATGAATACGTTATTTTTAGACCGTGACGGCGTCATCAACGTGCAGATTGTGGGCGGGTACGTGCGCAAGCCGGAGGAGTTCGAGCTCATCCCGGGGGTGCTGACGGCGATGCAGTGGTTGCGGCCGAAGTTCGAGCATATCATCGTGGTCACCAACCAGCAGTGTGTGGCCAAGCGTATCTGCAAGATGGAGAATATCGAGGAAATCCACCGGCGGATGCTGGTCACCTTCGAGGAGAACCTCACCCCGTTGGACGCCATCTATTGCTGTCCGCATTTGGCGGGGGCGGGCTGCGGCTGCCGGAAGCCCGACATCGGGATGGCGCTGCAGGCCAAGGCCGACTTCCCCGACATCGACTTCGCCGACTCCCTGATGGTGGGCGACAGCCTCTCTGACATGCAATTCGCCGTCAACGCGGGCATCACCCCCGTGCACGTCGGCGCGAAACACCCCGGCGAATACGAAAAAATCCTGGAAATAACCTCCTTGCACTACAATAACCTGTTGGATTTCGCGAAGAACCACCCCGGCCCTGCGGGCCACCCCTCCTAAAGGAGGGAAATGGTGCTTCGACCGTATCCTTTATCTATTATTCATCATTCTACATTCTACATTAAAAATGACCTTCTTCTTCATCTTCTTCCTCTGTTACCCTCTCGCCGCGTTGCCGTTGGCCGTGCTCTATTTGCTGTTGCCGGTGGTGTATGTGGTGGTGAACCACGTGGTACGGTACAGACGCAAGGTGGTGGATGATAACCTGTTGCGGTCGTTTCCTGAACTGACGGTGAAAGAGCGGAGAAGGATCCGGAACCGTTACTATTGGCATCTCTCGCAGATTGCCGTGGAGATGATCAAGATGTTGTTGATCCCGAAGCGGGCGTTGCGTTACCGTTACCATTGCGACGACAAGTCGTTGCCGGAGAAGTTCTTCAACGAGGGCAGGAGTGTGATCTTGATGTCGAGTCACTACAACAACTGGGAGTGGATGATTGTGGCGTTGGACGGGATGTTCCCGCAGCACGGCATTGGGGTGGGGAAGGCCAACAGCGACAAGGTCTTCGAGAAGTGGGTGAACCGGGCGCGCACGCGTCGCGGCACCGAGGTCTGCTTCGCCGACACCGCCCGCGAGGTATTCGCGCATTACGAAGGGGAGCACATCCCCGCGGCCTACATGATGCTCGCCGACCAGTCGCCCAGCAACCCGAAGAAATGCTACGTCACGAAGTTTTTGAACCAGACCACCGGTGTGATCTACGGTCCCGAGTATTTCGCCAGGAAGTACGACATCCCGGTGCTCTATTACGAAGTCGTCAAAGAGCGGATCGGGAAATACCGCGTTGACATACAGCTCATTACGGAGCACCCCAACGACGAGGAGCCCTACGCCATCACCCAGAAGTACACCGAGCTGTTGGAGCGCACCATCCGCCGCAAGCCGGAGTATTGGATCTGGAGTCACAGGCGGTGGAAGCTGAAACTGTTGGAAGTTAGGGGTTAGGAGTTAGGAGTTGTATCGGGAATCGGATTTAGCGGCTTTTCAATTAAGAATTAAGAATTAAGAATTAAGAATTAAGAATTAAGAATGAAGGGCGGAACGGAGGTGTCGGCGGTAGATTCGATAATGCTCTGGAACCCGTTTTGGTCATTGTATATTGATCATTCTCAACGTTTCAGCAGCCAATCGGTGACCGGCACACAGCGTACAGTATATTCACCCACCTGAATATCACGCTGCTCTCCTTGCATCATGACGAGGGTGAGATTCCGGCACCGCGTAGCGGCAGCACCTTTCAGAAGGCCACCGACTTCACGGTTGTAGAGTTTTTTTGACGGGTTGCTGAAGTCGTAGGTCACTTGCACCAATTCGGTGACGTGCCCTTGGTCCACAACGGCGAAATCCACCTCATAACTGCGGTTCTCTCGCAGATAAAACAGTTCCTGCGTGGCGTATTCCATGCGACGGAGCAGCTCCACGCACACCACATTCTCCAAACGCCACCCCCGGCTGTCGGTTTGAAGGACATCGGAGTGGTCCGTGACGAATGCCGTATCGATGGCATAGACCTTACGGTGGTTCTGCCGCTCAATGCTCTTGAACGAATAGCGCGGAACCAGACGCACAAGATAGGATTTCTCAATATAGTTGACGTAATTCTTGGCCGTGTGAATTGATTTCAGCCGGTAAGTCTCTTGAATATCCTGATAGTTCACCTCCTGGCAAAAACGGTCGAGGAGACCGTTGGCGATTTGCTGCAACGTCTTCTTGTAACGAATCTTATACCTCTTGCAGATGTCCTTGTTGATGATGGCATCAAGCAGGGAGCGGACATATTTGCTTTGATTCTTCATGTTGAAGGTTTCGGGCAGACCTCCCGACATCAGATAGTTGTCCAGTGCATGTTGCCGCAAGCCCTCCGCTTTGGTGGTCAGCCCTTGGGTATCAACATTTTTCGCCACACAATAATCTTCGTATGAGAAAGGGAAGAGACGGATTTCGTTATATCTTCCGGTAATATGTGTACTCAAATCGTCACTCAGCAGATTGGCGTTGCTTCCTGTCAGAATCAGATGTAACTTCTGCCGTAACAGTCGGTTGACGAACAACGGCCACTGGTCGATATTCTGCACCTCATCGAGGAAGAGATAGTCGAACTCCCCATAGATTCGATAAAGGTTCTCCATCAGCTGGTTCATCTCGGTGGCTTTCAGGGAAGCCAATACGGCGTCATCGAAGTTGGCGTAGGCAAAAGATACGCCACTCTCTTTAAGCACTTTCTGGCATAAGGTTGACTTTCCGCAACGCCGTACCCCGATAACAATTTGCGCCACGGGGCTATCCAGTTCCAATTGTGACTCTTCCCTACGGGTGACAAACTGGCTGAAATCAGTGCTTTCCAGTTCTTCCCGTTGGTCGCGCAACACTCTTTCCAATTCATTCA
>CACXUB010000158.1 GCA_902770735.1 uncultured Bacteroidota bacterium | reverse complement strand
GTTTCCCTAAAAAAGGAGAACGTCACCGTGTCCGTCTGGAAATGGAAAGATATGCCCGACGACACCAAACCACCCATAGTAATGCACGGTTACCAAAAAGACGGTTTCATTTATATTGAAGACGAACAAGGGGAATACGAAATGTGTTACAAAATAGTGCTTGGGAAATGTCTCTTTGTATGGATGCCCCACACCGGATGGGCAAGCATCCCTTGCGGCAGGAAAGGGAGACGATGATACAAGGAAAGAATCAAATTAGTTGTATTTTCACGATGAAATACAAAATGAAAGTGCCCCTATGAAGAAACTATTAACCGTTTTCATCGTCGAATTGGCCTTCTGTTGTAGATTCTTTTACAACTGCCTCTCCCCGAACAACAGTTTCCACCCCAATTCGCAACAGGGAACGGGTTTCGCTTGGAGCTCAAAGTGATAGGGAATGCTCCGTCAGAACCGTCGCAGCGCCTCCCTGTCGAACGGGTCGAGGGAGAAGATGTCGTCACTGTTGACACGAATGACTAACAAGCCTTCGTCGCGAGCGAGGTCGTCCACCCCATTTTCGTAGTTGATGGCGGCAACGGCAGCGATGACCTCCTTGTCGGCGTATTCAGGAAAAAGATCCCGGAATAACCCCATCTGGTGCAAAATCTTATGGACATCCGCCTTGGTACAGTTCGTCTTAACTTCGATGGGGACGGCAAATTCATCGTTGCTGAGCAGCACGTCCACCTCCATTTGTTTGTTTTCGGATTTGAACTTACGTATAAGGTTTTTGCCATGGTTGTACAGGTCAAATCCCGCTTCCTGGAATACTTTTTCTGCTGAGGAACTCAAGAGACCCTCCACGATGTGCCCTGTTCTGCCCATGAATTGTATGGACATTTCTCTAAAGGTTTTCTTAGTTTCTTCCACCTGCTTCTTCATCAACTCAGAATTCTCCTTCACTATCTCAGAATTCTTCTTCACTATTTCAGAATTCTCCTTCACCAGCTCAGAATTCTCCTTCACCAGTTTGGAGCTCTCCTTCACCAACTCATGGGTCTCCTTACTTAGTTTTCGGATTTCCTTCAACCCTTCAGCGTTCTCCTCACTCAGTTTTTGAGTTCTCTTGAGGCTCTCCCTAATCTCGCGCATATCGCGATCATGCTCCTGTTGGGCTAGGGCGTGCTCACGCCTAACATTCTCCCAGAATTCGTCTCTTTCACGCCTCTTCCGTTCCTCTTCAACTTCTTTTTTACGCATTTGGTCGATCATTTGTTCATTTCTGCTAATTCTTCTGGTGTTTTCCAACACTGTCTGCCTCAATTGCGGCAACTCGGGCTCTGCAAGCGTAATCTTTTCGTCTTCCATTTTCAAAACAACTTTTTATTGTTTAATCATCCGCCGCAAAGATAACACAAAAAGAATAACTTTAACGCCGTTCTCTAAAAAAATTATTTTGATAAAAATCAAATACTTACGAAATTCACTGTTTTAATTTTAACAAATAATTGTTAAATTAAATTTTAAATTTCGCAAGATTTCGGAAAAATCCTGTTGAAACCTTTTCGAGAAGACGCAAAATCACGTTCTACTCCTGCTTTTTCGAAAACCGAACCTTCCGTATCACAATCAACACCGTGCCCATCAGCGCGATGAGCAACAACGGGATGCCGATGTTCAGCACCGCCAACAGCACCTTGTGGTTGCGGGTCTTCTCGCTGCTCAACGAACCGATCTTGAAGTTCTTGGCACGCAATTGCAACAGGTCGTCGTCCGCGCACAAGTAGTTGACACAGTTGACGATAAACTCCGTATTGTCGAAAGTCTGGCGCGTGTATATGTCATAACCCGCCGGGTACGGCTGGTTGCGCCTGCTGTCGAACGGATTGCGGATGATGTCACCGTCGGAAACGAAAATCTGCCGCGTGTATTCGCTGTGGTCGCGGTAGTCGAGCTCCTTCAGGGTGTCGAACTCGATGGGCAGGATGCCCTTGAACGCCGACTGGAAGGTACCTTCCACAAGCACGGCCACCGGCACATTTCGGTAAGAATACTCCTGCAGGTTGGGCTTCACCATCCCCACGCGCAACGTCACGATGGAAGGCGTGGGCACCACCTTCGTGCGCTCCGACGTGGTCATCAGCACCGTCTTGTTGAGGTCGGCGTTCGTGCCCACCAAATCGATGCTGCCCGCAAAATCGGACTTGATGTCCTTGAGGTTTCGGACGATAGGATGGTCGCCAAAGTTCACAATATCAAGGCAATAGGGGAAAACCATGAACTTGTATTGCGGTTGGTCGCCGATGACGCTCACCTGCTGCGGCACGGGCAAACAACTCAGATCCTGAATCAGGTCGGTATTGAAGCGCACGCCGTAGGTGAAGAACAAATCGTTGATATACAGCGCTCTCGGGGTCGCAAAGAACTCCGGTGCAGCCCGCAGGCTATCTAACGAGGCGGTCGTGTTGTCGATGAGCCACAGCACCTTGCCGCCGCGCATGATGAACTGGTCGATGATGTACTTGTCGTACTCCTTGAACGGCTGCGTCGGCTGCGCCACGATGAGCACATCGTATTTGTTGCCGCCGGGCACCACATTCGCAGACACCGAGTCATCGACGCTGATGTTTCGCAGTGCGTTGATCTTGCCGTCCAACGTAATGCGCGTGACGTTGTAGAACCGCTGCAGCTGCATGGCCGTCCAACACGTGTTCCAGAAATCGAGTTCGCCGTGACCGTCGAGATAGGCCACCCTCGGCTTGTCGGTTTTCATCAGGCGACGGATCGGCGCCACCAAGTTGTACTCCAACTCCTCGTTGGAATACTTCAGCCAGTCGGCGCCGGACGGGTCGGCCACCACCAACTTGGCGGGATACTCGTGGTTGCGGTAAGAGACCATGGCGCCGGGAATGACCACATGCGTGGAATAACCGCCCGCATCCTCACGACTGATGGGAATCGGTTCCAATCCCTTCTTGACAAATTCTCCCAAAATGGAGTTCAACTCCTCGTTCGTCTTGCCCTCAATCGGGTCGATGAACTCGAAATAGACATTCTTCGAATAGCTGCGGAAATTCTGCAACATCTGCTCCACCTGCTTTGCAAATAACTGGTAATCAGCTGGTTGATCCTTTCCTTTTAGATAAACCCGAATATAGACGCGGTCTTCCAGATTCTTCAGCATCTCAATGGTGCTCTCCGACAACGAATGACGCTTGTCTTTCGTCAAATCGATACGATAGAAGAAAAAGGACGACAAAAAGTTGACGAGGACGACGGCGGCGATGACGACCAGCAGCCCGATCAAAGTGCGTCTCTTGAACTGTTTGCTCTGCTTATTGATATTCTTTCTCATAGTTTTCAGATTTTACCATTTACGACTCAACAGAACCAAACGGGTGGAATAGAGGAATATGAATATCACACTACAGAAGTACAGCACATCGCGGGTGTCGATAACGCCCTGGCTGATAGACGCATAATGGTGTTCGATGCCGAGGGTTTTCAGATAGTAGCCGAAATTG
Source organism: uncultured Bacteroidota bacterium (assembly GCA_902770735.1). Lineage (GTDB taxonomy): Bacteria > Bacteroidota > Bacteroidia > Bacteroidales > WCHB1-69 > F23-D06. The sequence goes on along the minus strand of CACXUB010000158.1, from coordinate 1,197 downwards.
CCGAGCGCATCGAAAGAATAGATGAACGCAAATCCGAAAGAGAGGATGAAGCAGAGCAGCGCGGCGATGATGAAGGCCACAATCTGGTTGTTGGTGAGGCTCGACGAGAAGAGTCCGACAGCGATGAACGATGCGCCGAGGAAGAGCAGGCCGAGGTAGGAGCCCCAGGTGCTGCCCATGTCGATATTACCGACGGGGTTGCCGATCCAATAGACCGTCACGACATAGACGAGGGTCGGCAGAAGGGCGATGACCAGCAGGGTGAGGCAGGCGAGGAACTTCGCCCACACGATCTGCATGTCGCTGAGCGGGAGGGTGAGCAGGAAGTCCATCGTGCCGGTGCGTTTCTCCTCGGCAAAGGAGCGCATGGTGATGGCCGGCACCAAAAACAGGAACAGGAACTGCGAGAGGTTGAAAAGTCCCTGTAAATCAGCAAGTCCGGATTCCACCACGTTGTTCACGTTCGGAAACACCCAGATGAAAAGCCCCGCGACAATCAGGAAAACCCCGATGAAAATGTATCCGATGATGGAGCTTAAAAAAGCTTTGAGTTCTTTGACGTAAAGACTGAACATATCTTTCCAAAAAAATTTGGCAAAAATACAAAATTATGGGTTATGGTGGGGTGAATAATTTCGCTTTCGGGCACAAAAAAACCCCGAATGATTCGGGGTCTGTGGTGCTGACGGGAATTGAACCAGTGACACACGGATTTTCAGTCCGTTGCTCTACCAACTGAGCTACAGCACCATCGTTGGATTTGAGGCTGCAAATATACACTTTTTTCTTATACTCCGCCGAAAATCTGAAAAAAAATTTATTAGATTGTATATCAATCAGATACGATTAAATTTTGGACTGTTTTTCCCAGAATTTCGACACCGGGAACAGTTCTCTTAGCGGTTTTAGCGTGTCGAAGTCGCACGAATGGATCAAAATCTGCTCCTTGTCGGAGGTGGTACGGGCCTCGATTTCGCCGTGTGGGTTGATGACCGCGCACCCGCCCGCGTGACGCCTTCCATAACCGTCGATGCCGGTGCGGTTCACCACCATGGAGTAAGCCTGGTTCTCGATGGCGCGTGCCTGCGCCAAAGTGATCAGCTCACTCTCCCGCGGCGCCGGAAAGTTGGCCGTGTACAGCAGACAGTCGTAGTCGAACTGACCGTCCACCACCCTGTTGCGACTCCATTCCGGAAA
>CACXUB010000157.1 GCA_902770735.1 uncultured Bacteroidota bacterium | reverse complement strand
GCGACAGCAACCACTATTACAGCCACTTGCGTCCGCTCAACGAGCTGCAGATCGCCGAGCGTTTCGCGCAGTACCCGCAGTATTTCCCGGTCTTCAAGAGCTGCAACGTCGGCAGCAAGGAGAACAAATGGTGCGGCCATTGCCCGAAGTGCCTCTTCGCCTACATCATCCTCTCGCCGTTCATCCCGGAGGAAAAACTGCAGGAGATTTTCGGGCACGACCTCCTCGACGACCCGACCTTGGAGCAGACCTTCGACGAGCTTTCCGGCCTCTCCAAGATCAAACCCTTCGAGTGCGTCGGCACCGTCCGCGAAGTCAATGAAGCCCTTCGCCGCATCTGCAACTCACACGGCGACAAGTACTTGCTGAAGCACTACATCAACGCCACGCTCGCACAGATGGAGGACGACATGCTGGAGGAGTATTACAATATGGCACCGTGATTTTTAATTAAGGATTAAGAATTAAGAATGATGAATGTCGAATAGCGGGTATGGGGAGGTAACCTATGAAAATTATAGTTTGCCCAGTGTAATGATTCTCAATATATTTTGTTGAAAACACTAATTATGAAAAGAACAGTTGTACTCTTAGTTTTGCTCGGGATTGTATCTGTTGGTTTCTCGCAGGTTAAATTGGATTATACGGCTAAGCCGAAGGCGGAGGCGAAAGGGTTTTCCGCCAAGGGGTTGTCGGCGACGAGCGCGCAGTTCCTCTACAAACTAAAACAGGCGGAGGCCACGGCCGACCGTTCCGCCAAGGCATCCGCGTACGCCAAACTGCAACGCGAATACGACCTCGTGCAGGGGAAAGTCTCGGCCATCATTGCCATTGCCCCGGGCAAAACAGTCCAGGATCTGTCCGCCTACGATGTGACCGTGGGCGTGGCATCGGGGAATTGGGTCACCGCGTTGATCCCTGTCAACCGTTTCGCCGAGTTGGCGGAATCGGGTGTCTGCACCACCATCAACATGGGAGGAAAACAGCATCTGATGCTGGACAATGTCCGTCCGAATTTGGGTATCGACATGATCCACGCGGGAATGAACCTGCCGCAAGGCTATGACGGCAGCGGCGTGGTGGTGGAAGGAACGCATACCATCACGGCCATTCCGAGCACCAACCACATTTTCGTGGCATGGGAAGACGGCGTCACCGACAATCCCCGCACCGTCAATGTCACCTGCGACACCACCTTTATCGCCTTGTTCTCCCAAGTCAGTTACGAGGATTGCGATACCATCATGGATTTCCCGTGGACAGCGGAGTTTGACGAGAACTTCACCTGCTGGAAACTGATAGACGCCGATGGGGATGGCTCTAACTGGGCGAAATTTCCAGCCACTATCGCATCATTAGGCACAGGACCAAGTGCCGCCAATTTGGACAACTGGTTGGTCAGTCCGGCCATTCAAGTGAACCAGCGCTTAAAGGCCAAAATATCCACCAGATGCTACCGTATGCCTTCCGCAGGCGTTTACATTCTGCGTGTCAACGGTTTCAAGCCGCGTAAAGTAATGGTTATGGGTTAGTGGTTATTGAGGGGGAGGTCGGGACAGCGGTATAGAATGGCAAACACGCACCGACGCACCGACTAACCGAGAAAAATAGTATCTTTGCCGCTCATAAATTCTGGAAAATAAATGAACACCATTTTTACGCTCAAAGACGTTGAAAACATCGTTTACGGCGACAAAAAAATAGCTCTTTCCGACCTTCCGATGGACAAGGTGGCGGAATGCTACGATTTCCTGAAGGAATTCAGCGCGGACAAGATCATCTACGGCATCAACACCGGCTTCGGGCCGATGGCGCAGTGGCGCGTCGATGACGACCATCTCACCGCCTTGCAATACAACATCATCCGCAGTCACTCCACCGGCGCGGGCGAACCGCTTCCCGACGAGTGCGTGAAGGCCGCCATGGTGGCCCGTCTCGGCACCTTCCTGCAGGCGCGTTCCGGCGTGCACCCCGACCTGGTGAAGCTCCTGGTGGAGATGATCAACCGCGACATCCTCCCGATGATTCCCCGCCACGGCAGCGTGGGGGCCAGCGGCGACCTCGTGCAGCTGGCGCATCTCGCCCTGACGATGATCGGCGAGGGGTGTGTCCACTACCACGGGGAGTGGCGGCCCGCGGCGGAAGTGCTGAAAGAGAACGGCCTCGAACCGTTCAAAATCCATATCCGCGAGGGCCTCTCCATCACCAACGGCACCGGCGTGATGACCGGCATCGCCATGGTCAACCAGTTCCAAGCCGAACAACTGTTGGACTGGGCCACACTCGCCGCCGTGATGATGAACGAAATTGCGGGCTCTTACGACGATTGGATGGCGGAACCGCTCAACGAGGTGCGCCGCCACGAAGGCCAGCAGGTCATCGCGGCCCGCATGCGTATGCTCGCCCGCGACAGCCAGTGCCTCCTGCAACGTGAGCACCTGCTCTACGACGGCCATCATACGGAGGAGACCTTCGAACATAAAGTGCAGGCTTACTATTCGTTACGCTGCACGCCGCAGATTCTGGGCCCGATTTACGACACGCTGGCCAACTGCCGCCGCGTGCTCGAAGAGGAAATCAACTCCGCCTGCGACAACCCGATTGTGGACCCCGAGACCCGCAACGTCTATCACGGCGGCAACTTCCACGGCGACTACGTCTCACTGGAGCAGGACAAGGTGAAAATCGCGATGGTGCGCCTCGTGATGACCGCCGAGCGGCAGATCAACTACCTCTTCCACGACCGCATCAACGGCATCCTGCCCCCGTTCCTCAACATGGGCACGCTGGGACTGAACTACGGGATGCAGGCGTGCCAGTTCACGGCCACCTCCACCACTGCCGAGTGCCAGACCCTCGCCATGCCCAACTACGTGCACAGCATCCCGAACAACAATGACAATCAGGACATTGTGAGCATGGGCACCAACACCGCGCTGCTCACCCGCACGGTCATCGACAACGCCTGGCAGGTGCTCTCCATCCAGTACATCGCCCTCGCGCAAGCCATCGACATCCTGAAGATCGCGGACAAGCTCGCCCCCGTCTCCCGCCAAGTCTATCGCCAAGTCCGCGAAATCTGCCCCGTCTTCATCGAGGACACCCCCTTCTACGAAGACCTCCGGAATATCCAAGCGTTCTTGAAGAAGACCCCGTTAGGCTTGTAGAATTAAGAATGAAGAATGAAGAATTAAGAATTAAGAATTAAGAATGAAGAATGAAGAATGCGGAATGAGGAATAGACAACAGATATTTCCAAGAGGGCTGGAGGCCCGACACGTGTCAACCCAGGGCGAACGTAGTGAGCCCTGGGAATAGTGAGCCCTGGGAATATACGAACCCTATGATAATAAGATAACGAACAAACCCCAAAATAATATGAAATACGCACTCATAACCGGAGGTTCCCGCGGCATCGGACGTGCCGTGGCCTTGCGCCTCTCCCGCGACGGGATGCCCGTCATCGTCAACTATGTGAGCAACGACGCCGCTGCCGAAGAAACGAAGCAAATGATTGAGAATCAAGGCGGTGTGTGCGAACTGCTGAAGTTCGACATCGCCGACGCACAGGCGGTCAACGCCGCGCTGGAAGGGTGGGAGAACGCCCATCCCGACGACTACATCGCCGTTTTGGTCAACAATGCCGGCACGCGCCGCGACAACCTGATGATCATGATGGGCGACGACGACTGGCACAGCGTCATCGACACCCCGCTGAACGGTTTCTTCTACATCACCCGCCGTGTGGTGAAGACGATGATCCGGCAGCGCGACGGCCGTATCGTCAACATGGCGTCGCTCTCCGGCCTGAAAGGCGTACCCGGACAGACCAACTACAGCGCCGCCAAAGCCGCCATCATCGGCGCGACCAAGGCGTTGGCACAGGAAGTCGCCAAGCGCAAAGTGACAGTCAACGCCGTGGCTCCCGGATTCATCGCCACCGACATGACCGCGAACTTGGACGAGGCCACCCTCAGCAAGATGATCCCAGCGCAACGTTTCGGCACCCCCGACGAGGTGGCCGCCGCCGTCGCCTTCCTCGCCTCACCGGAGGCGTCCTACATCACCGGACAGGTAATCCAAGTGAACGGCGGACTCTACAGTTAGTCATCCGTTTGTCTGTCTTATAAAGCAAAAAAAACGGGGCAAAAGCAATCTTTTGTCCCGTTCTTTTTCGTTTGAAATCGATTATTTCACGATGTCAAGGATGTCTTCGTCACCGTCTTTCGTGTACTTGATCTGGTGGAGAACCGTATTGTCGTCCACTCTCTTCAGGGTGTAGATGAAATAGTCACCTTCCTCGAAGTATTGAGCCAGTTTGCTGTCGAAATTGACAGAAATAGCCAGATTGGACTCCAGCACGAAACGAGCGTCAGCTTTCACGTCAGCCCAGTCGAGTTCGCCCTTCCAGGTGTAATCACCATCCCAGAAATTCGACAAACTGTTCAGGACAGCCTTGACGGACACCTCATTGTCGTGATTTGCAAAATGATACTCCGTCACGGAGGCATTGTAGGTGTGCTGTTCTCTATGGCAACCGGTGACAACCAAAGCCATGCACACACAGACTAAAATCGCTAATTTTTTCATTGTTTTTTTTTTGATGAATTGATTAGTTGAATAATAATTAGATTTTCTATTGAATATCACGTTTAAAAATCGGCTGCAAAAATAAAAAAAATTCGAATGGGATAAAAAATGTATT
>CACXUB010000156.1 GCA_902770735.1 uncultured Bacteroidota bacterium | reverse complement strand
GAGGAAGTTCCAAAATACAGGTCACGGAAACGGCCATCGGCATTGTTCCACGGAGTATAAAATCTCAAGGAATGGTAGTTATGGCTTCCCAAGGCATCCAACGCCATATCGTACATTGAGCACAGGAGTTCGGCGGAAACAGGCTTCCCGTCTTTGTCGGTGAGACGAACCTGATACTCCTCCGGACTTCCCGGCAGCGTCTTGTCGCGGAAACGCAGGAATTCGAAATGGATGTCCTTCATCTTGTCGGTGACAGAGACCGAACGATCCTCCTCTTCCATATTGTTCTGATGGATGCACAGCAGATGGACACTCATACCGCCGATGTCGTCTTTCGTCACCGGATAGGTGATCGTACGGGTCTTCCCGCGCAGGTTCACCCACTCCGCAAACACCTTTTCATCATGGGAGTAGATTTCGCAAAGGACATTCGCCTCGGGCAGGATGCTGCCGAGGGAAATCGTCAGCGTCTCCCCGATATTGACGGAATTATCCATCGTCACCCACAGCTGCTTGTACGCGCTGCATTTCTTGCTGTCTTCACGATAAATCAGGGTATAATCCTCTGACTCTATGCGATTTCCGTTATTATCCTCTGTATAGAGCAGCACCTTATAGTAACCGTCCGGCAAATTCTCAAGGTTGGAGAACGTGAAATAGGCGGCGGAATCCTTGCTCACCTCAACAGTGCCTTTCTGTATGGAAACTGCCGGCCAGTTTTCCCGCATCCGCTCGTCATGGAAGGCCAGCCACGGGAACTTCTGACGGATCAGGTCCGTATCGGTAATCACGACATCCTGCTTGCTTTTCACCTCATACAAGTAACGGTCAGGGGCTTGCAGACGGAACAGCTCGTACCTGACGGTGCCGCTCTGTGGTTTTCCCGCCGTATTGGTCAGCGAAATTCGATATTGGTTGTCCGTTTTCCCAGCCGCTATCTCGCCTGGCAAATCACACGACAGCAGCAGGTTACGACTACTGACATAGACCACGATGCTACCGCTGTGGGTCTCGCCGTTGATGTCAGTGACATCCACCGAAACCTCATACCGGTAGAGCGGGGTGTATTGTCGCAAAGTCTTGTCCTCCTCGGTTTGGAAGGAGATGCGGAAGATGCCGTCATTATCAGTTTCGAGGGTGCCGTGCGCCACGTCGAGCGGTTCGGAGGTGGGATGCCACCAGTAGCTGCGCCACCACGGGAACGAGGTGCTGCGGGTCACGCGGTAGCTCACCGAGGCGCCGTCGAGCGGGTAACCCGCCAACGCCATCACACTGCCCTTCACCGTCACTTCCTGCCCGATGGTGAACGTTTCCTCCGGCGTCTCTATCTTCACCTCGAAAGCCGGCAACTTGTACTCCTCCACGGAAATCGTATGGCTGAACGATTGGCCGGCCACGTATGCATAAATATGGAACATGCCCGTCAGACCGCCTCCAGGCAAGGTGAACTCGCCCGCGATGGATCCGAACTCATTGGTTCTCAACACAATCTCCTCCACCTGCTGGTAATTCGCGTCCTTCAATACAACCTTAACGGGGGTGTCGGCGAGCAAGACAGACTTCTCATCTTCATAGATAAACTCGAAAATTCCCTTGAAATAAACCGTTTGTCCCGGACGGTAAAGCGACCTATCGGTGAAAAGGTGGGCATTGACACGGTCTTTTAAGGAACTGCCTCCCCTACTCCACCAGCTGAATCGATTTGCGGTCAAAAGGGTCTGTCCTTGCCAAGTGGCTGTAAAACCGTCGCACCCGTAATACGAGTGGTCCTTCTGTTCGAACAGGCAAAAACCGTCTCGGTCGGTGGTACGGGTTATGTTTTGCTTGGAGGTGTTCATGGTCACCTTGGCATTGGACAGCGGCTCGCCGGTCTTTCTGTGCACCGCCAGGACTTCCAAACCTCCATCCGCACTTCGCGGCAGGAGTTTTATGTCGCTAACCTGGAACAGAATGCATTCGCGCGGGGTATTCTTGTCCCACTTCTCCTGAGGCTGGTCGGAAACCACGAACCAGTAAGCCCCGGCAGGCAGTTTGGGCAGCAGATAGAGTCCCGCATGGGTCATCATATCTTGATTATCAGGAAGTTCTACAATTTCATCATACACGTGCTTTTGTGCGGTCAAAAACGCGAATCGCTTGTTCTGCGGCAGTTGCATGGAAGCAGGGGTAGCCTTGACGACCCAGACATACAACTGTTTGCAGTTCACATATTTAACCCGCCACAAGGTAGGCTCACCCGTGGGAGAAACCGTTTGGTCACCGGTAAGCGAGTACGCACTGACGGTCCGGCCGTGCAACTCCCGGAGGGTCTTGTCCACGTCATCACGATAGAAGGATTTGCCCGAGGCGTTGATGGCCACCTTCAGCCAGGATTCCGCCTTGAGCAGGATGTCGCGGTGTTGGTCTTCCCAATGGCCCTCGCCGTTTCCAATAAGATCTTGATACTGATTCAGATACAGGCTTCCTATCCGATAAGCGATGAGTCCGTAGCCTTGCATCGACTCGCACTCCTTCGCCCATTTCTCCAAGAAGGAGATGTACCAATCCAGCGAATTATCGGGAGCAAACCCTTGGTTGCGCATGAAATCATAACGATCAATGGTCAGCAGGATGAGTTCCATCTCTTGACCTTGAGTCTGATAGTGACGGGTAAGTCCCTGATAAATAGACAGCACCGTCTGCATCATCGTGGAGTTTTCCGTGATATGTAACGGCATTTTGAGGAATTGGTCGTTATGCCAAAGCGCATCGCCGGCGAGCGAAAGATCGTCGCGTTCATTCCGCAACTGAGAGCTGAACCAGGTAAGGGCGCGATAGGCCAGCGCTTCATACAACGTCCTGATATACGGTTTATTATCCGATTTATTATACAACAGTTCCGAATATCCCTTCGCATCCACCGCCTGCAGCATTTGGGCATTCTCCAACGAAGCTAAATACTCTTCCCGTACGCGCCGTTGGAACGTTTTCAAATCCCACTCTTTGAAATCGGCGGGAGTTTCCTCGGCGAGTTGGGTGCGCTCACTGATACGGTAGTGGTTCCCGTCGCAGTACTCCGAGAGGAACTGTCCCATGCAGCTGTGCCAGATGGCATTGGCCACGGGGTCGCGCCGCGTGACGGCAAGTTGTTCGTTGAGAATGCGGTAGGCGGAGTCCGTGCCGTTGTCGTACTTCTCGCAGAGTTGACGGATCTCGTTCCATTTGAGGGAGATTTCGCCCGGGTCCTGCGACTGCCCCGCAGCGGTGATGAAGGTGGTGATGATCATGGTGGCGGTGATTAGGGTTCTTTTCATGACTATGACTATGACTAATGACTATGACTTGAATCTGAACGGCAAAATTACAGTTTTTTCTGATATATGAAGAAACGGCATGTTTAAGATTTTTTGTACTTTCGCGGCAACAGAAAATGTAGAATGAAGAATGAAGAATTGACAGAGATTGTAAAGCGATTCCGAATTGAGGGCACTGTTGCGGCGGTGTTGCCGTTGGGCGACGGACTGATCAACGACACGTATTGGGTGAAAACCAAAGAGGCGGACAAGTCCGATTATGTGTTGCAGCGCATCAACCACTGCATTTTCAAAGACATCGACCTGTTGCAACACAACATTGAAATCGTGACGGGCCACCTGCGGCGCAAACTCCTGTCGGAAGGGGCTTCAGACGTGGACAGGAGAGTGCTGCGGTTCATTCCCACGTTTACCGGCAAAACCTACCATTTTGACGGAGAGAGCTACTGGCGGGTCAGCGTCTATATCACAGACACCGTCACGGTCAACGAAGTGACCCCGCAAAGCAGCTACGACTGCGGACGTGCCTTCGGACGTTTCCAGCAGCATCTCACCGACCTCGAAGAACCGTTGGGGGAGACCATCCCCGACTTTCACAACATGGAGCTGCGTCTCAGGCAGTTGCGACAAGCCGTAGCGGAAGACCGAGCGGGGCGCGTGAAAGCGGTGGGGGAAGAGTTGGACCTCATCGAGGCTCATGCCGATGCGATGTGCACCGCCGAGCGGCTTCACCGCGAGGGGGTGCTGCCCAAGCGTATCTGCCACTGCGACACGAAGGTCAACAACATGCTCTTTGACAAAGACGGCAACGTGCTCTGCATCATCGATTTGGACACCGTGATGCCCGCCTTCGTCTTCTCCGACTACGGCGACTTCCTGCGCACGGCGGCCAACAGCGAACCCGAGGATTCCCCCGAACTGGACCGGATTACCTTCCGCTGGGACATTTTCGAGGCGTTCACCCGCGGCTACCTGGAATCCACGGCCTCTTTCCTCACCCCCGTGGAGCGCGAGCACCTGCCCTTCGCGGTGGCCCTGTTCCCGATGATGCAGGCCGTCCGCTTCCTCACCGACTACCTCAACGGCGACACCTATTATAAGATATTGTACCCCGAGCACAATCTCGTCCGCTCCCGCAACCAGCTGCGGTATTTCGAGCAAGTGGAGACGAGAAAGGGAGAGATGGAAAGGTTTGTGAAGGGGATGGCATAATGCGTTTCAGTTGTCGTGCATACGCGACACGCCCTTACATCACCCGAAAATTCATCATTTCACATTCTGTGTTAAACACAAATTACCACAAATAAACCACGAATACCCATAAATCATTCATCATTCTGCATTCTGACTAGTCCTAAATAACCGTTACAGGTTTTTCGGGATGCAAAATTACAATTTTATCGAATCACGGCAAGGGTACCCTTGCCGTGATTCGTTTGGCATA
>CACXUB010000155.1 GCA_902770735.1 uncultured Bacteroidota bacterium | reverse complement strand
ACACAGTCGGAGCTGACCATCAAGAACTGCGCCTGCGACCATCTCGGGCTGATTCCCTACACATTCGGCAAGATGGGCATCCGCATGGAACGCAAGGGCGACGACCTGACCGTCTATGGGCAGGAGCCGTACAAGATTTACTCTGACCCGCGGGAGGCCTCCATCCTGACCATCGCCGACGCGCCGTGGCCGGGATTCACCCCCGACCTCATCAGCATCGCCCTCGTGACGGCCATCCAGGCCAAGGGCAGCGTGCTGATTCACCAGAAAATGTTCGAGAGTCGCCTCTTTTTCGTTGATATGCTGCAGTCAATGGGCGCACAGATCGTGTTGTGCGACCCGCACCGGGCCATCGTGGTCGGCCTTGCGCGTGAAAAACGACTGAGAGCCACCAAAATGTCCTCTCCTGATATCCGCGCCGGAATTGCGCTGCTCATCGCGGCCATGAGCGCCGAGGGCAAGAGCGTGATCCAGAACGTGGAACAGATCGACCGTGGCTATGAGCACATTGTGGAGCGGCTGAACGCGCTGGGGGCGAAGATCGAACGGGTGTCCCAATTATGAATTATGAATGATGAATTATGAATGATGAATGAGCCCGGACGGACGCTGTGAGATGTGTCAAACCGGGCTTTTTTTATCACCACTAAAAAACCCATCAAAAAAACGAAAATCGCGAGATTAAACTTAACATTGGCGGCTATTTTAACACTTTGCATGTTTGCCGGCTGCACGAACGACAAGACCCAAACCCAAGAACCGGCTCAGGAATAAACCTGATTGCTTCCTCGTCACGGACAACGGGTGCGTTACGCGAAGTTTTTCAAGCGTCAGGATTTCCCGGAATAATAGATAACCCCATTCTCGCTGACATACGTCCACAGTTGCGCGTAAAAGTCGTTTTGGCAAAGGGTGGCGCTGTTGCCCACGATGATGAGCTTCATCCGGGCGCGCGTGATGGCGACGTTCATCCGGCGCAGGTCCTTGAGAAATCCGATGGCGCCGCGCTCGTTGTCGCGCACCATACTGATGAGGATGACATCGCGCTCCTGCCCTTGGAAACCGTCCACGGTGTTGACGGTGATGTGGCTGTGGATGGGCGCCAGCGTGCGGCTGCGTCCCACAAGTTTGCGCAACAGGGCTACCTGGGCTTTGTATGGGGAGATGATCCCGTAGGTGGTGTTCTTGAAGAGCTCGGGATCAATGGCCGTCTGCCGGATGTAGTCCTTGAGGACTTGCATCACCAACGCGGCCTCGTCGTGGTTGGAACGGCTTTGCGAGGCACTGAGACGCTCGGCAAAATGGCTGCCGGCCGTGTCCAGCCACACCAACGGCGCGTCCCAGTCGGCGAGCGTGCGGTTGGCCACCTCGGGCGCCGCCTTGAGACGTCCTTCGTAGAACCATTGTGAGGAGAACCCCATGATCTGACGGTTCATCCGGTATTGGGTGTCCAACAGCGTGACACACGAGGGCTTGGACAACACCACCTTCTGCATCAGCGTGTCAGACAGACCGCCGCGTGCCGCCTCCGGACATTGGATAGTAGGGGGAAGTTGCTGGTGGTCGCCGGCGAACACCACTCGATCGGCGCGCAGGATGGCGGCCCAGCAGGCAGCCTCTATGGATTGGGTGGCCTCGTCGATGAAAAGCGTGCCGAAACGGTATCCCCCAAGCAGCCGGTGGGCGCTGCCGACGAGGGTGCTGGCGATCACCTCCGCCTCCTGCAACACCTCTTCGTGTATTTTCACTTCCAACTCGTCACGGCGTTTCTGGAGACGTCGCAGGCGGTTGGCGCGTCGGCTTGAGGGCTCCTCTCCTGCATAGATGTCGCGGATGAGCTTGCGTACACCCCACAACTCTGGATAGTCAGGATGGGCGGCATACTGCCGTTCGTATGTGTGTTCCATCAGTGGGCGGCTGATGCGCAGAGGATTGCCGATGCGTACCACACGCACCCCCCGTTCGATGAGTTTCTCGCAGATCCAATCCACCGCGGCATTGCTTGGGGCAGAAACCAAAACCTGCGGCTCACGACGCACCGTCTCGATGATGGCCTCCACCAATGTAGTGGTCTTGCCAGTACCGGGAGGACCATGCACCACCGCCACCTCGCGCGCCTCCAAGATGCGCTGCACGGCCTCGTTCTGGCTCGGGTTGAGGTGAGGGAAGACCATCCGGGGCAGGGTGCGGAAAGTGGGCTCCTGCATGCCGATGAGCGTCTCCCGCAAATGGACCATCTTTTCACTCTCCACGTTCATAGCCTTCTGCAAGGCCTCCTCCATCACCTGGTAAGTGGTGTCGTCGAAAGCGATACGCACGCCCACATCGTCATGTTCCGCCATGCGTCGCAACTGAAAAGCGGTGTCCGGGACATCGAGCGCCAGCTGCATGACACGTCCCTCCACACGCTGTACCGTTGCGCCGGAGACAATCGTTTCCACAGGACGCTTCCCGCTTTTGTCACGGCGGAAAAAAGAGACGCACTTACCCGGCTCGAACTCACTGTCAGGGCTGACGGCAAAACCGGCAGTATATTCCACTTCCAAGACATACTGGTTCAAGGCATTGTAGAAAGACTTGCCCAATCGCACTGGAAACCAGCAACTGCTGTTGAGATGGCCGTGCTGCAGAGAGGCTTGGAAGGAGTTTTCCAAGTCCTGTTGGTCGTATGCTTTCTCCAAGGAGATCAGCCGCAGCTGTTTTTGCAGAGATTCAACGGATTTCATCAATAAATACGGATGTTCCCGACAATCTTACCACAGAATAAGACCTGTTTTAGGCAGAATCAACAGAGCCGCGGCTCTATTTCTCCCAGCAGGTCACGACAGGATGGAGAATGAGGCCGACATACGTATAATCGAGGCCGGCAGCGTCATAATAGTTCAATGACGAGCAGCTGCCGGTGGTGGAGACGGTGTCGCGGTAATAGGTTTTCTCCTGCGGAAGGGCGGGCCCTGACTTGAGATAGATGGGTTGTCCGGCGGCATTCCACAGCACGGAGTCCACCACTTCGTTCTCGAGGTCGTAGGCGCAGGTGCAGTCCACATAGTTGGTGCAGCTTGCCGCGAAGAGGGCGAGAACAGTCATAACACATAAAGATGCGATGATTTTCTTCATATTTCGGATGTTTAAAACAACGGCAAAAATACATTTTTTAGTCAAGCCTAAGATGTTTCCGAAAAAATCGTATTTTCGCCATGCTAAAAATACACCAATGAGTCACGGAAAAAACATCCGCAAGGCTTTAACCCTCAAAACACTAACCTCTTTAACCATTAACCATTAACCCTTAAACTCTAAACTCTAAACCATAATGATCACCGGCATCATCACCACCCTGAACGAATCCAAGAACATCGAGGCATGCGTGCACTCGCTGCAGCGCGTGTGCGACGAGGTCATCGTCACCGACTCCTGCAGCACCGACAACACCGTCGAGCTGGCGGAGAAGGCCGGGGCGCGCGTGTTCGTGCACCCCTACATCGGCGACGGCCCGCAGAAGAACCTGCCGTTGGAGCACGCCCAGAACGAGTGGGTGCTCAGTCTCGATGCCGACGAGCGGCTCACCGACGAGCTCGTGACGGCCATCCAACAGCTTGATTTGGAGCACACTCCGTATGATGGTTTCGCCATTCGGCGACGCAACTACATCGGCGAGCGGTGGGTGAAGGCCTGCAACTGGTACCCCGACTGGCTCGTGCGGCTCTACCGCAAGGACAAGCTGCGATTCCTCGACCGCAAGCAGCATGCCTTCGTACCGGAAAAGAACACCCTGCGCATCAAAGCCGACATCATCCACTACCGCTACAAGAACTACGACAGTCTGTTTGCAAAGCCGGAGCGCAACTACAGCTCGCGGGGCGCGAAAATCCTCTATCTGCAGGGTAAAAAGGCGAACGCCTTCTCGCCGTACTTCCACGGATTGGCGGCCTTCGTCAGCAACTACTTCTTCCGCGGCGGCATCCTCGGCGGCCTCGACGGCTACGTGCTCTCCCGCGCCGTCGCCCACAACAGCTTCCTCAAATACGCGAAACTGCTGGAATTCCAACGAGATAAGTCAGTGAGGGATGCGGAAGACTGGGACTCGGTCTGGTAGTTAGCAGTTAGTAGTTAGCAGTTTGTGGAGGTTATCGGTACACCACGATTTTTACAGCATCAGCGTTTTTTGAGCGGAGAAGATAGACTCCCGGAGCCAATCCGGAAAGGTCGAGCGTCACGCTATCATCTCCTATTTCATTTATAGCCAATATTATACGGCCAAACAAATCGTAAAGAACCACTTGCCGCAACGGTTGGGTTCCCTGCACGTGCACACGCTCGCTCGCGGGGTTCGGCCAGACACGCACCTCATTGCGTGTATTCGCAGGCACCGATGTGTGGACCGGCGGCACCGCACCCCGGAAAAAGGCCGCACCGCCGGCATAGTTGCCGAGAAACAGCTCCGGACGGCCGTCTCCATTGAGGTCGGCAACGGCAACCCCCGCTCGCCTACCCTCCCGGAATCCATGCGCCACCCCGTCTATCGTCTCCGCAAGGTTTCCCTCCGCCTTCTCGAAAACACCCGAAAGATTACCGTCAACATGCTTGTAATAAGCCACTTCGCCCTGCTCGCCACCACAGAACAAAACGGTTCCATGCTCCGCGTCTCGGTAAAAACAGGGAACACTGTATCCAAAGTAAGACAACTCAAAGTTGCGCATGTCAACCCCGCCCAACGTATCCGTAACTTTCTGAAAAACAGGAATATTCACTCCTTCATTGTGATAATACGACAACAGCCCGCGACGGTTGCCGACAATCAAGT
>CACXUB010000154.1 GCA_902770735.1 uncultured Bacteroidota bacterium | reverse complement strand
TTTCATAGATATTTTGTAACTTTGTTGCAAAAGTACGAAACTAAAATAAATATCAATCTATAATGATTATTTATTTTGATTAGATAAACATTTTTTAAGAAAAGCATTTGTCAAACATAAACCATAATGATTATGAAAAAGTATTCGTACAATGCCGATTTCTTCGGACAGTGGTTTGAGAAATCGGGGATTAAACTCACTCAGCTTATGAAGGACCTCGGGGTGAACAACGTAAGCCTGAAACGATGGATGAAAGACAAGAGCAATCCGCTGCCAGTAGAAAAGATGGTGCTGCTCTGCAATCTTTATGACATAGACTTGTCGGAGTTCTTTCTTGACGGCGACAGTCCGGCGACAGTCGTTCCAAAAACGGCACATCGCGCCTCAGTGCGAGGGGATGAACGGCTGCAAAGCGAAGCGACGAAAAATGAAAAGAACGAGAAAGAGAATACATCGCAGATGGAAATCCTGCAAATGAAAATTGACCACATGCAGGAGATTCAACGGATAAAAGACGAGCAGCTGAAGAAAGAGGAGCAGATTAGAAACGAACACCAAAAACGTGAAGATGACATGCGCCGGCAATACGAAGAGCGCATCAGTCAATATGAAGCACGTATAGACGAATACAAGGAAATGGTGCGCGACGGTATGCAAACTACAAGACTGGCGCTCACACAAGGCGGGCGCCAGTCTTCTTTAGGAGGCTACGGCACTGAAGGCGTGGCCGATTATGGAGAAGCTCCACGTCCGCACGTAAACCCCAAAAAACGGTAATTGGGAGAATTGTCGCCTATGTTTTTTTCCGCTCTCGAAGCATGAAGTTTTTCCTTGCCATGAACATCCCGGCGGTGATTTCCTCGAAGCCGTCATAATTGTCGTAGTCGATGCGTCGGTCAAGTCCGACGTTCCACTTCCCGCCATGGGCGAAAAACACGGGCGTGCTCTCGTCCAACTTCATAGGCTTCCCGTCTCCTTCGCCATCAGCGGGGACGCTGACGGCATGGACTATCCTATAAAAGTCCTCAGTCCTGACAATCGGAAGTTTCATGCGCTCCTGCTCGGCGGTCACGGCTTTCGACCCGTCACGGCTTCGTTTCCTGCCCGCCACGGGAGCGGCATTGGGTATGATGTCGATGTACTTGTAGAACTGCTTCCCGCTTAGCATACCCACAACGGCTTTGCTGTCTATCTCCTTGTCACCGGATGTCTTGAATCCGATGAAAGCCAGCCATTCGTCCAGAGTGTACGTCCTGCGCACCTCGTCCCATGTGCTGGGACGTTTGGAATAAGTGCGCCCGGCCACGTCTGATGGTGTGAAATTCTCACGCACTTTAACACATCCTGCCACTTTCACCACATTCGGCTCCCACCATTGCTCACCTTCTTCGGTCCTGTTGGCCAGCCTCCAGATGTCGGTGTTCACTTTCTTGGGATCTGCGAAGACCAAGTATTCCACGCCGCCGGTGAAGTAATGCGGGCTTGTATAATAAGACACCGCCCCCATACGCTTTGCGTACTTCTCCGCCATGCGCTCTGCGTTGACGCAGGCGTGGTGGAACTTTGCCAGTGCCTTGCCCTCCTTGCTGTCGAAGGGTAATTCGTAGTAGTATTTTGCCATGCTGATGTAATTTTGAGTAAAAGAAGTCAGTCAATTTTTTCCTCCACTATAATAGCCGGCTCACCGTACACCGTAACCGACATGCAATAACCGCGTGCAGCCAGCTCGTCGATATACACCTTCAGTGGGTCGCCCTGCGAGAACAGTTCGTAAGCCTTGAAGAACTCGCGCAGCCGCTCTTCGTTGAAAGCCTCGGTGGTGAAGGTGTGCTCCTTGGCCGGGCGATACTGCTTGCAGAAGGCATCCACCTTCTCGATGATGACGAAATCATCAATGGTCGGAGATTTTTTCTCGTTTTCCTCGCGCATAAAAAATCAAAAAGGATATATTCGTTTACAATGCAAATATACCCTTTTCGATTTTAACATTTGGTACAGGTTTTCAGGGTTTCGGTGAACTTTTCAACAGCCTATATTGGAGCTGGATGTTCTTCCCGAAGTGCTTGGACAGGTGACTCCAGACGAATCGGATCACGTTGTCGCTCTCGATCCACTGGTAATAGCCGGAGTCCGGCAGTTGGAGGTAAAGCACTTTCTTGGTAGTGTCGAAGTGCTCAAACTGCATCATTTGCAATTTTGCCTTGATGCTGTCGTCTTTTACCTTTCCAGCCATTTCGTCCATGCACTGCTTGAACTTCTCTCTGTATTCCTCCATAAAAAGTTCCTGCTGCCGGGGCTGTTGTCTGATTTCCGAAGGCTGGTGGTTGACGATGACGTTGTAGGCATCGCCCAACTGCGTGCGCTCTATCTTAAATTCAATGTATTCCGGCTCTCCGCGCTTGCGGCTTCCGGGATAGATAAGCTCGTACTCAAAGCGGATGTCGGTCTGGTTGAGCTTGGCCATGCGGTCGAGGTCATCGCGCACGGCGTCGAGCACCTTGATTCGGAAGTGGGCAAACTTAGGATAAGGTGTCACCGTCTCGCCCTTCTCGTTGACGTATGGCACGATACCGAGGTATTCCTTCAATTCCTGAAGCGTGTAGCGCACCCGTTTCTTACCCTGCCCTATCGCCCGCATCAGCATGAGATAAAGGCGCGGCGTGGGCCGCTTGGTGCTGTAACGCGCTATCAGTTTCAGGTGGTTCACGTAGCCCGCCGACATGTCAAAAGCCCACTCGGCCACCTTCGGGTTGATCTGCACGTCGATGTAGCCATAATGTCGCACCGACTCCGCCATTTCCATCAGCCCCTCCTCGTTCTCGCGCTCGTAGTGGTAGTAATCACCCGTTTCTTTCACGCGGAACTCTTCAAACACGGGATTGAAGGCCGTCTCTCCCGTGGGGATGCCGTCATCGTCAAGCACAGGATGCTCCACCATCACCGCCATTTCGTTGATGGCCTTGCGCACGTCGCGGTAGTTTCCCGCCTGCACACCGAGGTCGGCCAGATAGATGCGGAACGGCGGGATGCCGTTCTTCAGCAGGTGCTCCGTGAACAGCGACTTCGGGCGCTTCTTTGACTTGTCAAGTTTCAAGTTGTAGAAGTCCTTGATATACGTCTGCAGGTGGTCGCTGACCATCAGGAGCGACTGCTGCTGCACCAGTGAGAGGTTGGCCCCCAGTTTGGTGTAGGCAAACGGCGACTTGATCCACGAATGCGACTCCACCAGCTGGCGCATTTCCTCTTTCGAGATTCCTTGTTTCTTTTCCATACGCACGTATGTATATATAATAATTGCCTAAACTATGAATCGGTTAACCTAAAGCCACCGAAACAACTATAAAACGAGTGTTCCTAAACTATGAATCAGGCAACCTAAATTGTTCGCAATGCCGATAAACAGGGCATTCATTTTGAGCGTAAAGAAGCGACATTTGAAGATACGATTTTTCAAAATAAAAAGACTTCGCTTTATTTTATATTATCTTACGCCGGCGAAACTTCCTTGTGTTTAAGGGCTTTCCCGTGCGTTTTGGTTGCCACAAACATAGATGAAGGTTAACCAATCCATAGTTTGAGCAACGTTTTTTCGCTCCATAGGTTGCCGCATTCATAGTTCAGGTCACTTCTGCATGTCGAGCCATTCGCCGATGGCCTGCACTAAGAGGTTGCCGATGGTCACGCCACGGGTGTATTTCAGGTCATTCAGTCGGCGGTACATCGACATGGGGATGTATGCCTGCACGCCCTTGGTCTTCTCTGCCTCGTGCGTCTGTGGCGATGATGCTGCCTGATGTGCGGGTTCCTGCCTTGGTGCGCCCTGCTGGACCGCTCCCCTACCCTTTTCTTTTTCCTCGATGGCCTGGTAGCCATTGACGATGGTCTGCTCCGTCTGCCTTACC
Source organism: uncultured Bacteroidota bacterium (assembly GCA_902770735.1). Taxonomy (GTDB): domain Bacteria; phylum Bacteroidota; class Bacteroidia; order Bacteroidales; family WCHB1-69; genus F23-D06. The sequence continues at coordinate 909 of CACXUB010000154.1, read as the reverse complement.
AACGGGGCTTCCTGGACGAAAGAAAAAACTTTCTTGTCGTCAGCTTTCGTTGATGATGTCTTCTTTGCCATAATTCAAATATTCTTGATTTATTGTTTTCTTGTTTTGCGCAAATCAAATATTATTGGTTTCAACAATCCTTGATTTCGATATTGGATTTGAGAAATCGGTGATTTTAGAGGTGCCCTATATAGGGATTCGTTATGCGAAGAGCTCCTTGGCCAGTGCGTCGTAGTCATTGGCCACCGAGCAGTATTGTCCCTTCTTGTAGGCGTAGATGTCTTTGAGAAGGGTCTGCGCCTCGTTCATCCTGACACTCCGGCGGATGATGGTGTGGCAGACATGATTACCGTATGACCGTTTGAGATAGTCGATGAACTCGCGCACGATTTTGGGGCGTGCATCCACCATCGTAGGCAGCAGCCCGCGCAGTTCCAGGTGTGTGTTCAACTCGCTCTGCACGTCGCGCATGGCGAGGATGATGTTGCCCAGACCGTTCACGCTCAGACCTTCCATCTGCACGGGCACCAGCAGGCCGGTGGCCACGCCCATGGCGTTGTAGGTGGACTGTGACAGGGCAGGCGGACAGTCGATGAACACATAGTCGAAGGCCGTGAGCACGTTGTCAAACCCTTCGCCCGTGTGATCGTCGAGCGGTTGGGCGAAGCATTTGGTCAGCACCTTCTTCGGGTTCATCTGCCGGAAGAGGTCGCTGTCCACGTCCTGCATAGCGTAGTCGCCCGGTACCAGGTACACACGCTCGCGACCCGTCTTATAGACAGGCAGCGCCCCACCCCTCCGCATGGCGGAGAAGATGGTAGGCGTATTAAAAAAATCCTCGTTTGTGTCCCATCCGCTCAGGATGGAGAGGTGGCACTGCGGGTCAAGGTCGATGACCAGCACCCGGCA
>CACXUB010000153.1 GCA_902770735.1 uncultured Bacteroidota bacterium | reverse complement strand
CGACCCCCATCAGGTAGCGCGGCTTGTCCTTCGGGAGGATTTGGCAGCAGATGTCCGCCATTTCGTACATCAGCTCGGTGGGCTCGCCCACGGAGACGCCGCCGATGGCGTTGCCGTCGCAGTTCTTGGACGCGACGAACTCCGCCGACTTCACGCGCAGGTCCTTGTAGGTGCTGCCCTGCACGATCGGGAACAGCGTCTGCTCGTAGCCGTAGTGCGGCTCGGTCTCGTCAAGACGGGCAATGCAGCGATCGAGCCACAGGCAGGTGGTCTCCATGGATTTCTTGGCGTATTTGTAGTCGGCGGGGTAGGGGGTGCACTCGTCGAAGGCCATGATGATGTCGGCCCCGATGGTGCGCTCGATGTCCATCACCTTCTCCGGGCTGAAGAGGTGGCGGGAGCCGTCGATGTGCGACTGGAACCAGACGCCCTCCTGCGGGTCGATTTTGCGGCGATGGCTCAGCGAAAACACCTGGAATCCGCCGCTGTCGGTGAGGATCGGGCGGTCCCAGCCGTTGAACTTGTGCAGTCCGCCGGCCTCGCGCAACACCTCCATGCCGGGACGCATATACAGGTGATAGGTGTTGCCCAAGATGATCTGCGCTTTTACGTCGTTTTTCAAATCCCTGATATGTAGTGATTTGACTGCGCCCAGGGTGCCCACGGGCATGAAAATGGGGGTTTCGATTTTCCCGTGCGCGGTCTCGATGAGCCCTGCGCGCGCGCGGCTTTTGCCGTCTTCCTTCTGTAGCGTGAACCTCATAAATTGTTCGTAAGATTGTTTATATTTTATTTGGCAAAAATACATCTTTTATCGAAATAAAACATACTTTTGCAGCCAAACTATTAACCTAAACCCTGTTAAAAAATGCAGTTGTCCAAAGTAGCTTTGGCTATTTTAATTGTGTATGGCATCGTAACTCTCGTTCAGTTAGTCTAGGAAGAAGTCGCTGCTCGGTTTCCGCGACATTCCCGTCTCCGTGGTCGTCGTGGTGCGCGATGACGCCGTCCAACTGTTGCAGTCGTTGCCGTATCTGCTTGAGCAACAGTATCCTTCCTTCGAGATTGTGGTGGTGAACGACCGCTCGCGGGACGAACATTCCCTGCAGGCCATCCAGGAGTACAAGGAACGTTATCCGAACATCAAGATTGTGGACCTCAGCACGGCGGTTCCGACAAGCCGTGGCAAGAAAATGGCCATCTCCATGGGCGTGAAGTGCGCCACTTACGAACATATCCTGCTCACCTCTCCCAGTTGCAAGCCTTCTTCCAAGCAGTGGCTGTCGATGATGGCGCAGAATTTCCAACTCCATAAAATTGTGCTGGGTTACAGCACGTATTCCAAAAAGAAAGGGCCGTACAGCCATTTCCTCCTCTATGACAACCTCGTCGGCGCGGTGCAGTATTTCGCGCACGCGCTCGGGCACAGCACCTATCGCGGCGACCTCAGCAATGTGGGGTTTGTGCGCCCGCTCTTCTACCAGCAGAAAGGTTTCATCACGTACAGCCATCTGCTCTATGGCGAGGAGGATATCTTCATCCACAGAGCCTCCACCAAGAACAACACCGCCATCGAGTTCGCGCCGGAAGCGTCCACCGTGTACCAACATCTCCCGCAGTACCGTTTCTGGCGTCTCCATAAGGTCAGCCTTTTCTTCACGAGAAAGTATAACTCCTTGAAAAACAGACTTTCGCTCAGTATATATGAACTTTCGAACCTGCTGTTTTATGTCTTTCTTGTATTGGCTTTGCTCGTGTCCTTGCATACGCCGTTGTTCCTCTACATTGTCCTCGGAGCCGCTTTGGTTCGCATAGCCAGTCTGTATGTCGTCATGGGCGTCTCCGCCAAGAAACTCGACGAGAAACCGGTAATCCCTTCTTTGCTGTTCTACGACCTTCTGTTTTCCCTTTTGAACCCTATTTACTGGCTTTCGGCTAAAATACACCACAAAAAAATCGCGCAAAGATGAACGACAACACTTGCCAAACTGAAAAAGCGAAGCGCGACTATTTGTTGCTTCGCAGGGCGTTGGACGAGAACGACCAGCAAGCTTATGCCGAGCTGATGAGCCTCTACCGCGACAGCATCTTCTACATGCTGGTGCGCATGGTGAAAAACAAAGACGACGCGGAAGACCTCACCTTGATGACCTTCGGCAAGGCGTTCCGTTACCTTGACAAATACACCCCGAAATACGCCTTTTCCACGTGGCTCTACCGTATCGCGCTGAACAACAGCATCGATTTCCTGCGCATGAAAAACAACATGCCGCAATATTTCGAAGAGGATCTCTACACGTCCAACACGACTTCCATTGTTGACCAGAGCGAGGACAATATGCAACGTACTCCCGAGGAGGAGATTATCGACAAGCAGCGGCTGCAGCTGTTGCGCGCCGCCGTGTCGGAATTGCCTGAGAAGTACCGCAAGGTCATTGAGTTGCGTTATTATGAGGATCTCGCCTACGAGGAGATTTCCGAGCGGCTCGGACTCAGCCTCTCGAATGTGAAAATCCAGATCATGCGCGCCAAGCAGATGCTCGCCCAGCTGATGCAGCCGATGCGGAACTCGATGTAGAGCGCTCCCCAAGGGATTCTCGCTCCTTGTTGATCCATGTTTTTTGACGTATTCTTTTCATCTTTGATTTCACGAAAAAAAACGTATCTTCGCGGCGCAAAATTTGTATAGAATGAAAAATCACCTCATACGGATTGTGCTGGGTGTCGCTTGTCTCTTTTTTGCGATGCAAAATATTGAAGCCCAGCGTTTTATTGGTTCTGTCGCGGCCGGTGTGAACTTCGCGCAGATTGAAGGCGACGGTGTGCACGGCTTCTACAAAGTCGGCTTCAACGGCGGCTTGGGGCTGACGCTGCCCGTGAACCAGAAGCAGACCTGGCAGGTTTCCCTCGAACTGCTCTACTCGCAGAAAGGATCCCTCAAAAAGTGCATTCCCGGCTCTTTCGACACCACCCGTTACGCGCCTTCCATGTACCTCGACGTGGACCGCACTGTGCCGTGGGACTCGACCACCAAATGCAAAATGGCCCTCGACTACGTGCAGATTCCCTTGATGGTGCGCTACGAGGAACCGAACTCCGGATGCACGTTCGCCTTGGGGTTCGCGTGGGGACGACTGGTCCGTGCGAAGGAGATCTACAACGGTTTCACCCGCACCACAAACGCCCGCTCCGGAACGTTCAAGAAGAGCGACTGGTCGGTGATCGCCGACATCAACATCCGGCTGTACAAGAATTTATGCCTTGATTTCCGATATGAGTACTCCATGGTGCCTATTCGGACCATGAATTTCACGTATGTGCTCACGGACAATTCCATGATTTCAGAAACGTACAAGTTACATAACCACATGATTTCCACACGTTTGGTCTATTATATTAACGAAAAATTTTACCGGAACACCCGCGTCAACAAGTACGGCCAGCCAATCGGCACCAGGTGGATGCGCGAAATTCCCGATTATAACGATTGATTATGAAAAAAACGGTCATTTACTGTCTTTTACTGCTGTTGGCCGGCACGATGCTCCATCAGTGCAAACCGATTGACTTGACGGCTGATTATAAGGATATTACGGTCACATACGGACTCCTGAATGTCGCTGACGATATCCATTATTTCAAGATTTACCGTGGTTTCCTCACCGATGGCAACGCTTACGAGGCTGCCGGCGAGTGGGACAACATCTACTATCCCGTGGATTCCATCGAGGTGAAGCTGGTGGAATATCGTGACGGCCAGTTCGTGCGCGAGGCCGTGCTGGACACCACGACCGTCGTCCCGAAAAAAGAGGGCGACTTCCATAACCCGAAGCAGTTGCTCTACTACTCCGACTGGCAGCTGGACAACGAGTGCGTCTATAGGTTGGTGATCCGCAAGAAAAACACGGGCAAGGAGATTTATGCGGAAACGGTGGTGGTCGGCGGCTTTTCTGTCCGTAATCCCTTGGTTTCTTGGAATATGAATTCTGAAAACAAATACCCCATCAAGTTCAGTGCGGCGGAAAATGCGGCCGTGTATGATCTTTACCTCACTTTCTATTACATCGAGGTCAACAACGCGACTGGTGCGGTGGAACACAAACAGCTGACGCATAAAATCAACGGAAGCTATATCAGGGCGACCTCCACGTCGGAGATTGTTTATACGGGCTTCACTCCCAAGACGTTCTTCACTACGTTCCTTCGGGACATCGAGACCAATCCGGACGTGACGCGTTACATCGATTCCGTGGACGGCAAACCCTATTATTGTCTGCGTTTGACCGCCTGGGCCGCCAATGACACGTATCTGAGGTATTTGGAGGCGTCCACGCCGGGCAGCAGCATTGTCCAGAACCGGATGGAATACACCAATTTTGTCTCTGATGACGAGTCGGCGTATGGTATTTTTGCCTCTCGTGGCTATGCGTACCGCGATCTTACGATGGAGAACACCACGGGGCATAGCGAGGACTCTCTGGTTCACAGTGCGTTGACGAGACATCTCAATTTCAACTATTATCGGTATTCGCCGGAGTTCCCCAATGGAGACGCGCAATAATGTTGTGGAATCTTATACTCCGGTTGCTTGCCGCGACGGCTATGGGCGCGGCGATTGGGATTGAGCGCGAGTATCACGCCAAGGAAGCCGGATTGCGCACGCACCTGCTGGTCGCTTTGGGCTCCTGCCTGTTCATGATCCTATCTGTGTATGGCTTCGACTTTATGTTGGGGCACGACCATGTGAGTTTCGACCCGTCACGCATTGCTTCTCAAGTGGTTACGGGCATCGGTTTCATCGGGGCGGGCACCATCATCCTGCAGAAACAGGTGGTGCGCGGATTGACCACTGCCGCCGGCCTTTGGGTCACCGCCGCCCTTGGCCTGGCCTGCGGTAACGGCATGTATTGGATTGCGCTCGTTACCACCGCCGTCGTGCTTATCTCCTTGGGGCTGATCAACATTTACCTGCCGTATCTGTCACAGCGCGAACGCTCCATCACCTTTTTAGCCGAGGATTACGTCGTGATGACCGAGGTGCTTGAGAACCTCCGTCGCGAAAAAATCGTTGTGATGAACTATGAAATGCACAAGGACGCCGACGAAAACGATGGACTGATGCTGGTGACGATTGAAATTCGTATGAAAAAATACGACAATCTCAAAGAAATCACATCGATTCTTAAGAACTTCGAGAAAGTGAAGTTGGTGCAGGTGGTTTAGCGGTTGGCTTTTGGCTGTTAGCTTTTGGCGTAGATTTCATTCCATTTATCTGCAATTGTTTTGGGCGAACAAATTCCCAAAACCTGTTCGCGGATTGCGGCAGGTTGGAAGTTTTGGCTGTTTTCCAACATGAAATCCAGTTTTTCAATGAGTTGGGCTTCGTCTCTCGGCGAAACGATGACGGCGTTGTCAGGATTTGTGAACTCCGGGATGCCGCCCACGGGTGTCGTGACGGCGGGCGTGCCGGTGCTGAATGCCTCCAGTAGCACGCACGGTTGGTTCTCGTAGTTGGAGAAGAGCAGGAAAAAGTCGGAATGGCGCAGCATTTCCGCTATTTCCTGCGATGTTTTGCGTCCCAGGAAGTGGACGGCGGATTCGAGGCCGCGTTCCCGGACGTATGTTTCCGCCAAGATGTTGCGGAAGTCGTGAACGATGTTGAGTTCGAAGTCTTTGCGCCGTTGCCACAGCTTGTCCACCGCCCGCAGGATGCCCATGATGTTTTTGGCATCGTTGTCCAGGGTGGAGACGTGCAGTATTTGTTTCTTTTCGTTTTGTAAAGTGTTGTCCTT